>CAMDFT010000026.1 GCA_945897795.1 Limnohabitans sp. Rim8 | reverse complement strand
CAGCTAGAATGAAGTGGTACTCTCAGGGGTTTCCCCAGCTGATTTTTCAGTCAGTCTGTCAAAAACTAGCGGTCATGAAAACAAGTTATATAAACGCTGGGAAACTGATTGGCCTGAATGAGTTCTTAGCCAATCCACAAAACATTGCGGATGCTTGCGGCGCATCTTCACTTTTGGTCTTGCACGACAACAGGCCCGCTTTTTATGTTTTGAACCTTCAAAGTTGGAATGTCATCTGCAGTCAATTGGGTCAGGCTTCAATTCAGGGGCTTGAATTGACGGGCGTCAATTCTGTGGCTTTTCAACTGCCCGAAGCGCAGCCAGCCCCGGTCAGGCTTGCGCCGAAAGTTGAAAGGGTCTCTGACCAGGTTGCATTTGATAAAAAGAACAATTTCACAGCGCTGGCCGATACGTTGTTGGATCTAGAGTGGGAACGCGTTTCACGCGACGAGTTGAGCGCCTCTTCGGTGGGCATCCAAAAGAACAGGCTCGACGCCCATGTGCTGCCATTCTTCAAGTACATCCCCCCCACCCAAGTCACCCACGTCGATTTGGATGGATTTGTTTCGCGCTTGACCAAGCATGGATTGAGCTCCACCACCATTTCCCAATATTTTGTGTTGGTTCGCAAGTTGCTTAAATTGGCCACCCGTCAGGGGCTTTTGAAAGAAGTGCCAGAGTTTCCAAAAATCAAAGTGGTCACGCAACCTCGGTCAATGTTGTCACTGCAGGAGTACAGCAAATTAGCCCGAACCGCCTTGAAGTTGTCAAGGGTCATGGTGGTGTCACCTGAACTCAAATCCACCGAGGGTCAAAGAGAGCGTTTTTGGGTGGCGCCCCGAAACCGGATGATGACGCCCGACATGTTTTGGGTCATCCGCTTCATGGCCAATAGTTTTGTCAGGCCCGGTGATTTGCGGCAACTCAAGCACAAGCACGTGACGGTCGTGCGGGGTCAAAACGTGTATTTGCGGATGAACTTGCCCGAAACCAAAAAACACGACAAACCGATGGTCACCATGCAAGCGGCTGTGCAGGTGTACGAGTCGCTTCTTCGTCACCAAAAATTGCAGGGCGTTGGCGGACCCGAAGATTACCTTTTTCTGCCTGCGGAAAATGACCGCAACTACGCCTTGGCGGTGCTGGGATTTTGGTTCAAATGGGTGATGCGTGAGGCGGGTTTGGCCACCACCGATGACAAGAACCGCCCCAAGACGCTGTATTGTTTGAGGCACACCTCCATCATGTTCCGTTTGCTTTACGGTCAAGGCATCGACATGCTGACGCTGGCGCGCAATGCCAGAACCTCGGTGCAGATGATTGAGCGGTTTTATGCGTCGTCACTCGATGGTGAGATGAACGTGGCCATGATTCAAAGCAGGCGTTCTGGCAAGTTGTCGAAGTAGAATGGGCTGAAGGACTTGCGCGGCAACCATTGTGTGGCTTGGCTTAGCCAGGTTTGATCTGGCCTTTGATGACCACTTCTTTCCAGCGCGCTTGTTCTTTGGCAATGAAGGCCGCGTATTCGCTGGGTGTGCCGCCACCGGGAATGGCGCTTTCGGCGGCGTTCTTGGCGATCACATCGGGCGACTTCAAGGCCTTGGCGCATTCTTGTTGCAACTTCTGGATGATCTCGGGCGGTGTGCCGGCGCGTGCGGTGATGCCGTACCACTGCACGGTTTCAAAATCCTTGAAACCGAATTCGGTCACGGCGGGCACATCGGGCAAGACCGAAATGCGCTCGGTGGTGCCGGTGGCCAGGCAGCGCAGGGCGCCGCTCTTGATGTGGGGCAACAAGGCCGGGGTGCCTGCCGAGAGCAATTGAATGCGGCCCGCCAGCACGTCGTTGAGTGCGGGGCCAGTGCCGCGGTAGGGGATGTGGGTGATGAACATGCCTGCGGCCAGCTTGAGTGCTTCCATGGCCAGGTGACCTGCGCTGGCGTTGCCGGCCGAGGCGTAGTTGAGTTGACCGGGACGGGCCTTGACGTAGGCGATCAGCTGTTTGAGGTCGGTCACCGGCACGTCTTTGTGCACCACAAACAAACTGGGCACGCGAGACAGCAGGGTGACGGGTACAAAGTCTTTGTTCACGTCGTAGCCGCTGTCGGGGTAGATCAGGGGGTTGACCGCCATCAGGCCAATGTGGCTCATGACGATGGTGTAGCCGTCGGCTGGGGTGCGCATCATCTCTTGCATGGCGGGCACGCCGCCGCCGCCGCCTTTGTTGTCAATGATGATCGAGACGCCCATCTGCTTGGTCAACTCGTTGGCCATGGTGCGTGCCACGATGCTGGAAGTGCCGCCCGGGGCGAAGGGCACGATCCAGCGAATGGGCTTGCTGGGCCAAGCGGATTGGGCATGCGCGCTGACGCCCGAGGCCGCCAGGCCAGCAGCACCCATCCACTTGAGGTAGTCGCGTCGCAGCAGAGGGTGGAGTTCGTTGTGGCTCATGGCTGCAGTTTCAAAAAAGTTGAAATTTCAAGCAAATCAATGCGGTGATTCAAAGGGTAAGTCCAGATCAGCGGGCTTGAAGGTGTCGCCATTGTTTCCACAGGGGGGGCACGATCAGCAGCAGCGCTGCCACGGCCATCAAGCTGCCCGACAGGGGGCGGGTGAAAAAGGTGGACCATTCGCCTTGGCTGATGGTCAGGGCCTGGCGCATGGATTGTTCGGCCATAGGGGCCAGGATCAGGCCCACGATCAAGGGCGCGGCCGGGAAGTCAAAGCGCCGCATCACATAGCCCAGCAGGCCAAAGACAAACAACAAGCCCACGTTGAACACCGAGTTGCCGGCGCCGTAAACGCCTGCTGTCGAGATGACGATGATGCCCGCGTAAAGCCAGGGCGGCGGGATCTTGAGCAGCTTGACCCAGAGGCTGACCAGGGGCAGGTTGAGGATCAGCAAAATCACGTTGCCAATGTAGAGGCTGGCGATCAGGGTCCAGACCAGGCCGCTTTGTTGGCTGAACAGTTGTGGACCGGTTTGGATGCCGTAGCCTTCAAAGGCCGAGAGCATGATGGCCGCGGTGGCAGAAGTGGGGATGCCCAATGTGAGCAGTGGCATCAGCACGCCTGCAGCGGCCGCGTTGTTGGCGGCTTCCGGGCCCGCCACACCTTCGATCGCGCCGTGGCCAAATTCTTCGGGGTGTTTGGAGAGTTTTTTCTCGGTGTAATAAGACAGCAGCGTGGGCAATTCGGCCCCGCCCGCAGGCATGGCGCCGATGGGAAATCCAAAGAACGCGCCACGCAGCCAAGCTTTCCACGAGCGGGCCCAGTCTTGTTTGCTCATCCACAGGCTGCCCGAGAGTTTCATGACTTCGCCTGTTTTGGTTTCTCGGCCTTGCCAAGCCAAGTAAAGCGCCTCGCCCACGGCAAACAGGCCGACTGCGGCCACGGTGACTTCGATGCCATCAAGCAATTCGGGGCGGCCAAAGGTGAAGCGGGGTTGGCCCGTTTGCAGGTCAATGCCCACCATGCCCAGCAGCAAGCCCAGGCTCAGGGCCACCAGGCCGCGCAGCATGGAGTTGCCCAGCACCGCCGACACCGCCACCAACGACAGGACCATCAGGCTGAAGTATTCGGCCGGGCCAAAAGCCAGCGCCGCATCGACCACCAAGGGTGCAAAAAAGGTGAGCGCCAAAGTGCCGATGGTGCCCGCCACAAAGCTGCCGATGGCCGCTGTGGCCAGGGCCTGTCCGGCGCGGCCGTTTCTGGCCATTTTGTTGCCCTCGAGCGCGGTGACCACGGCCGCCGATTCGCCCGGGGTGTTGAGCAAGATGGAAGTGGTGGAGCCGCCATAGGCCGCGCCGTAATAAATGCCCGCGAACATGACGAACATGCTGGTGGCGGGCACATGGTAGGTCAGGGGCAGCAGCAAGGCGATGGTCAGCGCCGGACCAATGCCGGGCAACACGCCCACGAGGGTGCCGATAAAGCAGCCCACAAAGCCCCACAGCAAGGTGGTGGGTTGCAAGGCAATGGCAAAGCCGCCCATCAGGGCGTCAAAAGCTTCCATGGGGTATCCGATTCAAACTAACCAGGGCAAAGCTGGGCCCAGGCCCACGCCCAGAAGGCGGGCAAAGACAAACCAGAACACACCGGCAATCAGGCCGCAAATGAGCAGCGACTTGCCGCTGAAGGGCGCGTCAAACGCACGCGCGATGCACATGCCGCACAGCGTTCCCGGCAGCACAAAACCCAAGGGAATGACCAGCGCGATGAAGGCCACCCCACCGCCCAGCAAGCTGAGCATTCGGGTGGTCGAGCCGGGCAGGGCTTCTTGTCCGGCCTCCTGACTCAGGTCCACCTGACGTCCGCGCCAGGCGCTCCAGCCGTAGAGCAGCGCCACCACGGTGAGCGTTGCCACGATGGCGGCCGGGGCCAGCACCGGGCCCACGGTCATCTGCATCAGGGATGGCGGAATGACCGTGACCTGCCAGGCCGCCACGCCGCACACGGCCAACAGCAAAAGAGCCAGGCGCAAAGGCGTCATGCCAGGCCCAGTTCTTTCATCAGCACTTCCTTGTCGGCAATGTCTTTGGCCAGATCGCGCTCAAACGGGCGCTCGGTCATGAAGGCATTGGTCCATTTCCGGGTTTCGAGCTCTTGCTTCCAAGCGGCCGATTGGCTCAGGCGGGTGACAAAGTCAATCAAGTTGTTGCGCTGCGCGTCGCTGATGCCAGGGGCGGCAAACACGCCGCGCCAGTTGGATTCGGACACGTTGATGCCCAGTTCGGTCAAAGTCGGGACGTTGACGCCGGGAATGCGGCTTTTGCCCGAGACGGCCAAAGGAATCATCTTACCGGCCTTGATTTGCTCTTCAAACTCGGAGTAGCCAGAAATGCCCGCCACCACCTGGTTGCCCAAGATGGCTGCGTTGGCGGGGCCGCCGCCAGCAAAGGCCACATAAGCGGCTTCGCGTGGGTTTTTGCCCAGCGCTTTGATCAACATGCCCAGGATCAAGTGGTCTGTGCCGCCAGCGCTGCCACCGGCCACCGAGACGGCTTTGGGGTTGGCTTTGATGGCCGCTTCGAGCTCTTTCCAGGTCTTGATCTTGCCCGCTGCGGGCACCACGATGACGCCAGCCTCTTCGGTCAGGCGCGCGATGGGGGTGACGTTTTTGATGGTCACCGGGCTCTTGTTGGCGATGCCCGCACCGATCATGACCGAGCCGCCCACCATCAGGATGTTGCCCTGACCTTTGCGCTGGTTCACAAAGCGAGGCAAGCCCACCATGCCGCCGGCGCCGCCGACGTTTTCAAACTGCATGTTGCCCACCAGGCCAGCGGCCTTGGCCGCGCGTTCGATCGAGCGGGCGGTGCCATCCCAGCCGCCGCCGGGGGCCGCGGGCACGAACATGTTGAGCGTGTCAAACATGGGTTTGGCCTGAGCCCAAGCGGGCAGGGCCATAGAAGCACCAGCGGCAGCGCCGAGGGCCATGAAGTCGCGTTTGGAAATGGACATGCAGGTCTCCTGTGTGAAAATCAAAAAGCCACTGCCGGGCACATACCTTGGGCAGATGGCACGATTTTGGTGCCAAGCCGGGCGTCAAGCTGTCAAGCACCTGTCAAATCCATTCAGTGAATACCCTCAATCACCCGATGAACCCCCGCATTTTGTTGGTGGAAGACACACCCGACATTGCCCTGTGGCTGGGCACCGCCTTGCGCCAGGGCGGCATGGCGGTTGAATTTGCCACCGATGGCCATGCGGCCGAGCGCTGCCTGCAGCCGGGGCACGGCTTTGATGCGGTGCTGCTCGATTTGCAGTTGCCGGGGCCAGACGGCCTGAGCGTGCTGCAGGCCTTGCGTTCGCGTGGCGATGCAGTGCCGGTGCTGATTTTGACGGCGCGCGCCAGTGTGCCCGACCGGGTGCTGGGTCTGAACATGGGGGCCGATGACTACTTGCCCAAGCCGTTTGATTTGAGCGAGCTCGAAGCCCGCTTGCAGGTTTTGCTTCGCCGCCATGGCCGCGCCAAAACCACGGCCCTGCGCTGGGGGCCGCTGGAGATGCAGCCCGAAAACGGCACCGCACAACTGCACGGTCAGGTGCTGGCTTTGACGCAACGCGAGGCAGCTGCGCTGCGTGTGTTGCTGTCCTCGCCGCAGCGCACGGTGAGCAAAGAGCAGCTGCACAGCGAGGTGTTCGCTGACGAGGCCGCCGGGCTGGACGCGGTGGAGGTGCTGATTTACCGTTTGCGCAAAAAGCTCGAAACTTCTGCGGCATCCCACAGTGGGCCTGCCGAAGTGGTGATCACCACCTTTCGCGGCATGGGCTACATGCTGACTTCGCCTTCGGGCAGTGCATGACCACAACGCCAGCGCATCCGGTCCGAGCGGTGTCATCGCTGCGCAGGCGCTTGCTCAGCTGGATTTTGCTGCCGCTGGCCGCGTTGATCGGCGTCAACGCCTGGGTTGGCTATGGCAATGCGGTGCAGGCGGCCAACGAGGCTTATGACCGGTCTTTGTATCTGGCTGCACGGACCTTGGCCGAAGAGCTGGCTTGGCGCGATGGTCGCCTGCAGCTGGACGTGATGAAGGCCGCAGGCTACTTGTTTGAAAACCACACCGGCTCGCGATTGTTTTACAAAGTCGCCACCCCCGCAGGTCAGTACTTGGCCGGTGTGGCGGCTTTGCCCGATGCGCCTGTGCGCACGCAGTCGGCCGTGAAGTATTTTGCCTTGGTGCAGTTCGACGACGGGGTGTACCTGAACCAGCCCGTGCGCCTGGCCCAACTCACGCACGTCATGGAGGACGCGGGCCTGAGCGAGCCGCTGATCAAGATCACCGTGGCCGAAACCATGGAGGCGCGTCAGCAATTGATTCAGAACATTTTGTGGGACACCTTGGGCAGCCAGGGCTTGTTGCTGTTGGCGGCTGCGATTTTGGTGATCTGGGGTGTGCAGCGTGGCATCCGGCCACTGGAGGCGTTTCGTCGGCAATTGGCGAACAAGGCCGACGACGACTTCTCGCCCATTCAGCCACCGGACTTGCCACGCGAGTTGCGGCCCCTGATCGAGACCCTGAACAGCTATCTGGACCGATTGGGCCGATTGATCGACATCCGCAAGCGCTTTTTGGACAACGCTGCGCACCAGTTGCGCACGCCCCTTACGGCCCTTAAAACGCAGCTGGCGCTGGCCCAGCGCAATGCCGAGCCCGAACAGGCGCAGGCCTTGCTGTCGGCGGCCAGGCAAACCACCGACGACGCCGTGCGCCTGACCGAGCAACTGCTGGCCATGACACGGGTCGAGCACGCCCGCGAAATGCACAGCCCGCAAAGCGTGGACCTGGTGGCGCTGGCCCGGCGTGTGACGCAAGAGTATTTGGTGCGCGCCCACCAGTTGGGCGATGACCTGGGTCTGGAGGCGCAGGTGGCGCAATGCGAGGTGCAAGGCGTAGACCTGTTGCTGCACGAGGCCTTGAGCAACTTGATCGACAACGCCATTCACCACGGCCCTGCGGGCATGCACATCACGGTGCGGGTCGGGGACCGTTGGCTGGAAGTGGAGGACGATGGCCCGGGCATCGCGCCTGAGCACCAGGCCCATGTGTTCGAGCGTTTTTACCGCGCCGCACCTTCGGGGGTGAGCGGCAGTGGCCTGGGCCTGGCCATTGTGAAAGAAATCGCGAGCCAGCACGGGTCGCAAGTCGGTGTGCGCAGCCCCTTGGCCGATGGGCGCGGCACAGCCATTCGCCTGAGTTGGCCTGCTGCCTGAGACGGCCCATTTGCGCTGATTGACTTTTAATAGATTCGGCGCGATGAACCCTTGCAGAGCCGCCGCTTCAGGCGTAACGCTTACTGCTCAGGTTTTTCTTCATGTCGCGCAGCGCCGGTTGCAGCGCTTCACCAATTCGCAGGGCCACGGTGGTGGCCAGGATGTCGATGATGAGCAGGTGCAGCAAGCGAGAGACCATGGGGCTGTATTTGTCGTAGCCCTCGGGGTGGTCGGCCGTGAGGTGGATATGCCCGGCGCTGGCCAGCGGTGAGCCGCTTGCGGTGATGACGATGGTCGTGGCACCTTGCTTTTTGGCGATGTCGCAGGCGTCCATCAGGTCGCGGGTGCGGCCCGAGTTGGAGATGATTACCGCACAGTCACCGGGTTTGAGCATGGAGGCGCTCATGACCTGCATGTGGCCGTCGCTGTAGGCGATGGCGTTGACGCCCAGGCGGAAGAATTTGTGCTGCGCGTCTTGCGCCACGATGCCCGAATTGCCCACGCCATAAAACTCGATGCGGCGGTTGGTTTTCTGGGTGGATGCCAGGGCATGCGCGGCGTGTTCCAGTGCAAAAGAGCTGGCGTCGTTGCGGTACTTCAAAAACGCGGCCACGGTGTTGTCGATGACCTTGACCGCAATGTCGCTGGTCTTGTCGTCTGCGTCCACACTGCGGTGGATGAAGGGCACGCCTTCGCTGACGCTGCCGGCCAGCTTGAGTTTAAAGTCCGACAGGCCGTCGTAACCCACGCTGCGGCAAAAGCGCACCACGGTGGGTTTGCTCACATGGGCGCGGTTGGCCAACTCGGTCACGGGCAGCTTGGCAAAGGCACGCGGGTCGGCCAGCACGAGTTTGCCCACGCGTTGCTCGGCAGGCGCCAGCGAGGGCAGGGAAGCTTTGATTCGTTCGAGCATGGCGCAATTCCTTGTCAGTTTTCTTCGGACCAGCAAAAGCCGTCGCGGGCAATCATGGCGCTGGCGGCGCTGGGGCCCCAGGTGCCTGCGGCATAGGGGCGCGGGCCGTTGGTGTCACCCTGCCAGTGTTGCAAGATCGGCTCGACCCAGCGCCAGGCTTCTTCTTGTTCGTCGCTGCGCACAAACAGGTTCAGCCGGCCGTCCAGCACATCCAGCAGCAAGCGCTCGTAAGCGCCCACACGTTCGCTGCCAAAGCGTTTGTCAAAGTCCAGGTCCAGGTGCACGGGGCTCAGCGTGCCGTTGCCTTGGCCGCGTTTGCTTTGGCCTTGGGCAAACAGGTGCAGCTCCAGCCCGTCTTTGGGTTGCAGGTGGATGACCAGTTTGTTGACCTGGCCTACTGGGCTTTTGAAAATTTCGTGCGGGGTGGGGCGGAAATTGATGTCTATGTGCGCCTCACGCGAGGCCATGCGTTTGCCGGTGCGGATGTAAAACGGCACACCCGCCCAGCGCCAGTTGGCGATCTCTGTGCGCAGCGCCACAAAGGTTTCGGTGCTGCTTTGCAGGTCCACGCCCGGCTCTTCGCGGTAGCCAGGCACCGCTTTGCCTTCGCTGTTGCCCGTGCCGTACTGGCCGCGAATGACGTGCTGGCCCAGGGTCTCGGGCGTCCAGCGTTTCAAGGCGCGCAGCACTTTGAGTTTCTCGTCGCGGATGGCGTCGGCGTGTGCGTTGATGGGCGGCTCCATGGCAATCGCACACAGCAGTTGCAGCGCGTGGTTTTGCACCATGTCGCGCAATGCGCCGGTGGTCTCATAAAAGCCGCCGCGCTTTTCCACGCCCAGCTCTTCGGACATGGTGATCTGGATGTTGGCGATGTGCTCGCGCCGCCACAGGGGTTCAAACAGGGCGTTGCCAAAGCGCATGGCAAACAGGTTTTGCACCGCAGGTTTGCCCAGGTAGTGGTCAATGCGAAAGACCTGCTGCTCTTTAAAGGCCAGGCCCACCGCGTGGTTGATGGCGCGGTTGGAGGCCAGGTCGTGGCCCAGGGGTTTTTCGAGCACGATGCGGGTCTTGGGCGTGTTCAGACCGCTGGCGGCAAGTTGTTCGCACACGGTGGTGAACAGGCTGGGCGCGGTGGACAAATACATCACGACATGGTCGGTCTCGCGCTCGGCCAGACGGCTGGCCAGTGCGGCGTAGGCCGCCGGTTGGGACAGGTCCATGCGCACGTAGCACAGCAGGCTGGCGAAACGGGCGAACTCTTCGGGCTTGGGTCTTTTGTCGCCTTCGACTTGCTCAAAGCGCGACTGGATTTGTTGGCGGTATTGTTCGTCGCTCAGGTCGTCGCGGCCCACGCCGATGATGCGCCCTGCATCGGGTAAGGTGCCATGTCGAAAAGCCTGAAACAGCGCCGGCATGAGTTTGCGCCAGACCAGATCGCCTGTGCCGCCAAAGAAAACCAGATCAAAAGCCATGTTGTTCTTGAGTTACATAAAAAATTGATTTGTAATGTAACTTTGTTTCACCGATAATTCAAGTCTGTTTTGAAATGCCCCCATGAACCAACTCGACGCCCTCAAACAATTCACCACCGTGGTGGCCGATACCGGCGACTTCAAACAG
The DNA here is from genome assembly GCA_945897795.1 of Limnohabitans sp. Rim8. Taxonomy (GTDB): domain Bacteria; phylum Pseudomonadota; class Gammaproteobacteria; order Burkholderiales; family Burkholderiaceae_C; genus Limnohabitans_A. The sequence goes on along the minus strand of CAMDFT010000026.1, from coordinate 27,821 downwards.
TTGGCCCAGTTCCAGCCACAAGATGCGACGACCAACCCGTCCTTGATCTTGAAGGCCGTGCAAAAGCCCGAATACGCGCCCCTGCTGGCCGAGGCCGTGGCCACGCACCGGGGCCAGTCACTGGACGTGGTGATGGACCACCTGTTGGTGCGCTTTGGGTGTGAGATTTTGAAGACCATTCCCGGCCGCGTGTCGACCGAAGTCGATGCCCGTTTGAGCTTTGACACGGCCGCCACCTTGGCCCGGGCGCGCCGCATCATGGCGCTGTACGAGGCGCAAGGGATTGCCCGGGAGCGTGTGCTGATCAAGATCGCTTCGACGTGGGAAGGCATCCAGGCGGCGGCCGAGTTGGAGCGCGAAGGCATCCGCTGCAACCTGACCTTGTTGTTTGCTTTTTGCCAGGCGGTGGCGTGTGGCCAGGCACGGGTTCAATTGATATCGCCTTTTGTGGGTCGCATTTACGACTGGACCAAAAAGTCTGCAGGCGCCGCCTGGGATGAGGCGGCCATGTCGGGCGCGAACGACCCCGGTGTGCAGTCGGTGCGGGCGATTTTTAACCACTACAAAAAGCACGGCATCAAAACCGAAGTCATGGGCGCGTCGTTTCGCAATGTCGGTCAGATCGTGGCCTTGGCCGGTTGTGATTTGTTGACCATTAGCCCTGAATTGTTAGCGCAGCTGGCCGCGACCGAAGCGCCGTTGGGTCAGGCTTTGGATGCCGCTGCGGCCCAGGGGATGGACCTGCCCGCTGTGAGTTATGACGAAGCCTCTTTCCGCTTGGCGCTCAATGAAGATGCCATGGCCACCGAGAAGCTGGCCGAAGGCATCCGCGCTTTTTGCGCCGATGCGGTCAAGCTTGAAGTGCTGATGCAAAAGGGCTGAAATGCGTTGTGACCAGACCGCTGCATGGAAAGCTTTGCAGGCTCATGCAGACACCTTCAAAAGCTTTGACTTGCGATCCGCTTTTGCGCTGGACCCTGAACGCGTCAAGCGCCTGATCCTTGCTGCGCCTTACATCTGGGCCGACCTGTCCAAAAACCACACCGACACCGCCACCGAAGCCCTGATGCAAGAGTTGGCCCGCCAAACCGGCCTGGCCGCCCACCGCGATGCCATGTTCCGGGGCGAGCCGATCAACAACACCGAGGGCCGCGCTGTGATGCACTGGCTGCTGCGCCAGCCCGAAGGCAAGCTGCCCGGTGCACTGGCCGCGCCCTTGCAGGAAGTGCAGGGCACCTTGAAGGCCATGCTGGCCTATGTCGAGCAGATCCGCGCCGATGTGCAGATCACCGACGTGGTGAACATTGGCATTGGCGGCTCGGACCTGGGGCCGCAGATGGCGGTGCTGGCGCTGCAAGACTTTGTGATACCGGGCAAGCGTTTTCACTTCGTGTCGAATGTGGACGGGCACGAGCTGGCGGGTGTTCTTAAAGGCCTGAAGGCCGAAAACACGCTGTTCTTGATCGCCTCCAAAACCTTCACCACCATCGAGACCATGACCAACGCCCGTTCGGCGCTGGCCTGGTTTCAGGCTCAAGGTAGCCAAGACGTATCGCGCCACTTTGCGGCGCTGACCACCAACGTGGCGGCTGCGGCCCAGATGGGCATCATCACCACCTTTGGCTTTTGGGACTGGGTGGGTGGGCGCTATTCGTTGTGGTCGGCCATTGGCTTGCCGCTGGCCATCGCCATCGGTGCGCAGGGTTTTCGGGATCTGCTGGCCGGGGCGCATGCGATGGACCAGCATTTCCAATCCGCGCCCCTTGAGGCCAATTTGCCGGTGCGCCTGGGTTTGCTGGACGTCTGGTACCGCAACTTCATGCACTACAGCAGCCGCTCCATTGCGCCTTATCACAGCGCCTTGCGGCGATTGCCCGCGTATTTGCAGCAGCTGGAGATGGAAAGCAACGGCAAGCGCGTGGACCGCAACGGGCATGCGCTGCCCTATGGCACCTCACCCGTGCTGTGGGGTGAGCCGGGCACCAATGGGCAGCACGCCTATTTTCAGATGCTGCACCAAGGCACCGACGTGGTGCCCGTGGAATTCATCGCTGTGAAAAAGCCCACTCACAACTTGGCCGAGCACCACGAACTGCTGTTGGCCAATGCGATCGCGCAGGCCCAGGCGCTGATGCTGGGCCAAGCCGATGAAGGGGGTCACAAGCACTTCCCCGGCAACCGACCCAGTAGCTTTTTGTTGCTCGATGAACTCACGCCCACCAGCTTGGGTGCACTGATCGCGCTGCAAGAACACCGTGTGTTCGTGAGCGGTTCGGTTTGGGGCATCAACAGCTTTGACCAATGGGGCGTGGAGCTGGGCAAGGTGTTGGCAAAGGACATCCATGCGCGCCTGCTGTCGGGTGATACCCAGGGCCTGGACGCCTCAAGCGCTGCCTTGTTGCAACGCGTGCTGGGCTGATCTTCAGCCAGCTTGGGTCTCCCCCGGCTTGACCTGGGGGGCCGCTCCCGGCCTGTGTGCGGTCACATGTGAACCCAATACGCCAGCATGCAGATGCGCGTGGATCAAGCCTTGACAGCAGTACATACATTTGAGTTTTTAACAATTTGATACGTTTAAATTGCAGTTTTATTTAGTTTATTTGTATTCATAATTTATGATTCGACCATGGACAACGCCATGGACCTTTACGCTGAACTCGGTGTCACACCGCAGGCCGAACCCGAAGTCATTCGGGCGGCCTTCCGTGCATTGGCCCAGCGTTACCATCCTGACCGCCAAGGGGGTGCATCCGCGTTGTGGGCGGCCAAGATGGCCCGGATCAACCAGGCTCACAGCGTTTTGAGCCAGCCTGAGCGGCGTCGTGCTTACGATGCCAGCCGTTATGCAGCGCGCCCCCGTTTTGCGGCGCCTCTGATCCACATCACCACGACGCAGGCGTCAGAGCGCAACGCGTTACCGTTTTTGACCACCTACGACGCACGTGGCCGCTTGCACGCTTTTGTCTGAGCGCAAGACCTGGACGGTCTTTGGGTCCTGACCCTCCGATTCTTGCGGAGCCGGGTTTATGATTCGAGCATTCGCCCTGTGTGCCTACAGCGCGCGGGCCCGAGGTCACCACCGACGTGGCCATGGGCAGAGTGGTAGCTGGATTTCATCCCTGCTACATGGCTACGGGCACCACTGAAGCCCGATGTTTGGTGTCTGAACCAATTACACACACCAAGAAACACCATGAACACCGCATTGAACACCTTCATCTTGAGCCTTGGCCTGCTGTCCCAGCCACTCGCACAGGCCCATGCGCCCTCTGCGCACAAAAACCACCACGCCACCGCCACTGCACCTGCCGAGCAAAAGCAATGGGGCATTGCAGGCGATCCGAAAAAAGCCACGCGCACCATCGAGATCCGCATGACCGACGACATGCGCTTTGCCCCCAAGGCCATTCAGGTCAAGTTGGGCGAGACCGTGCGCCTGGTGGCCGTGAACGCGGGCAAGGTGCTGCACGAGATCGTGATCGGCACGCCGCAAGAGCTCAAGGCCCATGCCGAAATGATGAAAAAACATCCCGGCATGGAACACGACGAGCCCTACATGGCGCATGTGGACCCCGGCCAAAAAGGCACCATCGTCTGGACCTTCAACCGCGCAGGCAGCTTTGAATTTGCCTGCCTGATCCCCGGCCATTTTGAAGCGGGCATGATCGGCCGCATCACCGTCAAGTAAGGGAGCCACGCCATGAAAAATGCCCAACCCACCGCCCTGCCTCGGCGGCATTGGCTGGCCGCGGCCGCCGTGTTGGCCCTCACCGGTTTTGAGCGCACCGCGCTGGCGCAAGCCACCAACGTGCAAGTCTGGAAAGACCCCAACTGCGGCTGCTGCCACTTGTGGGTGGAACACTTGCAGGCCAGTGGTTTCAAGGTCGAGGTGCGAGACGTGGGCAACACCGCCGCCCGCAAGCGCCTGGGCATGCCCGAGCAGCTCGGCTCCTGCCACACCGCCAGCGTCGGCGGCTACGTGATCGAGGGCCATGTGCCCGCTGCCGACATCCACCGCCTGCTCAAGGAGCGGCCTGTGGCTTTGGGCCTGTCGGTCCCGGGCATGCCCATCGGCAGCCCCGGAATGGACGGCCCCGAATACAAAGGCCGCAAAGACGCCTACGACGTGTTGTTGGTGCAAAAAGATGGCAGCACGAAAAGTTTTCAAAATTACCCGGGGTTGCGCCGCATGGCGCAGCGTGACGGCCTGCAACGCGTGAGCGATGACGCTGCCGCTTTGCCCTGGGCCACAGCCGAGGTGCGGCGCGTCGACAAGGCCGCAGGCAAAGTGGCGCTCAAGCACGGCGAGATCAAGAATCTGGACATGCCACCCATGAGCATGGTGTTTCAGATCAAGGACCCGAGCCAACTCGACGCCTTGCAAGTCGGCCAAAAAGTGCGTTTTCAGGCCGTACAGGACAAAGGCGCTTACTGGGTTGTGAAGATCGAGGCTGCGGCCCTGTGAGCCTTTTTTGTAGGAGCCCACCCCTGTGGGCGATCGGCGTGGCACACGCCCTGCAAGCCATCGCCCACAGGGTGGGCTCCTACAAAAACAACAAGATCTGCGTGAGCGACACCAATAAAGGGCATTCAAACCTCATCGGACCTGATCCATAAGACTCCCGCCGATTGCCCAGGCACCGGCTCCCGTCCGTTGCCGTCATTGAACTGTCGCCATGAAAAAAGCCCCGCAAGGCGTGAACCTTGCGGGGCTTTTGTTTGGTCGGGTGAGGGCGCAAACCCTCAGTCCAGACAGCGGGGCATTTACATGCCCATGCCGCCCATACCACCCATGCCGCCCATGTCAGGCATGCCGCCGCCGCCAGCGCCGGACTCGTCCTTCGGGGCTTCGGAGATCATGCACTCGGTGGTCAACATCAAAGAGGCCACAGACGCTGCGTTTTGCAAAGCCGTGCGTGTCACTTTGGTCGGGTCCAAGATGCCCATTTCGATCATGTCGCCGTAGGTGTCATTGGCAGCGTTGAAGCCAAAGTTGCCTTTGCCAGCCATGACTGCGTTGACGACCACCGATGGCTCGCCGCCGGCGTTGTACACGATTTCGCGCAAAGGTGCTTCGATGGCTTTCAACACCAGCTTGATGCCGGCGTCTTGGTCAGCGTTGTCGCCTTTGATGGTGCCAGCAGCCTGACGTGCACGCAGCAATGCCACGCCGCCACCAGCCACGATGCCTTCTTCCACAGCAGCGCGCGTAGCGTGCAGGGCGTCTTCAACGCGGGCTTTCTTTTCTTTCATTTCGACTTCGGTGGCAGCGCCGACCTTGATCACGGCCACGCCGCCAGCCAGCTTGGCCACGCGCTCTTGCAGCTTTTCGCGGTCGTAGTCAGAAGTCGCTTCTTCGATTTGCACGCGAACTTGCTTGACGCGGGCTTCGATGTCGATCGCAGCGCCAGCGCCGTCGATGATGATGGTGTTTTCTTTGCCCACTTCGATGCGCTTGGCTTGGCCCAGATCGGCCAAAGTCACTTTTTCGAGCGTCAAGCCAACTTCTTCAGCGATCACTTTGCCGCCGGTCAGAATAGCGATGTCTTCCAACATGGCTTTGCGACGGTCACCAAAGCCAGGGGCCTTGACTGCGACAACTTTCAAGATGCCACGGATGGTGTTGACCACCAAAGTTGCCAAGGCTTCGCCTTCGACTTCTTCAGCAATGATCAACAGAGGACGGCCCGCTTTGGCAACGGCTTCCAGTGTGGGCAGCAGATCGCGGATGTTGCTGATCTTCTTGTCGAACAACAACACGAAGGGGTTGTCCAGCAAAGCGGCTTGCTTCTCGGGGTTGTTGATGAAGTAGGGCGACAGGTAGCCGCGGTCAAACTGCATGCCTTCAACGATGTCGAGTTCGTTGTCCAAAGACTTGCCGTCTTCGACAGTGATCACGCCTTCTTTGCCCACTTTGTCCATGGCTTTGGCAATGATCTCGCCAATGCTGTGGTCGCTGTTGGCAGAGATCGAACCGACTTGGGCGATTTCTTTGGTCGTTGTGGTGGCCTTGGTGGCTTTCTTCAGCTCTTCGATCAAAGCAGTCACAGCTTTGTCGATGCCGCGCTTCAGGTCCATCGGGTTCATGCCAGCGGCCACGTACTTCATGCCTTCGTGCACGATGGCTTGGGCCAACACGGTAGCCGTTGTGGTGCCGTCACCAGCGTTGTCAGACGTCTTGGAAGCAACTTCCTTGACCATCTGCGCGCCCATGTTTTGCAGCTTGTCTTTGAGTTCGATTTCCTTGGCCACGGACACGCCGTCCTTGGTCACGGTGGGGGCGCCGAACGAGCGCTCCAGAACCACGTTGCGGCCTTTAGGGCCCAGAGTCACTTTAACCGCGTTGGCCAAAATGTTCACGCCTTCAACCATGCGTGCGCGGGCTTCGCCGCCGAAAATTACGTCTTTTGCTGCCATTTTTCTAACTCCAAAATTTGTTTAATCAGTTGAGGACATAGCGACAGGGCGCTTCGCGCGTCAGTCGGTCTGTCCCGCAAGTTATTCCACTACCGCAAACAGGTCTTCTTCTTTCATGACGAGCAACTCGTCGCCGTCGACCTTGACGGTCTGGCCGCTGTACTTGCCGAACAACACGCGGTCGCCGACTTTCACGCTCAGGGCCTTGATGTCGCCTTTGTCGTTGGTTTTGCCTGGGCCGACGGCCAAGACTTCACCTTGATCGGGCTTTTCTGCAGCCGAGTCGGGGATCACGATGCCCGAGGCTGTTTTGGTTTCGCTTTCGATACGCTTGACGATCACGCGATCGCCCAAAGGACGCAGTTTCATGGAATCTCCTGGATTTGAAACAAGGGTTAAAAAACAAAAACACCTGAAAAGGGTGTTGTTGAAATCTGAGGAGGGGCGTTGTTAGCACTCAACTCCTTCGAGTGCTAATGATAAGGGCTTTTGCGCGGATTTCAACCCCGGGGCATTTTTTACTGGAGAAGCGGGCGGGGTGATTCGGTGTTTTTTTGAGCGGTTCAAGAGGGCGCCGCAAACCATGTCACGCGCCCAATGGGCCATTGTTTCGGGGGCGGGCGGCACATGCTGGCTGTCGTGCCCGCCGCACCGTCTCCGGTTCAAGGCAAAATCACCCCCCTATGCTTTTTTGGTTTCGTTTCTTTTCCCGTTGGCCTCTGTGGCTCCTGCATCTGCTGGGCAGCATGGGGGGCTGGTTGGCCTGGTGCTTTTCGGGAAGCTACAGAAGCCGTTTTCTGGACAATGCCCGCCAAGCGGGCTTGGACTGGGGTACGGTGTGGCGGGCCGTGGGGCAGGCTGGGCGCATGTCTGCCGAGTTGCCTCGTTTGTGGTTGGGCCAAACCCCGCCGCTGGTTTGGGACGATGACCGCGCCGCTGTAGACGCCTACGCCAGCGGGCAAGGGGTGCTTTTTTTGACCCCGCACATGGGCTGTTTTGAAATCACGGCGCAGGCATTGGCGCTGCGCTTTTCTGAGCTGCACGGCCCTTTGACGGTGCTGTATCGTCCTGCGCGCCATGCCGGATTGGGAGAAGTCATGACCTTGGCCCGGCAAAGACCGGGTCTGGAGGCGGTCCCCACCACCTTGGCGGGCGTGCGTCAAATGATCAAGGCCTTGCGTTCGGGCCGCGCCGTGGGTTTATTGCCTGATCAGGTTCCGCCCGAGGGCATGGGCCAGTGGGCCCCGTTTTTTGGCCAATCGGCTTACACCATGACCTTGGCGGCGCGTTTGGCTTTGCAAACCAACGCCCGTGTGGTGCTCATTTGGGGCGAGCGCTTGTCTTGGGGGCGCGGTTACCGCTTGCACACCCAGGCGCTGGGCCATGATTTGTCGGTTGACTTGGACACCGCCGTGGTGCAAATCAACCAGGCCATGGAGTCGTTGATCCTGCAGTGCCCATCACAATACGTCTGGGGCTATGCCCGCTACAAAACCCCCAGGCAGGCTTGAGCAGCCCTCACAAATCATGCTGAATTTGTTGATCTTTGTTATGCGCTTGTTGGCGCGCATGCCTTTGCCGTGGTTGCGTGCGGTGGGCCATGGTTTGGGTTGGTCGCTGTGGCACCTGGCCCGTCAGCGCCGCGGCATTGTGGCCGTTAATTTGCAAAAGTGCATGCCCGAGTTGTCCGAACCGGAGCGTGAGGCGCTGGCTTACCGCCACTTTGTGGTGTTTGGCCAGTCGGTGCTGGACCGTGCCTGGCTCTGGCATGCGCCTGAGGCTCTGGTGCGGCAACGCCTGCGCTGGGTGGGGGATCTGCAGGCCTTGAAGCAGCCTGGGCCTTTGGTGATGTTTGCCCCTCATTTTGTGGGGCTGGATGCCGGTGGCCTGGCGGTATCCTTGGCTGTCCCCGGGCCGATCGCGTTCATTTTTGTCGGGCAGTCCAATCCGGCGGTCGAGGCCTTGGTGCGCCAAGGGCGCGAGCGCTCGGGCAATGTGCGGCCGTACTTTCGGCACGAAGGCATGCGGCAAATTTTGGTGCGCCTCAAAAAAGGCGAGCCCTTGCATTTGTCACCTGACATGGATTTTGGCCGCAGCGAGTCGATTTTTGTGCCCTTCATGGGGGTCGAACAAGCCGCCACGGTGCCTTCGCTGTCGCGTTTGTCCAAGGTGGTGGGCGCGCGCGTGGTGCCGGTGGTCACGCGCATGACGCCGCTGGGGTATGACATTGAAGTCCATGCGCCGCTGACCGATTTTCCGAGCGCCGACCTGGTGCAAGACACCGCTCGCATGAACGGCTTGCTGGCCGACTGGGTGCGCGCCATGCCCGAGCAGTATTACTGGGTGCACAAGCGCTTCAAGACCCGGCCCGAAGGCGAGCCGGGCTTTTATTGAGGCGAGGGCGCCAGGAAACCGGTGATTTCTTGGATCACCCGCTCGGGTTTTTCATGCACCACCCAGTGAGTGGCTTTGGCGATGGGCACCAGTTTCAGATCGGGCACATGCTGCGCCAGGCCTTCGGTCAGGCAGGGCAACAAGGCCACATCGTCTTGCGCCCACAGCACCAGCGTGGGCATGCCGATGTGCAGGGCTTGTGGCGGGATCTGAACTGCCGATGCGCCGGGGTCTTGCGCCGTGGCGGGGCGCAGGGGTGAGGCCCGGTAATAGTTCAATCCGCCTTGCAGGCCATGTCGCCAAGTTTGCCGGTAGCGTTCTTTGACTTCAGGGGTGAGCCAGCTGGCGGCTTCGCAGGCGTGGTCGCCCGGGGGCCGTGTGAGTGAGGGCAGTGAACGGTCGTTTCCGTCCAGAAAACCCAGCAAGCGTTCAAAGTCGTTGGCCGCCAGTTGCGCGGCTGCATCGGGTTGCACCAAAAAGTTCATGTAAGCGCTGGCCGCTTGTTGCGCTGGGTGGTTTTGCAATGCTTTGAGAAAAGGACCGGGATGCGGCGAGTTGACGATGACCAGCTGGCGCAGGCGGTCGGGGTGCTGGTTGGCCAGGCTCCAGGCCACAGCGCCGCCCCAGTCATGGGCCACCAAAGCGGCCAACGGGGCCAGGCCCGACTCCAGGCCGATCAGGGCCACGATGTCTTGCACCAGGTGCTTGGCCCGGTAGGCCTTGACATCGTCTGGGGCGCTGGAGCGCTCATAGCCGCGCAGGTTGGGGGCTACGCAGCGGTAGCCGCCGTTTTCGGGTTTGGAAAAGTGGACCAGCAAAGGGTCCCAAACCCAGGCCGCTTCTGGAAAACCGTGCAGGAACATCAGCACGGGACGGCCCCGTTCGCCGCAGGCGCGGCAGCTCAGGGTGATGCCGTGGGGCAGGTCTTGTTGCCAGGTCTGAATGCTGGTGGGGGATGTGGACAAGGGGGCACTCCTTGAGAGGCGGCGATCCTGTTGCTGTCAAAGGCTGGGGCTCACTCGTCCAGGGCTTCGGGTTCTTCTTCAGGGGGTTCGTTGGGCACCGGGTCCTGCGCTGCGCCTTCGGCCGGGTGGGTCCAGTCCCACAGCAGTTGGGCCACCTCGTCCACGCCTTGTTTTTTCAGGGCTGAAAAAAGTTTGACTTCACCGCCACCAGCCTGCAGTCGCGCGATCGACAAGGCCTTGGCTTGTTCGGCGCGGGTGAGCTTGTCGGCCTTGGTCAAGATGATCAGGAACTTCAGGCCTTCTTCAACACGCGGACGGATCACCTCCAGCAGGATGTCGTCGAGTTCGGTCAGGCCGTGGCGCGGGTCGCACATCATGACGATGCCCTTGAGGTTTTCGCGGCTGACCAAATAGTTGGCCATGACTTGCTGCCAACGCAACTTGTCCATCTTGGCCACAGCGGCATAACCGTAACCGGGCAAATCGGCCAGCACGGTGTCGGTGATGCCTTGTTTGCCTAAAGCGAAAAGGTTGATGTGCTGGGTTCGGCCCGGTTTTTTGGAGGCAAAGGCGAGTTGCTTTTTTTGCGTCAGGGTGTTGATGCAGGTGGACTTGCCCGCGTTGGAGCGGCCCACAAAGGCGATTTCGGGCGTGTCCATCGCGGGCAGGTGGTGCAGTTGCGCGGCGGTGGTCAAAAAACGGGCGGTGTGCATCCAGCCCATGGGCGTGACCGCTGCGGGGTTGTTGCGCGCCGCCGAAACCACGGCCGGACTGGCTTTGGCGGTTTTGGGGGGGCTTGCAGGAACGCGAACATGGGGGCGGGAGCTCATAAATCAGGGATACCTTGGGTCGTCAGGAAACTGACGCAGACCTCATTGTAGAATCCTTGGGTTTTGCGCCAACTCTTGGATCACGCCATGAAGTCGATTTTCTCTCTCTTGACCACCGCCCTGTCAGCCGCTTTGGTGGCCGGTTCTGTCTTGGCTGCCGGCCCTGCGCCGCAAGCCGCCAAACCTGACCTGGCCAAAGGCGAAGCCATCTTCAGCCAAGCTTGTGTGGCTTGCCATGCCGCAGACGGCAACTCCACCACGCCAGCCAACCCCAAGTTGGCCCAGCAACACCCCGAGTATTTGCTCAAGCAACTGCAAGAGTACAAATCGGGCAAACGTGCCAACGCCGTCATGAGCGGTATGGTCGCTGCTCTGAGCCCTGAAGACATGCGCAACATCGCTTTCTGGCTGGCCTCACAGCAAGCCAAACCCGGTTTTGCCAACGCCAAAGAAACCGTGGCCTGGGGCGAGCGCATTTACCGCGGTGGCATCCCTGACCGCCAAATCGCCGCTTGCGCGAGCTGCCACTCACCCAATGGCGCGGGCATGCCTTCGCAGTACCCACGGTTGTCGGGTCAGCACGCTGATTACACCTCTGGCCAATTGGTGATGTTCCGTGAGGGCGTGCGCAAGAACAACCTGCAAATGACGCAGGTCGCCGCCAAAATGAACGACCGCGAAATCAAGGCGGTGTCGGACTACATCGCGGGTCTGCGCTGATTGTTTGGCCGGGTGATCACCCGGGCACTTGTCCGTTTTGCCCTGTGAACTTCAGGGGGTTTCAAGACCAAGGGCACGGCGCTCGGTCATAATTAAGGATCGGCTGATATGACACGCACCAAGGTCGGTTTTCCGGCCTTGAACGTTTCTGGCGGGCCCTGTCCCGCCATTTCTTTGCTGGCTTCTTTTTTGTACACCCCATGACGACTGTTGCCACCCGCCCTGAATCCGAGCGCAGCTCGCCCCGAGGGCAAGCAGTGATCGAGTTGCTGTCGTCGATGCGGTTTGCCATTTCCTTGCTGACGATCATTTGCATCGCCTCGGTGATCGGGACGGTGCTCAAGCAAAACGAGCCGACCAACAACTACATCAACCAGTTCGGACCGTTTTGGGCCGAGTTGTTTGCCACACTCAAGCTCAACAGTGTTTACAGCGCCTGGTGGTTCTTGTTGATTTTGGCCTTTCTGGTGCTCAGCACCAGCCTGTGCATTGCCCGCAACGCGCCCAAAATCTTGGTGGACCTGAAGAACTACAAGGAAAACATCCGCGAGCAAAGCCTCAAGGCGTTTCATCACAAGGCCGAAGGCCATTTGAACGAGACGCCCGAGGCGGCGGCCAAGCGACTGGGGGCCCTGCTGGCCACGGGAGGCTGGAAGGTCAAGCTGCAAGAGCGCGACAACCCAGCGGGCAAGGGCTGGATGCTGGCGGCCAAGGCGGGTGCGGCCAACAAAATGGGCTACATCGCGGCGCATTCGGCCATTGTGTTGGTGTGTGTGGGCGGTTTGCTCGATGGCGACCTGGCGGTGCGCGCCCAGATGTGGTTTGGCGGCAAGGAAATTTACAACGGCGGGGGCCTGATCGCCGATGTGCCCGCGCAGCACCGCCTGTCCGAGCGCAACCCGGCGTTTCGCGCCAATTTGCTGGTGGCCGAAGACACGGCGTCGGGCACGGCCATCCTGAACCAGTCCAACGGCATCTTGCTGCAGGAACTGCCCTTTGTCATTGAGCTCAAAAAATTCATCGTCGAGTACTACTCGACCGGTATGCCCAAGCTGTTTGCCAGCGACATCATCATCCACGACAAGGCCACAGGCGAGAAAAAGGAAGCGCGTGTCGAGGTGAACCACCCGGCCAGCTTCAAGGGCATCAACATTTACCAGTCCAGCTTTGACGACGGCGGCTCTCAGGTCACTTTGCAAGCCGTGCCCATGGCGGCGGCCACCAAGTCCTTTGAGGTGGAAGGCACCATTGGCGGCACCACCGATCTGACCAATGGCAACGAAAAAATGAGCCTGGAGTTCACCGGCCTGCGCGTCATCAATGTCGAAAACATGTCGGGTGGCGAAGGCCCCCAAGGCACGGCGGTGGATGTGCGCAAGGTGGATTTGCGCAGCGCTATCGATGAGCGTTTGGGCGCGGGCAACAAAACCACGCAAACCAAAGACCTGCGCAATGTGGGCCCCAGTGTCAGCTACAAGCTGCGCGATGCGGCTGGCCAAGCCCGTGAGTACAACAACTACATGTTGCCGGTGGATGCAGGCGATGGCGTGCCGGTGTTCTTGCTGGGCATGCGCGAGACGCCCAGCGAACCTTACCGCTACTTGCGCCCCCCCGCAGACGAAAACGGCGAGTTGACCGGTTTCATCCGATTGCGAACCGCCCTGGAAACGCCCGAGCTGCGTGCGCGTGCGGTGCAGCGTTATGCCCGCCAGGCGGTGGACCCGCAACGCCCAGAATTGACCCAGCAACTGGCCGATTCGGCTGAGCGTGCTTTGGGCTTGTTTGCTGGCAGAGAAGAGGTCAAGGGCCAGAAAGTAGCGGGCCTGCAGGCCTTGGCAGATTTTTTGGAAGCCAATGTGCCCGAGGCCGAACGCGCCCGCGCAGGCGAGATGTTTGTGCGCATCTTGAACGGCACCTTGCTCGAGTTGGACGCCGTGGCGCGTGAGCAAGCCTCAGCCAAGGCTCTGCCTGCCGACAAAGTGCAGGGCTTCATGTCACAGGCTGTACTGGCCCTGTCTGACGCTCCGTTTTACCCCGCGCCCATGACGTTTTTGCTCAAGGATTTCAAGCAGGTGCAAGCCAGCGTGTTCCAGGTGGCCAGAGCGCCGGGCCAGTCCATCGTGTACCTGGGCTGTGCCTTTTTGATCATGGGTATTTTTGCAATGCTGTATGTTCGGGACCGTCGCTTATGGGTTTGGCTGTCACCTCAGGGCGACGGTGCTCTGGCGAGCTTGGCCTTGTCGTCCAACCGCAAGACCATGGACGTAGACCGTGAATTTGAACAACTGACCGCCCGTTTGCTGGGCCGCTCCGAGAAAACACTATGACGACTGTGACTTTGAACCCAGGCTATTTTTCGAGCCGCTCGGCCCTGGATTGGGGCTTTGCCCTGCTGGCGCTGTTGGGCACGGTGTTTGCCTTCACCCGCTACCAGCACGCCATGGATGTGTATGAGCAAGGCATTTTGATCGGCACCTTGCCCGCGGTGATCTGGCTGGCCTGGTTCTGGCGGCCGCTGCGCACCCTGGTGCTGGTGGTGACGGGTTTGTCGCTGTTGGCCATCTACCTTTACCAAGGCGATTTGGCGCGGTCCGAGCAGGTGTTTTTGCTCAAGTATTTTCTGTCCAGCCAGTCGGCCATTTTGTGGATGAGCCTGCTGTTTTTCATCAGCACCATTTTTTATTGGGCGGGCATGTTCATTCGCGGCCAGGGTGATGCCATGGAGTCTTTGGGCTCGCACATGGCTTGGGTGGCGGTGGGTTTGGCCCTGATCGGCACCCTGGTGCGCTGGTATGAAAGCCACCAGTTGGGCCCGGACATTGGTCACATCCCGGTCAGCAACTTGTATGAAGTTTTCATCATGTTTTGCTGGATGACGGCGGCTTTCTATTTGTACTATGAGGCGCAGTACAAGACCCGCGCTTTGGGTGCGTTTGTCATGTTGGTGGTGAGTGCAGCGGTGGGCTTTTTGCTGTGGTACACACTGGTGCGCGAGGCGCATGCCATTCAGCCCTTGGTGCCTGCCCTCAAGAGCTGGTGGATGAAGATCCATGTGCCGGCGAACTTCATTGGTTATGGCACCTTTGCGTTGGCCGCGATGGTGGCTTTTGCCTACTTGATCAAGCAAACCGCTGGCGAGACACGTTGGTACAAACTGGCCCCCTTGTGGTTGTTGGGCATCGTGTTGTGTTTTGAGCCGGTGGTGTTCCGCCAGTCCGCCAACGATCAGACCAGCAGCTACTGGATGGTTTACTTTGGGGTTTCCGCCTTCATCGTGGCGGGCATTTTGCTGGGACGCCGTCGCATTGCCGAGCGACTGCCTTCCTTCGAAATTCTGGACGATGTGATGTACAAATCCATCGCCGTGGGCTTTGCCTTCTTCACCATCGCCACCGTGCTGGGCGCTTTGTGGGCGGCAGAGGCCTGGGGCGGTTACTGGAGTTGGGACCCGAAAGAAACCTGGGCCCTGATTGTCTGGCTGAACTACGCCGCATGGCTGCACATGCGCCTGATGAAGGGCTTGCGCGGCACCGTGGCCGCTTGGTGGGCTTTGGCGGGGCTGGGCATCACGACTTTTGCCTTCCTCGGGGTCAACATGTTCCTAAGCGGCTTGCACAGCTACGGCACGCTGTGATTTCAGGGGCGATAGCCCTGAAGTCAGGAATGGCCTGGGGGCCTCCGTTTCAGAGCTGGTCGTAAAGCGTCAGACCATGGGTCACCGCTTGGAGCAGGGCCTCGGTTCTGAAGGGCTTCCATAAAAAGGTGACCGCGTTGGATTGCTGCGCGGCCAGCGTTTCATGGGGCAGACTCTCGCCGCTCATGAAAATCACAGGAATACGGTTGCCTGCTTTGACCATTTGGGCTTGAAGTTCCACGCCCGTCATTTTGGGCATGCGCACATCGAGCAACATCACTCGCCGCTCGGTCACAGGCTCGGCTGCCAGGTAAGCATGGGCACCATCGTGGGTGCGGACTTTGAAGCCACGGGCTTCCAAAACCAGCTGCAACATGCGCCGAATGTCTGGATCGTCATCGACCACTTCGATCAGGGCTGGGTTGGACATGGGGCTTTAAAAACAAGATGAAGGTTCATTTTAACGGCAGCTGAAAGGCCATGGCGTTTGGCCAGAGCCTTGAACTGGCCGCATGCGACACCAAATGCCGATGCTTGTCGGTCGACAGTTGGGCATGGCATACCTGTTGTTTCGGCACTTTTGGCCCCTTTGTGCAAAAGTGATTGGGAGCGTTCACAATGAACCTGAGGAAATTTTCAACCAGGCCCATCACATGATCATCCGCTCTTCTTCATCGGGTTTTTTGCACCCTGTGCCCAGCGACATCACCCCCCAGGCGGCTTACCAATCCCGCCGTGACCTTATGCGACAGCTCGCCGCAGGCTCTGCGGGCGTGGCTTTGGCGGGCTGGGGGCTGCGCGACGCCCAGGCTCAAATGGCCCGGCCCGGCCAGCTGCCACCCCTGGCGGCAGTGCCCACCAAACTGGCAGGTGCCGTGGTCATGGACAAGCCCACGCCCTACAAAGATGCCGCCACGTACAACAACTTTTATGAGTTCGGCACGGACAAAGCCGATCCGGCCAAGCGGGCCCACACACTCGTGACCGATCCCTGGAGCGTGGAGATCGAGGGCTTGGTGAAGAAGCCCGCCCGCGTGAACTTGGAAGACCTGCTGAAGTGGGGGGCCATGGAAGAGCGCATTTACCGCTTGCGTTGCGTGGAAGGTTGGTCGATGGTGATTCCCTGGGTGGGTTATTCGCTGGCCGATTTAATCCGGCGCGTGGAGCCCCTGCCGGGTGCCAAGTTTGTGGAGTTTGTCACCCAGGCTGACCCTAAGACCATGCCGGGTCTGCGCTCGAGTGTGATCGATTGGCCCTATGTCGAAGGCTTGCGCATGGACGAGGCCATGCACCCCCTGACCTTGCTGGCTTTTGGCATGTACGGCGAGGTGATGCCCAAGCAAAACGGTGCACCCCTGCGTCTGGTGGTGCCCTGGAAGTATGGCTTTAAGAGCAGCAAGAGCCTGGTCAAGATCCGCTTCACGGACAAGCAGCCGGTCATATCTTGGGAGAAATCTGCCCCCCAGGAGTATGGTTTTTATTCCAACGTGAACCCGAATGTGGACCACCCGCGCTGGAGCCAGGCCACCGAGCGGCGCATCGGCGAAGACGGGTTGCTGGCCAAGAAGCGCAAGACGCTCATGTTCAATGGCTACGAGACACAGGTCGGCCAGCTTTATGCCGGCATGGACCTGAAAAAGTTCTTCTGATGCCGCTGCGGGTCAAAGTCTTGAGGGCATGAGGGCGGCGCTGCGTCATCCCGCCGCTTGGTGGGCATTGCTGGTGCTGGGCTGCATGCCCTGGGCCTGGTTGCTGGCGCAAACCCTGCTGGACCAACTCGGCCCCAACCCCGCAGAAGCCCTGATCCGCGCCACGGGCGATTGGACGCTGCGCAGCCTGTGCGTGGTGCTGGCGGTGAGTCCTTTGCGCGTACTGCTGGGCTGGCCAGAGCTGCTGCGGTTTCGGCGCATGCTGGGCTTGCTGGTGTTTGGTTACGCCAGCCTGCACTTGCTCTGCTACGCCTGGTTTGAAATGGGCTTTGACCTGGCCGACACGCTGCAAGACCTCCTCAAGCGCCCCTTCATTTGGTTGGGTTTCAGTGCATTTGTGATTTTGCTGGCGCTGGCTGCCACCTCTTTCAACCGCGCTGTGCGTTGGCTGGGCGGCAAGCGCTGGCAAATGCTGCACCGGGGTGTTTATGCGGTGGCCGTGTTGGCCGTTTTGCATTTTTGGTGGATGCGTGCGGGCAAGCAGGACTTTGACGAGGTGCTGGTGTATGCGGGCATCTTGTCGGGATTGCTGGGCTGGCGGGTCTGGCGAGGGTTCAGGCCGTGATTTAAAGCCCTTTTTCAGTGTTTTTATCTATCAATTTTTCTGATTGTTTTTTTGAAAAAAACAATATTTAACAATGACTTAGGGTAAAGTATCTACCTATGAATGGTGGAAATGTCCCTTTTCAAACAGCCTTGAGGCAACTGCTGACGCAGTCGCTTGAGTTGACCGCAGCCCAGTTGCAGGCGGCAACAGGCATGAGCCAGTCCAGCATTTCCATGGCGCTCAAAGCGATGGGTTTGGGGCAGCAGGGCGGTGCAGTGGCCCGCTTGGGTGCGGCGCGCAGCACGCGTTATGCGCTGGCACACCACATCCAAGGACTGCCCGCTCAGCACAACTTGGTGTGTGAAGGATCGGACGGGGTGCTGAGGCACTTTGGAGAATTGACTTACCTGAGCGGCAACCGCGTGCATGTGCGCAGCGGCAGGCAAGAGTGGCTGGCGCAAGGGGCTTTGCCTTGGTTTTTGACGCCGTTGCAGCCTCAAGGGTTTTTGGGGCGCGAGCTGGCCCGTTTGCGCCCGGATTTTCCGGCCGATCCCGAGCGCTGGTCATTGGCGCAAGTGTTGTATTTCGCGGTCAACCATGTGCGGGACGCCAGTGGTGCTTTTGCGGTGGAAGGCCCTGCTGGCTCTGCGCCCGCCGCTGTTCGTGCTGTCGCGCAAAGCTTGGCCGATGCATGCGATCAGCTGGCCTCACAAGTAGGGTCAAGTTTGCCTGCGGGTTCGTCGGCGGCGGGTGAGCAACCCAAATTCATGTTGCGCGAACCCAGTGGTGACCGCTGGATCGTCAAATTCAGCCCTCCCCGAGGGACGCCTTTTGGTGAGCGTTGGCATGCTTTGTTGCATCTGGAAAAACTGGCCCTTGATGTGCTGCGGGAAAACGGTGTGGCCAGCGCCGACACCCGAATCTTGGAGACCGCCACACGCACCTACTTGTTATCAAAGCGTTTTGATCGGAGTGCGCAATTTGGCTACCGCCACTTGGTGGCTGCCGCTGCCGTACATCAGCACTTCGTCCAAACCCCGCGTCAGCACTGGGTGGGCACTTGCCGGGCGATGGTGGGGTTGAATTTATTGCCTGAGCATGACCTGCGCACGGCGGCTCAGGCCTATCAATTTGGCCAGTTCATTGGCAACACCGACATGCACTTTGGCAACTTGTCTTTTTTTGTTCAAGACGTGATGCGACCACGATTTGAATTGGCGCCGATCTACGACATGTTGCCCATGATGTGGCGGCCCAGCATCCACAGCGGCAGCTTGGATGCAGAGCCTTTGAGAGCACCTCAGGCCTTGGCCGTGGACCCGGCTTTGACCGATGTAGCGCGTGACTGGGCCGTGGCTTATTGGGAGCGTGCCGCTGAGATGCGCACATTGGGGCAGTCCATGCAGACCGTCAGCGCCCTCAATGCCCAGCGTTTGAAAACGCGTTTTGCGGGTTTGTGAAAGCGCAGCCTCAGACCAGCTGCTCCAGCGCAAAAGTATCAAACGCCGATTCGCGTTGGCGAATCAGGTGGGCCTTGGTGCCGTCCACCAGAATTTCGGCCGCACGGCCTCTGGTGTTGTAGTTGCTTGCCATGCTCATGCAGTAAGCGCCTGCCGACAGCACGGCGAGCACGTCACCCGCTGCGACCCGCAGCTGACGGTCGCGGCCAATCCAGTCGCCGCTCTCGCACACCGGGCCGACCACGTCGTACACCACACCATCGCCTGAGCGGGGTTGCACGGGCACGATCTGGTGGAAAGCCTGGTACATGGCCGGGCGGGGCAGGTCGTTCATGGCGGCGTCGACGATGCAAAAATTCTTTTGCTCGCCGGGTTTGAGGTACAGCACCTCGGTCAGGCACACACCGGCATTGCCCACGAGCGAGCGACCCGGTTCAATCATGAGCTGGCGCTGGCCGTAACCACGGGCATCAAGTTTGGCCAGCAGCTGTGCCCACAGCGCATCGGCTTCGGGCGGGGTGTCGCCGTTGTAGTTGATGCCCAGGCCGCCACCAAAGTCGATGTGGTGGATGGGGATGCCCGCTGACTCGACCTCGGTCACCAGGTCCAGCACCCGGTCCATGGCGTCCAGATAGGGCGTGCTGTCGGTGATTTGCGAGCCGATGTGGCAGTCGATGCCCACCACCTTCAGGCCCGGCAGGCTGGCCGCATGGCGGTAGGCGCGCAGGGCTTCTTCGTGAGCGATGCCGAATTTGTTGCCTTTGAGGCCGGTCGAGATGTAGGGGTGGGTTTTGGGGTCCACATTGGGGTTCACGCGCAGGCTGACCGGGGCTTGTTTGCCCAGACTCACAGCCACGTCGCTCAGCACATCGAGTTCCGCTTCACTTTCAACGTTGAAGCAAGCAATGCCCACTTGCAGCGCTTGTTTCATCTCATGACGGGTCTTGCCCACGCCCGAAAAAATCACCTTGGCCGGGTCGCCGCCCGCTGCCAGCACGCGGACCAGCTCGCCGCCCGAGACGATGTCAAAACCGCAACCAGCCTCGGCAAACACCTGCAGGATGGCCAGGCTGGAGTTGGCCTTCATGGCGTAACAAATTTGCGCCTGTCGGCCAGCAAAGCCGCGCTGGTAGGCGGCCAGGGCCGAGAGCATGGCAGCTTTGGAGTACACAAACAGAGGGGTGCCGTGTTCGCGGGCCAGTTGGGACAGCGACACGCCCTCCACGTGCAGCTGGTCGCCCGCATAGGCGATGTGGGGTTGTCCGGGGAGTGCGGTGTTGGCAGTCATGGGTGAAGAAGGCTTGGGGTAAAGAGGGACGGCAAATAGGCGGTTTCAACAGGGCTTGAGGATGGGTCTGTGCGTTATCTCAAGGCGTTGTAGCAGGAGTTGGCTGAGGGGTGTTGGCTTGGCCAGAGGGCGCAGGCGCGTTGCTGGAGCCCTGTGGGGGCGTGCGAAACAGGTCCAGCGTTTGGGGCAGCGTAGCGCGCCCGGCCGAAGCCGGTGAGGTGGGCAGGACCAGCGGGCCCCGTTGACCGCAAGCGCTCAATACGGCCGCACCGCCAACAAGGGCATGCAGCATGACTAGAATCTTCAACACCTTCAACATGCTGCGATTGTAATGACCGACCTAGAATTTCTGGACCAAGCTGAACGCCTGCTGGCGGGCGTAGAGATCATCTGTGATCGTCTGAACGACGACACCGATGCCGACGTGGACAACCAGCGGGTGGGCGGCATGGTCACTTTGACTTTCCCCAACCGCAGCCAGATCGTGATCAACCTGCAAAAGCCCCTGCACGAAGTGTGGCTGGCGGCGCGCTGCGGCGGCTTTCACTACAAGTTTGACGGCACGCACTGGCAAGACACCAAGGGCCAGGGTGAGTTTTGGCAAAGCCTGTCGCGCTATGCTTCGGAGCAATCAGGACAAAGCTTGACGTTCAGTCCATGAGCGCTTGGGCCAGTGGCTTCGTGCGTCACTTTTTCAAGGGCTTCAATTTCTGAACAGATCCAGTATCCGCTTGCGCTCTTCTTGCGGCGGTAAGGCGTCGGCTTGGCCACTGGTGTCGCTGTTGCCACCCAGTGAAGAAATGCCGTTATTGCCTGAAAACTCCGAATAAAACCATTCGCCCCCGACTTGCACCAAGCCCTCTGCAGGCGTGGGCTCATTGATGGGCAGTGTCCGCAAGGCGGTTTCCATGTACTTGATCCAAACAGGCAAGCTCAGGCCGCCGCCCGTCTCACGGTCTCCGAGTTTGCGGGGTGTGTCGTAACCGATCCAGACCACGGCGGCGAGTTGAGAGTGGTAGCCCGCAAACCAAGCGTCCATGGCATCGTTGGTGGTGCCGGTTTTGCCGTAAATGTCCGGCCGTTTGAGTGTCGCTTGTGCGCGGGCGGCCGTGCCGGAGCGGGTCACTTCCTGCAACAGGTTGTTCATGACGAAAGCGTTGCGTTGGGGAATCGCGCGTTTTGACGTTTCATCGATTTCAGGGGCAGGGCTGTCGACCAACAAGCGGTCCTTGTAGTCGGTGATGCGGTTGATCAAATGGGGGCTGACCCGGTAGCCGCCGTTGGCAAAAACCGAATAGCCCGTGGCCATTTGCATGACCGTGACCGAGCCTGCACCCAAGGCCATGGTCAGGTAGGGTGGGTGTTTGTCTGCATCAAAGCCAAAGCGGGTGACCCACTCTTGTGCCGGGCGGGTGCCCACCGATTGAAGCACGCGAATGGAGACCATGTTCTTGGACTTGGCCAAGCCGGTGCGCAGGCTCATGGGTCCATCAAATTTGCCGTCGTAATTTTTGGGCTCCCAGGGCTGGCCGCCGGTCACGCCGCCATCAAAAAACAAGGGCGCGTCGTTGACCATGGTCGCAGGCGACATGCCTTTTTCCAGGGCGGCAGAATAGATGAAGGGCTTGAAGCTGGAGCCTGGCTGACGCCAGGCCTGGGTGACGTGGTTGAACTTGTTCTTGGCAAAGTCAAAGCCGCCGACCAGGGCTCGAATGGCGCCAGTTTGCGGCGTCAAAGCCACAAAAGCGCCTTCGACTTCCGGCAATTGGGTCAGCTCCCACTGGCCCTTGGGCAGTTGAACAATCCGAACCACAGCACCTTTGCGGATGCGTTTGGCCTCAGGGGCTTTGTCCGACAGGCCCGATTGGACTGGATTGAGGCCATCACCTGTGATGGTGATTTGTTCGCTGTTTTGTCGGACCACCACAACTTTTTTAGGGGATGCCTCCAGCACGACCGCTGACACCACGTCGCCGTTGTCCGGGTGGTCTTCCAGGGTCTCGTCAATCAGGTCTTCGATCAGTTTGGGGTCGTTGGGCAGGTTGATGAATTTTTCAGGGCCACGGTAAACCTGGCGGCGCTCAAAATCCATCAGACCCTGGCGCAACGCCTGGTAGGCCGCCATTTGGTCCAGTGACTGAATGGTGGTGTAAACGTTCAACCCACGGGTATAGGTGTCTTGGCCATATTGAGCGAACACCATTTGCCGGACGGTTTCTGCGACAAATTCGGCGTGCAGGGTTTTTTTGTTGCCCGATGACCTTAAAGCCAAAGGCTCGGCTTTGGCTTGCAAGGCTTGTCGGGCGGTAATGTAGCCGTTTTCTTCCAGGCGCTCGATGATGTAGAGCTGGCGTGAGCGGGCACGTTTGGGGTTGGCGATGGGGTTGAAGGCCGAGGGTGCTTTGGGCAGTCCGGCCAGCATGGCCGCTTCGGCAATGGTGATGTCCTTGAGCGGCTTGCCAAAGTAAGTTTCTGCTGCCGAGGCAAAACCATAGGCCCGGTTGCCCAGGAAGATCTGGTTCATGTAGATTTCCAGAATCTGGTCCTTGGTCAACAGGTGTTCCAGTTTGTAGGTCAGCAAAATTTCGTAGATCTTGCGGGTGTAGGTTTTTTCGGAAGACAAGTAGACGTTGCGCGCTACCTGCATGGTGATGGTGGAAGCGCCTTGGCTTTTCAAGCGTCCGATGTTGGCGATACCCGCGCGCAAAATGCCCAGGTAGTCCACGCCGCCGTGGTCGTAAAAGCGGTTGTCCTCAATGGACAGTACCGCGTCTTTCATGATTTTTGGGATGTCCTGGATGGGCGTGAGGTTGCGGCGCTCTTCGCCAAATTCACCCATCAACTGACCATCGGCGGTGAACACGCGCAGGGGCAGTTTGGGCTTGTAGTTGGCCAGATCCGAGATGTCTGGCAAGTTGGGATAGGCCATCACCATGGCCACGCCCACGACCATCAGCAAACACAACAAGCCTGCTGCAAGCAAGCCCATGGCCCACAAGGCCAACTTGACCAGCCAGCCCCAAGCGCTGGCAGCGGGGGGATTGGGTTTAGGGGCTCTTTGGCGGGTGTCCGGTGCAGTGTCTTGTTGGGGCATAGAGCTTGGGGTGGATGCGGCCAGCGAATTACCGGACGCCTTGCATTATAAAAATCTTGCGCGCCCGCACAGTGGTGGCGCTGTAAATATGAATACTTTAAACATAAAAATGGTTTGTTGTTCCAGCAAAATCATGTTACAAAACTTGTCAACACAAGCCATCTTTGGCTTGGACAGGGAGGATCATGCCATCTTGGTCGCGGTTTTGGCAGCAACTGGCCAGTCGTCGGGTGCGGCGGGCTTGGGGCTTGGCCTCGGATGGGCAGGACTGGGCCTTGATGGGCTTGTCATTCCACAAAGTGATGGGTGTTCGGGTGCAAGCGATGGAAAAAATCACACCCACGGGCTTGGAGCACACTGATTTTGGATTTGGCGACGGATTAATGAGAGTGGGGGTGCGGGCGCGTCAGCGGGTTTCTGTGGCCTTGGCTGCAGACAAGGTGATGGCTGGGGTCTTGGAGTTGCCTGCAGAATTGCCCAGCGATCACTGGGTCAGCGAGGTGCAACTGGAAGTGGCGCAGGTGATGGGCTTGGCGCCAGATGAGGTCAATTTTGATTTTAAAGCCGAGCCACAGGGCGAGGGCTTACTGACCCGCTTGCATTGGGTAGGTTGCGATCAGGTGCACATTCTGGCGCTCAGGGACGCGGTGCGCACGGCCGGTTGGCAGATCGGCAGCGTCGAGCCTGCTTGGTCCGCAGCCCACCGGGCGGTGAGCCACCTCAAGGGGGGTCTTGACAGTTTGCTCACGCAAGCCCCGCAAGACTGGCAATTCGATTTGACGTTGGATGAGGACCTGGGCCAACGGCAAGGATTGGGCGGGGCTCATGCGGCGTCGGACTTGTTGTTGACACAGGCCCTGCAGTCGGCCGCCGGGCCGCGCCTGGTGGCCTCGGGTCTGGCGCTCAAAGCCTGGCTGTGATGATGGCCTTCAACCTTTTGCAATACCCTGCTTTGGCGAGCCAGCGCCGAAGACTTCACCGCAGGTGGACCTCCTTGGCCGGTTTGATGGTGGGGGGCCTGACGGCCTTGTGGTGGATGGCGGGGGTACAGGAGCAACGGCTGCACCTGGAGCAAGAACGTGCTTTGCTGCAGTCCCGCTTGAAGCAGGTGCAAACCCAGTTGGCGGCAGACAAGGCCCGGCATGCAAAGCACACCACATGGCAGCAGCAAGCCGCACATGTTCAAGCGTTGAAGGTGGAGTTACAGGCTTGGGAGGACTTGCATCAGGCCTTGCTGCAGGAAGCAGGCCCAGACTCGGTGCAGTTGTTGCGCTTTCAGCTCGATTCACAAACCCTGGAGTTGCACGGCCAGTCGATCGATTTACAGCGAATGGCGCAGGCACAAGCGCGCTTGTCTGCGCCACTGGCTGACCTTGCGCAAGACAAAGCCTGGACGTTGGTCAGCCTGCTGAATGCGGCGGGTGCTGATGACGCAGCCCCGCGGGCGACGCAGGAGTTTGTCTGGCAGACCCATTGGCCGCAGTTGGGGGCGGGCCGCGTTGCCGCAGCTCCTGTCTCAGACCGGCTAAAGGCCGAGCCGTTAAGGGAGCGGCCATGATGCGACCCCAAGCATCGACCTGGCGTGCCTTGGCCCCTGCTTGGCGACTGGGTTGGCCCAGACTTTGGCGCGACCGGTGGCGTTGGCTGGCACGCCGCTGGGCATTTGCTCTGGCCGGATTTGGGTCGGGTTTGCTGGGGGTGGGCAGCATGCAACTCCAAGCCTTGGAGGCTTTGTGGGAAAGTGATGCCCAGGTGCAAGACCTGCGTGCGCAACTTCTGGTGCAGCAAAATCAGGCCAGCAATCGGCCAGGAGCCAACCCCAACTTGAACGCGCCAACGGGCCCGCCACAGGTCATGGCTTGGTGGCCTGTCCAAGGCACACAGTCCGCAGTTTGGCCACAACTGGAGCGTTTGTTGGCGCAACACGGCGTGCGTTTGTTGTCCTTACGACCTGAGCCCGCCAGCCCCATGGGCGCTTGGCCCAGCCAAGCCGTGGCGTTACGGTTGCAGGCCCGCTTTGACGATTGGGTGGCCGTTTGGGCTGCCATGAACACGCACGGCCCAATCTGGGGCATTGAGCGTTTGCGCATCACCCCCCAAGGCGGCGGGGTGGCCATCGAAGCCGTGTTGCGCCTGTGGCTTTCTTCGGCGGCAACGAGCACACCGGGTGGGGGTGGAGCACTAGCGCCTGGTGCGTTGTTTCCCGGTCCTGCCCCTGTTGGATGGCGATCCAGGGCAGGTGGCCCTGTCTTTGTGACGACGCCTTTACCCGTCGTGGCCTCTTCGGTGGCGGCCCCGAACCTCAAGCCCGAGGACCCGGTGTCCTCTCAAACTGGGGCTGGCGTGCTGTCTCGAACCTCATCGCAAGAGGGCCGGGCTTCGGTTTTGCAACAAGCGCTGCTTTCGCCTGACCCTGCCGATTGGCCCTTGGAGCAAGTTCGTCTGGCGGGCATTTGGCAGCATGCGCAAGACGCGCAGCTTATCTTGATGGCTGGACCGCATTGGGTGCTTGCCCGAGTGGGCCAGCGCATCGGCACACAAGGCCATGTGGTGCAGAGCATTCATGCCCGGGAGGTGCATTTGCGCGTTGCGCAAGGTCCGATGCAGGTGATCGGTTTTGAAAAGGCAAAGCCATGAGATCCAGTTCACTACTTTTCAGCGCTTGCAAAAGCCCGATGTGGCAGGCCGCACTGTGTTGGTTGAGCTTTTGCATGGTGCCCGGTGTAGAGGCGCAAACCCCGCAGCAGGCAAGCCCGAAAATTGGGAGTGAAGCGCCAGCTTTGAAGAGCGCCCTCGCACCGGGCGCCGTTGATGATCTTCGCCCCATCAGCCTGAATTTTCAGAATGTCGAGATCACTACCTTGCTGCAGGTGTTTGCCGAGTTCACTGGTTTGAACCTGGTGGCCACCGACAGCGTGAAGGGCCAGGTGACCGTGCGCCTGACCGACGTGCCTTGGCCGCAAGCCCTTCAAATCGTGTTGCAGTCCAAAGGCCTGGCCTCTCGCCAAGATGGACGTGTGCTGTGGGTGGCTCCGCAGGGTGAATGGGCCCAGCGCGAAAAAATGCAACTTGAAGCCCAAGCCGCGCTGGAGTCCGTGAGCCCGGTGCAGACGATGAGCATGCGTTTGCAATATGCCCGGGCCACAGATGTCGCTCAGCGCTTGCAAGGGGCTGGGTCGGGTGGTGGTGGCCGCTGGCTCAGCAGTCGGGGCAGTGTGCTGGCCGAGCCTCGCACCAACCAGTTGTTCATCTCCGACTTGCCCCAGCGCCTGACAGAGGTGCAAAAAATGTTGACCCAACTGGACATTCCTGTGCGTCAAGTGCTGATCGAGGCCCGTATCGTCGAGGCCGATGACCAGTTCGGACAATCGCTGGGCGTGCGTTTGGGCGCTGGCTTGGCGATGCCCTTGCGTGTGAATCAGCGGGCCAACACCCTGGCTTTGGGGGCGGGCAATGCCGAGACGGGCGCGGGGGTGGTGACCGGCAACCAGGTTAAGTTGCCTGCGGGCTCGGCGGGGCAGACATTGAACACGCCCGCCAGTTTTGCGGTGTCCTTGTTCAACGCGGCGGCCGACCGGTTCATCAATGTGGAAATCTCGGCGCTGGAAGCCGACGGCCGGGGCAAGGTGGTCTCGCGTCCGCGGGTGGTCACGGCCGATCAGACCAAGGCCTTGATCGAGCAAGGCACCGAATTGCCTTACCAGACCGCATCGGCCAGTGGCGCGACCTCGATCACCTTCCGCAAGGCCAACCTGAAGCTGGAGGTCACGCCACAAATCACCCCCGACGGCTCGGTGGTGCTGGAGGTGGACGTCAACCGCGACAGCGTGGGCCAGCTCACCCCGGCAGGATTTGCCATCAACACCAAGCACGTCAAGACCCAGGTGCGCGTTGAGGATGGCGGCACCGTGGTGTTGGGTGGCATCTTTGAGGAGACCGACCGTAACAATGAAGCCAAAGTGCCGGGCCTGGGGGATGTGCCGGGCTTGGGCTGGTTGTTCAAGAACCGCGACAAGGCGCAGCGCAAAAGCGAGTTGCTGATTTTTTTGACGCCACGCGTCATGGCCGATGGTCCTGCGGCAGTGCCGCCCTGAAGTCAGCGCCGCTCTTTAGTGGCTGTACATGGGGCAGCTCGGTGGCAGGACCCAAACCGCGTCGAATACACTGGCAGGCCGCGAACCCTAGGCCCCTGGCTTAGGGGCTGACGCCGATTTTTTCTGCAAGAGACTTCCTTTGAACATCATCTTTGTGGGCCTTCCCGGCTCGGGCAAAACCACCATTGGCCGCCAGTTGGCACGCCGTCTTGGTCAGCCTTTTGTCGATTCCGACCATGAGATCGAGCACCGTCTGGGCTGCTCGATCCGGGAGTTTTTTGTCCGTGAGGGCGAGGACAGTTTCCGGAATTTGGAGCAGCAGGTGATCGACGAGTTGACCCAAACGCAGCAAGGCGTGATCGCCACGGGGGGCGGCGCTGTTTTGCGCGAAGCCAATCGAAGGCACATGCATGAACGTGGACAGGTGATTTACCTGCGCTCCACACCGGAAGATGTGTTCAGGCGCGTGCGTCATGACACCGCCCGTCCTTTGCTTCAAGTCGACGATCCGCTCAGCCGTTTGCGCACCTTGTTCGAAGCGAGGGACCCGCTGTACCGCGAAGCGGCCCACTTTGTCATCGAAACCGGCCGCCCCTCGGTGGCCATGCTGGTCAACATGATCTGCATGCAATTGGAGTTGGCGGGACATTTGCCGCTGAACCATCAGGC
>CAMDFT010000025.1 GCA_945897795.1 Limnohabitans sp. Rim8 | reverse complement strand
TGTCAGGGTGCCGGTCTTGTCAAAAATCACGGTGTCAATCAGGGCCAAGTTTTGCAGGGCACTCAGGCGCCGCACCAGCACACCGCTGCGCGCCAAGGCCCCGGCCGTGGCGAGCATGGCCGCAGGCGTTGCCAGGGACAAAGCGCAAGGACAGGTCACGATCAGCACGGCGACCGCCACAATCACCGCGTGCGCGGGATCGGTCGGCCACCAATAGATGGCCGAGGCCAACGAGGCCAACATCACCGCCACCAAAAAGGGTTTGGCCCAACGGTCCACCAGCTGCGCCATGGCGGGCTTGGAGACCGAGGCGCTTTCCATCAAGGCCACGATTTGTGCATAGCGCGTGGCCGCGCCAATTTGCTCGATCTGCACCTGCAGCGTGCCGCTCAGGTTGTGGCTGCCTGCAATGACGCGGTCACCCACGCTGCGTGCCAACGGCCGCGATTCACCGGTCAACAGGGCCTCGTCCACCTGGGTTTGACCCGACAACACGAGGCCATCGCCCGCAAAAGCCTCACCGGGCAAGACCTCGATCACATCACCGACTTGCAAGCGGCGAATGGACATGAGCGCCCAAGTGCCATCGGTCTGGCGCTTGCGCACGCTGTCGGGCAAGCGGTTGAGCACCGCCTCCAGCGCACCGGCCGTACGGTCGCGCATGCGCAGCTCCAGCCAGCGACCCGTCAGCAAAAAGAACACAAACATGGTGAACGAGTCAAAAAAGACCTCGGCCCCGAACGGCCCCTGAGGCTCGAAGGTGCCCAGCGTGCTGACCACAAAGGTCACCACCATGCCCAAGGCCACGGGCAAATCCATGCTGATCTGGCGCTCGCGCAGGTCGCGCCAGGCGTTGCTTAAAAATGGCGTGCAGGAGAAAAACATCACCGGCAAGGACAACACCCAGGATGCCCAGCGCAGCAGATGCTGGGCTTCGTCCGAAATTTCGCCCGGCTGCGTGAGGTACGTCGGTGCGGCGTACATCATGACCTGCATCATGCAAAGCGCCGCCACCGCCCAGCGCCAGACCATGCGCCGGGCCTCCTCGCGCCTGCGCGCATGGGCGTGGGCGTCGTTGGCGGGCAAAGCCTTGTAGCCGTGGCGCTCGACCGAGCGCATCCATTCAGAGGGCCGGGTGAGCTCGGGCGACCAGACGATCTGGCCCCGGTGGCTGGCACCGCTGATCTGCACCGACTGCACACCCGGCACTGCGCGCAAAGCATCTTCTAAAGTAATGGCGCAGGCCGCGCAATGCATGCCCTCAAACACGACGCTGGAGCGCCAGCAGCCCGACTCGGTTTTTTCGGGCAAGCTGAATGCCGCCCACTCCTCGGGCGCATCGAGCAGTTCCAGCCGCTGCTGCGGGGTGTCGCCATGTGCCTGAGCCAACTCAGGCGCAGCCGATTCCAACACTTGAGGAGAAGCGGGTGGCTGGCCTGGCAAAACATTGACTTGGGTCATGTTTTGAAGATACGACAGCTGCCCCAATCAAAGCTTGATGTACATCAAGCGCCTTCATTTGCGGCTCTTTTAAGCTGGGTTTTTGTCATTTTCAACAGGAGCACCTCATGTACAAACGTATCCTTGTGGCCACCGACGGTTCCACCTTGTCCAAAAAAGCCGTGACCAGCGCCATCGAACTGGCGGCCACCTGTGGCGCAGAGTTGGTCGCCATCAAGGTGGTGCCGCGCTACCCGCAGGCGTACTTTGAAGGCAGCATCCCCCTGTCCAGCGATGAGATCTCGCGCGTGGAAAGCCAGTGGACCGAAGCCGCTCAAGTCCAATTGGCCGCAGTCGAAAAAAGCGCCAAGGCCAAAGCTGTCAGCACCAAGACCATCACCGTCAAATCCGACGTCGTTTCTGACGCCATCATTGCGGCGGCCAAAAAACACAAAGCCGACCTGATCGTCATGGCCTCGCACGGGCGCAAAGGCATCAAACGCCTATTGCTGGGCAGCGAAACCCAACAGGTGCTGACGCATTCGCACATTCCGGTGCTGGTGCTGCGCTGAGCATCTCAGACACCCCTGTTGAAAGCTTGGGAAAGTGATGTGAGTCGCAGGGCAAGTGTTATTGATTTTGAAATTAACTAAAATGTATTCTTTTCAATACACTAACTCGCCCAATGACAAGCTGCTTTCACTCCCGATTCACATCTGGACGAGTTCATCATTTTTTGCGGTGTTGGACGTGGGCCGCGTCACTTCTTTTGGCCATGGGTTGGACGGGGCCAGGGCAAGCACAAGAGCTGACCATTGAAAGTTGGCGCAAGGACGATCAGATTTTTTGGGACAAGGTCCTGATTCCTGCGTTTCAGCGGCACCACCCTGAGATCAAGTTGAAATTTCAACCCGAGGAACCCTTGGCCTACGATTCTCGGCTGGACGCCCGGCTGACCACCCGGCGCGCAGGTGACCTGATCTTTTGCAGGCCCTTCGACGCCAGCGTGCGCATGCAGGCCAAGGGTTACCTGTTGCCCCTGAAGGAAGAAGCACTCAAAAACTTCAACCCGCAGGCCCGTCGGGCCTGGACCACCGACGACGGCAGCACCACCTACTGCCTGCCCGTGGCCTATGTCATGCATGGTCTGTTCTACAACAAGAAAATCCTGCGCGACCTGAAGCTCGACCCTCCAACGAC
The DNA here is from genome assembly GCA_945897795.1 of Limnohabitans sp. Rim8. Classification (GTDB taxonomy): domain Bacteria; phylum Pseudomonadota; class Gammaproteobacteria; order Burkholderiales; family Burkholderiaceae_C; genus Limnohabitans_A. The sequence goes on along the minus strand of CAMDFT010000025.1, from coordinate 35,517 downwards.
CTGGGATCAGTTTTATTTATTGCTCAGCCAAGTGGCGGCCAGTCAAACCGTGACCCCGCTGGCACTGGGCACAGCCGACATGTGGGAATCGACCCAGGTGGTGTTCACCGGCTTGGGCCCCAACTTTTGGGAAGGCGAAAAGGCCCGGCAAGGGCTGATCGAGGGCACGGTCAAATTCACAGACCCGGGCTTCCTCAGGGCCTGGCAGATGATGGCGCACCTCAAGCCCTACATGCACCCCCAGCAAAACAGCATGTCCAACGGTGACACCCAGCTGCTGTTTGCCACAGGTCACGCGGCGGTCTACCCTTCGGGCTCCTGGGACATCGACTTTTTGCGCAGCACCAGCTTTGCCTACAAAAAACCCATTGAGCTGGGTGTCTTCAAGCCCCCGGTTGAACACGAAGGTCAGGCTTGCCACATCTCGGTGCACCCCGATTTCGGCATCGGCGTGAACAAAAACAGCCCGAACCAGGCCGCCGCGCTCAAGTTCATCTCCTGGCTGGGCACAGCCGATTTCGCCCAGTTACTCCCCGACACGCTGACCGGCTACTTTCCGTTGGCGGACCACAAAGTCAAGATCAATGACCCCTTGGGGCAGGAGATGATGCGCTGGCGAAGCCAGTGCCAAGAGACCATCCGCCTGAACGCCCAGAAAATCAACCGCGTCTGGCCCTCCATGGAAGAAGAGCTTTGGTATGCCAACGTGAAAGTGATCAACCAGGACATCACACCGGAGCAGGCGGCTCGACACATCCAGAGCGTGCACGAGAAAAACGCCTACCTCAAATAAAGCCCCACATGGGCGCAGGGAGCGCTTGTGGGAGCTGAACCCACCAGGGGCGGATAAGACCCCTCAGGCCAAGAACATGTTTTTGTGTTGCTCGCGCAGCAGGTTTTTTTGAACCTTGCCCATGGTGTTGCGCGGCAATTCACCCACCACAAAGCAGCGCTTGGGAATCTTGAAGTTGGCCAGCTTGGCCTTGAGCTCGGCCAGGATGGCCTCAGGCTGCACAGTGGCCCCAGGCTTGGCAATGACCACGGCCACGCCCACCTCGCCAAAGTCGGGGTGCGCCACACCCACCACCGCGCTTTCGGCCACGCCGGTCATCTCATTGATGTAGCCCTCGATCTCGGCCGGGTACACGTTGTAGCCGCCGCTGATGATCAGGTCCTTGCTGCGGCCGACGATGACCACGTAGCCGCGCTCATCGACCTTGCCCACATCGCCGGTTTTGAAGAAGCCGTCGGTGGTGAACTCTTCGGCCGTTTTCTCAGGCATGCGCCAATAGCCCTTGAACACATTGGGTCCCTTGACTTGGATGCCACCGATCTCACCCACCGGTAAGGCTTGCCCATCGTCACCCAACACCCGCAAAGACACGCCCGGCAAAGGAAAGCCCACCGTGCCGCCACGTCGCTCGGACTGCTTGGCATACCGCTTGTCGGCGGCATAGGGGTTGGAGGTCAGCATGGCGGTCTCGCTCATGCCGTAACGCTCCAGGATGGTGTGGCCTGTGCGCTGCTGCCATTCGGTGAAGGTCTCGATCAACAAGGGGGCGGACCCGGCAATGAACAGGCGCATGTTTTTCACCGCAGCCTTGTCGAGGGTGGGCTCGGCCAGCATACGCACATACAGCGTGGGCACGCCCATGAACACGGTGGCCTCTTGCATGCGGGCGATGACGCGTTTCGGGTCGAATTTGGCCATCCAAATCATCTTGCTGCCGTTGATCAAGGCGCCATGGATGGCCACGAACAAGCCGTGCACATGGAAGATGGGGAGCGCATGGATGAGCACGTCCCCCTGGCCTGTAGGCCCTCCGGTCGCCTTCCAGCCCCAGTAATCCTTGAGCGTGACGGCATTGCTCAGCAAGTTGCCGTGGGTCAGCATCGCGCCTTTGCTGCGTCCGGTGGTGCCGCTGGTGTACAAAATGGCGGCCAGGTCATCGGCCTGGCGCGCCGCAGGTGTGTGCAGGTCGCTGTGGTGCGCGGCTCGCTCGAGCAAGCTGCCCGTGCGGTCATCGCCCAGCGTGAAGACATGCTGCGTGCCCGCCTTGAAGGCAATCTTGCTGACCCAGCCGAAATTGGCTGGACTGCACACCACCACGGCAGGCTCGGCGTTGCCAATGAAGTATTCGATCTCGGCGCTTTGGTAGGCGGTGTTGAGCGGCAAGAACACGCAACCAGCGCGCAAGCATGCCAAATACAACACCATCGCTTCGACCGATTTTTCAACCTGCACCGCCACCCGGCTGCCTTCGGGTAAATCGAGTGACTGCAGCAAATTGGCCATCATGGCCGTGGCGCGGTCGAGGTCTTGCCAGCTGTAGCGCAGGCCTTCGTCGGTCTCGACCGCCACCGCAGTCAGGTCGGCAGGGAAAGCAGCCCGCAGGGCAGAAAACAAGTTGTTGGAGCTCATGGTTTCAAAGTGCAAACAAAAAAATAAGGCCCGTCACACCGCAGATGCAAGGGCCCCTGGCTGTCGATTGGCCAACTCAGTCGAGTTTGGCCCCTGAGGCTTTGACCACCTGAGCCCATTTGGTCAGCTCTTTTTTGATGAAGGCATCAAACTGCCCGCCCGTGAGGTTGGGAAAATCAGCCCCTTGGTTGGCCCACACGGCCTTGGCCTCGTCGGTCTGGCAAGAGCGGCGCAGCTCTTCGATGGCCTTGGCCTGTGCATCGGCGGGCGTGCCCTTGGGGGCCCATACGCCATACCAGGTGGACACGGTGTAATCGGGCAACCCCAGCTCGGCAGAACATGGCACATCTGGAAAAGCCGCATTGCGCTTGGCCCCCGAGACCATCAAGGCCTTGATGCGACCGCCCTTGATGTGTGCAGCCGATGAGCCCAAGCCATCGAACATCATGTCCACGTTGCCGGCAATCAGGTCTTGCAGGGCCGGGCCAGCACCCCGGTAAGGAATGTGCGTGATGAAAGTTTGGGTCTGCAGCTTGAACAACTCGCCCGCCAAGTGGTGCGAAGTGCCGCCCCCGGCGGAGCCATAGTTCAGTCGGCCGGGGTTCTTTTTCACGAAATCGAGGAAGGCCTTGAAATCGGCCGCCTGCACTTTTTTGGGATTGACCACCAGCACCTGGGGCACGCTGGCCACCTGGATCAAGGGCACCAAGTCGCGTTCCAGGTCATAGTCGAGACGGGGGTACATGCTGGGCGCAATGGTGTGGTGAACCGCCCCCATGAACAGGTTGTAGCCATCCGGCGCTGCCTTGGCCGCAATGCCTGCGCCCAGCGTGCCACCGGCACCGCCCCGGTTGTCAATGATGAGTTGTTTGCCCGTCAGCTTGGCAAACTGGGCCGACATGGGCCGGGCAAACGCATCGGTGCCCCCGCCTGCCGGGAAAGGCACGATCAGGTTCACCGGTTTGGAAGGCCAGCTGCTTTGGGCTTGGGCCCACAGGGGCAGCGAGCCCGTCACGGCGGCCATGGCCTTCAAAAAATCGCGGCGTTGGCCCCATAGGTTCAAGTGGTTCATGTCGTGTCTCCTGGTTTTGTTCAGAAACAGCATCATAAAGTTTTTGCAAACTCAGCCCTGCACCGGGGTGTCACAGACCCCCGCAGCCCCCCACCCCCTCGACACGGCATCAGAGCGCCGCCAGCATTTGCAGGGCTTTGGCAAAACCGCCACCGGGTTGGCAAACATCCAGATGCACCACTGGCAGGCCAAAGCGCTGCGCACCCGCCACGTTGCGCAGCTGGTCGTCCACAAACACCGCATGCTCGGCCCGCACCCCCAAGGCCCGCACACAAGCCTGGTAAGCGCGAGGATCGGGTTTGAGGATCTGGGTGTAGGTGGCATCCACGATCACATCAAACTGCTTTAGCAAGGGCAAACGATCGCGAAAATCCGCGCCGTAAAACAGGTCCAACTCATTGGACAAAATGCCCAGCTTGTAACCCAACGCCTTGGCCTGCTGGATGGCCGCCACCGCCTCAGGACGGATCACAGCCGCCACATCGGCTCCTCGGGCACGCTGCACAAAGGTTTGCATCTCGGTCCAGTCTTCGCCCAACAAACGCCCAACCTCGCGGGTGCGTTGCATCCAGTAATCGCGCTCACTGATCTGATCGGCCTGCATGGCTTGCCACAGGGCATCGGTCTCGGGCGCAAACGGGCCTTGCCAGGTGAGCGTGCCGGCAGCCAGGCCCAAAGCCGCTTCGCTCAGGGCGTGGGTTTCAAACAGGGTGCGGCTGATCACGCCACCAAAGTCCAGAATCAAGGCCTTGTCTTCGGGTTTCACGGCATCAGACATGGGCGGCTTTCTGGCCCACAGCAGGCACCACCAGCCCACGGGCCAGCCAATCGTCAAACACTTTCAGTACCTGCTGCACAAACGCCGCATCGTTGATGTGCGCGTCGATGCGCGAGACTTCGGCTGTGCCCCAGTCGCATTGCGCCATTTCGTCCATCATCGCGGCCAGGCCTTCAGCATCGTGCAGCGGCGCACCGACCCGGTCCCACTCTTGAATGCCTTGCAAAGGCAGCACCAAGTGCACCGGGCCTTGCGCCTGACGCAGGCGACTGGCCAGCTCGCGGGCGAATTCACGGCGCATATCGGCGTCGATGCCCACCGAAGCGATCAGGCGGTTGTGGTCGTGCGAGGGACGGCCTGCAAAGCGCTCGGGCATCTGCCCCCAGGCCGGGTAATCCACCAAGTCGGTGGCACCCGGGGCCACGATCATCGGCACGCCTTTCAGGCACGCGCCCATCAGGCGGTCAGGCCCGGCGCTCACGACCGAGCCGCCCATCTGGTTGACCATCTCTTGCAAGCTGAAGTCCATCACACAGGCGAACTGGCCTTGCGCGGCCAGCGATTCAAATGCCCTGCCGCCCATGCCCGTGGTGTGGAACACGGCCAGGTCAAACCCGCGCTGGTCCAGCTCGGGCTTGAGTTGCACCATGTATTTCAGACAGCTCGAGCCGAGCGAGGTCATGCCCACGACGGGCCGCGCAAAACGCGGCGCTCGCGCCACAAGACAAGCCCCCACCACTGCCCCTGCGGCTTGCGCCAAGGCCGACTGGCACAGGCTGTTGAGGCCATATAAGCCCCCGGCCCACAGCACCATCATCAAATCGGGCGGCATGCGCTCGGGCGGCAACAAGGGCGAAAACGCCACGGTGGACAACACCACCTTGGGCACGCCCAACGGCAAACTGCTGGCCACATCGAGCGCCAAGTCGGTGCCCATGGTGCCGCCCAGCACCAGCAGCCCGTCCATGCGGCCCTCGCGCTGCAGTTGGACCGCCAGGGCCGATGCGCCTTGCGCCATCAGGGCCATGGCGCTGTTTTCGTCACCGCTGTCCATGACTTGCTGAAGTGTCACGCCTGCCGCCTGCGCGACCTCGGTGTTGGCGAAGTCCGGGACCACCTGGCCCTTGGCCAGCACGCCCACGTCCATGATGAGTGCCTGCCCGCCAGCGGCCTGCACCTGCTCGCGCATGAAGCCGATCTCGTCGCTCTTGGTGTCCACCGTGCCGACGATCAAGATGACGGGGCTCTTCATGCGCGGCCCTCCTGCACGGCGGCAAATGCGGCTTCGAGCACATCGCACATGAAGTCGACCTCCTCAAGGGTGATGATCAGCGGTGGTGACAGGATCATGTTGGGGCCCGAAATGCGCACCATCAAACCCGCCTTGTAAGCCGCCTTGGCGACCCGCGCCGGGTCGTCGCTGCTGCGGGTCATCGGGGTTCGCTTGGCTTTGTCGCTCACCATCTCGATGCCCAGCATCAGGCCCACGCCGCGCACATCGCCCACAAAGCTGCAGGTATCGACCAGCTTGCCCAATCGGCTCTGCAGGTGTGCACCCACACGGGCGGCGTTGCCCGGAATGTCCAACGCCTCGATCTGGTCGAGCGTGGCCAGCGCCGCTGCAGCCGCGATCGGGTGGGCACTGTAGGTGTAGCCATGCGAGACCGAAGCGGTGCCTGTGGTGTCGGCGTCAAACACGTCGGCGATGCGGTGGTTGATGGCGGTGGCCCCCAGCGGGATGTACCCCGAGGAGATGCCTTTGGCCAAGCACCACATGTCGGCATTCACACCCCACAGGCGCGTGCCAAACATTTCGCCGCTGCGGCCAAAGCCGGTCACCACCTCGTCGGCAATCAAGAGCACACCGTACTTGTCGCAAATCTGGCGTACCAGCGGCCAGTAGTTGGGCGGCGGCACGATCACGCCACCCGCGCCCTGCACCGGCTCGGCAATAAAAGCCGCCACCGTGTCCGGCCCTTGGAACACAATTTCGCGCTCGAGCATTTCGGCACAAATTTCGCCCAAGCGGATCGGGTCATCGGTGTAGGGGTTGTGGTACGCCCAAGGCGTGTCGACGTGAAAGCAGCCGGGCAGCAGTGGCTCGTAAGCACGGCGGAAATTGGTGTTGCCGTTCACGCTCATGCCGCCAAAGTGCACGCCGTGGTAGCCCTGGCGCAGGCTGATGAACTTGAAGCGGTCTGCCTGGCCCTTGAGCTTCCAGTACTGGCGCGCCACTTTGAGCGCACCCTCCACCGCGTCCGAGCCGCCGGTGGAAAACATCACCGTGGCCACGCCCTCAGGCTCCATCGTCTGCACCAGGCGTTTGGACAACTCGATCGCCCGCACATGGGTGGTGCCGCGAAACACGTTGTAAAAGGGCAGCTCGTCCATCTGCGCCACGATGGCGTCGCGTACCGGCTTGTTGCTGTGGCCCAGGTTGCAGGCCCACAGGCCCCCCACGCCGTCCAGCATCTTGTGGCCGTCCACGTCCCAGATCCAGCAGCCCTCGCCCTTGGCAATGATGTCGGGCGTTGATTTTTTCATCGCCCCCGGATGGGCCATGGGGTGCCACAGGTATTGGGCGTTGTCGGCCTTGAGTTGGTCGGTGTTCATCGTTTTCCTTGTGTGATTTTCAAAGCTGAATCCAGGCCGTTTTCAGGTCAAGGTATTTGTCCATGGCGTGCATCGACTTGTCGTGCCCATTGCCCGACTGCCGCACGCCGCCCAGCGGCACGGTGATGTCCGGGCCGCCATAGGTGTTGACATGCACCAGCCCGGCCTTGATGGCGCGCACCATGCGGTGGGCACGGGACAGACTGCCGGTCCACACCCCTGCGGCCAGCCCATATTCGGTGCCATTGGCCAGACGCACCGCATGGGCCTCATCGTCAAACGGCATGACGGCCAGCACCGGTCCAAAAACTTCCTGCCGGGCAATGTCCATCTCGGGCTGAACGCCATCGAGCACGGCGGGGCTCATGTACTGGCCACCGGGCACGGGCGCGATCACCTGACCGCCGGTGCGCAGACGCGCGCCCTGCTCCAGTGCACGCGCCAGCATGCTCTGGTTGCGGGCCAACTGGCGTGCGCTGCTGACCGCGCCGATGTCGGTCGTCACATCCAGCGGGTCACCCACGAGCAAATTGGCGGCGATCTTTTGCAGGCGTTCCACAAACTCGTCATACACCGAGCGATGCACCAAAAGGCGCGAGCCCGCCACACACACTTGCCCACTGTTGCGAAAGATGCCCATGGCCGACACCTTGGCGGCCTGCGCCAGATCGACTGCATCGTCAAAAACAATGTTGGGGGACTTACCGCCCAGCTCCAGGTAAACCCGCTTGAGATTGGAATCGGCCGAGGCCTTGAGCAACAGACGCCCCACCGGGCCGGAGCCCGTGAAAGTCAGGATGTCCACGTCCATGTGCCGCGCCAGCGCCTCACCCGCCTCTGCGCCTGTGCCGGTGACCACGTTGAGCACGCCCGGGGGCAAGCCCGCGTCCAGACACAGCTGCGCCAGGCGCAGCAAAGACAGTGACGCGTCTTCGGAAGGTTTGAGCACGACCGAGTTGCCTGCTGCCAGCGCGGGCGCGATCTTCCAGGCACCGATCATGAGTGGAAAGTTCCACGGCACGATGGCCGCAACCACGCCGACCGCTTCTTTGTGGATCAGCCCCAAGGTGCCCTCGGGCGTGGGGGCGATCTCGCCGTTGATCTTGTCCACACACTCGGCGTAGTAGCGGAAGGTGCCGGCCGCGCTGCCCGGCTCGGCCTTCCAGGCCATGGCAATTTCGGTGCCGTTATCGCGCACGCCCAGCACCGCCAGCTCGGCGTGGTGGGCCTCGATGCGGTCGGCAATGCGGTGCAACACCTTCTTGCGCTCGGCTGGCGCCATGCGCGACCACACGCCCTGTTCAAAAGTGCGTCGCGCCGCCTGCACAGCGTGGTCGACATCCTGAGCCCCAGCGGCGGCCAGGGCGCACAGGGTCTGCCCGTCGATGGGCGAGACCACCGGCATCGTCTGCCCCGATGCCGCAGCCGCCCACTGGCCGTCGATCAACAAGCCCTGATCAGGAATGATTTGGTGACGCAGCGCGTCGATGTGTTCTTGTTTCATTTTTTTCTGCAAGCGTTCAAGGCATCAGGGGTTTATCAAAATTCAATCCGGCACATGCAACACGATGCCATCCAGCGCACTGGATGCGATCAGCTGGCAGCTCAGGCGGCTGCCGCTTTGGCGGGGCGCTATGACGATGCCGAGCATGGCGTTTTCCACGTCGGCCATTGGCGGACAGGAGGCCAGCCAGGCTTCATCCACATAGACGTGGCAGGTGGCGCATGACAGGCAGCCACCGCACTCGCCCGCCACGCCAGGGATGCCGTTCATCTGCGCGGCGTCCATCAGGTTGGTGCCATCGTTCACGTCGTCGCTCACGCGATCGCCGTTGCGCATGATCCAGTGCACTTGGGGCATGGTTTGGGTTCTTTCAAATCAGATGAATCGGATGTAGTAGTCGCGCAGCGCGTCGCCTTGCAGGCCTGCGGTGCGTTCGATCTCGTGGCGCTTGATGCCCACATGGTTGGCCACCAGGCCTTCGCCCAGGTCCTGGGTCAGGGCCGTGTCGGCTTCGAGCGCGTCCAGGGCACCGGCCAAGGATTCGGACACGCTTTCGGTGGCATCTTTGTTTTCCAAACAGTCACCCGTCTCGGCTGGCTGCAGCGCATAGCCATTGACCACACCCAGACGCGCCGCCTGCAAGACTGCGGCGGTGTGGGTATAGGGGTTGGCCGCCGCGTCGCCCATGCGGTGCTCAATGCGAGCACCCGGACCTGTTTCGGCCGACAGGCGCACCGTCACGCCCCGGTGGTCCACGGCCCAGTTTTTCCAAAAGCCAGACAGGCTGGCCGGTTGCAGGCGTTGGTAAGAATTGGTGCTGGGGGCCAACAAGCCCGCCAGCGCCTGGTGGTGGTGCATGAGTCCGGCGGTGCAGCCCAGTGTGAGGGCGTTGAACTGGCTGGCGTCGTGCCCGCCCGAGATCGCGTTGTGGCCTTGGCCGTCGCGCAGGCTGAAGTTGATGTGCACACCGCTGCCGCCCACCGTGAGGATGGGCTTGGGCATGAAGGTCAGCACGATGCCGTGCTGGAAAGCGACTTCACGCGCCAGCAGACGGAACAAGAAGATGTCGTCCACCGCCTCGACGGCGCGGTCGTAGGTGAGCGTGAACTCGAACTGGGGCGCATCGTATTCGGTGTTCATGCTGTCGATGCGAAAGCCCGCTGCCGTGGCTTTTTCCCACAGGGCATCGGTGAAGCCCCTGGGGTCGGAAAAGGGACCTGTGGAATACACATGGGCCGCGGGCGTGTCATAAGGCTTGAGCGAGCCGTCGGGCTCGATCTGGAAGGCAAAGGCTTCGAGCTCAATGCCCACCATCGGCTCGTACCCCATGGCCTGCCAGTCGGCCACGGCGCGTTTCAAGGCGCTGCGCCCGCACATGGGCAGGGGGGTGCCGTCGTTGGCTTTCAGGTCACCAATCGCCACTTGGGTGAAGGGCTGCCAGCCGGGGCGGATGTCCTCGGGGGTGTAGACGGCCTCCATGTCGGGCAGGCCCTCCATGACCATCGCACCCGGGGCCGGGATCAGCTCTTTTTCGTAAGTGACGCCAAAAGTGCCCCGGCAAAAACGGGCACCGCCGCCCTGACCCGGCTTGAGCGTGACGTATTTGCCCCGCGCAATGGCCAGGTGGTCGCAATACAGCACCCGCAGGCGTTCTTGAACATTTGACATGGTGGTTCCTTTCAGATGAGGTGCATGCGGACGGGCAAGCGTTTGATGCCCGAGACAAAGTTGGATCGCAAAAAGGCGTGCTCACCCGTTTGCTCGATGCGGTCGACCCGCTTGATCAGCTCTTGCATCAAGACGCGCAACTCCAGCCGGGCCAGCCACATGCCCAAGCAGGCATGCGCCCCGCCCTGCCCGAACGCCAGGTGGCGGTTCACGCCCCGGCTCAGGTCGACGGTGAACGGCCGGTCAAAGGCGCGCTCGTCACGGTTGCCCGAGATGAACCAGAGCAGCACCTTGTCGCCCGCCTTGACTTGTTTGCCGTGGTACTCGAAGTCCTCGGTCGCGGTGCGTCGAAAGTGCGTGGCGGGTGAGGCCCAGCGGATGAACTCGTCGGCCACGCCCTCCCAAGCGGCTTCGCCTTGCACCGCCTTGAGTTGCTGCATCAGGCCGGGCTGGTTGGCCAGCGCGTGCAAAGCGGCAGCGATCGAATAGCGTGTGGTGTCGTTGCCCGCGGCCACCAGCAGACAAAAGAAGTTGCGAAACTCGGTGTCGCTGATCACATTGCCCTGGGCGTCGGGCTGGGTGATCAGGTGCAGCACGCCATTGGTTTCGCCCGCACTGCGCTTGCGTTCCATCAACTGGGCTGCGTAGTCGTACAAGTCAACCCCGGCGGGCGAGCGAAACGGCATGAAGCGGTAGGCCTCGGTGTCCATCTTGTCGACCACATGGCTGGTGAAATCGCTGTCGGTGTTGCCCATGAGCGCGTCGCCCTTGTCCACCAGCCAGTCCAGGTCTTCTTCGGGCAGGCCCACGATGCGCCCGAGCATGCGCATCGGCAGCTGGCGGGCAATGTGGTGCGTGGCGTCAAACTCGCCCAGCGCCAGGGCCTGGTCAAGGATGCCAACACAGAGTTCTCGGATCTGGTCTTCGTACAACGCCATCATGGGCTTGGAAAAGGCCTTGGCCACCAGCATGCGGGTGCGGGTGTGCTCGGGTGGGTCGGTCTCCTGAAAGGTCCGCCGCGCCATGTACTCTTCATGCGACTGGTCTTCCATGCGGATGCCCTGGGCCGAGGACAAGCGCTGGTGGTTGCGGTTGAGCTCCAAAATATCGGCATGCCGCGTGACCGACCAAAAACCCTTGCCATCGGCCCAGTTGCACCAGGCCATCGGGTCTTCGTCGCGCAGGCGCTTGAAAGTGTTGTGCGGCGTGCCATTCACATAGCTGTCGTGGCTAGAGATGTCGGCGAGGCCATCGTCGTTGGGGTGCCAGACGGTCATTGTGGGTTTTTCCTTGCGTGTTCAAAAAATTGCGCCATCCACTGCCCAAACAACGGCACATCGGCGGCGTTGGCGAGGCTGGTGTGGGCACGGGTCATCGTGTCGGCATCAAGTTTGTCGTCCAGGTAGCCCAGCAAAGCCTGCATGAACACCAGTGGCATTTCGGGGTGGAACTGCGTGGTCCAGATGTGCTGGCCGATTTGCATCGAGCCGATGGGGCAAAAGCCACTGCCGCCCAGACACACCGCGCCTTCGGGCATGCGGGTGACCTGTTCGTTGTGCGCGGCCATCAAGGTGGTGCTGGCCTGAGGCGGCGTCATCCAAGGGCGTGCGGCCTGCCAGTGCGTGGGCGCGGTGCCCAGGCCCCAGCCTGCGGCGTTGCGCGCCACCTGCCCACCCAACGCCCGAGCCACCGCCTGGTGGCCAAAGCACAGGCCAATCAGCGGCTGGCGACCGGCATGCACGGCCCGGATGAAATCCAGCAACTGACCCACCCAAGGAAGGCTGTCGTCGTTGACCGAGGCTGGGCTACCGGTAATGACGTAACCGTCAAAGTCCTCGGGGCTAGCGGGTAGCACCCCGTCCTTGATCGAAACCACCTCAAAAGTCCAGTCGGGCCGCAAGGGTTGCAGCAGCTGCACCACCTTTTGACCGTCGTTCGGAAAATGCGCGGCAAACGCAGATTTGTCGTCGTTGGTCAGCAAAACGGCAATGCGCAGGCTCATTGAGGGTATCTTTCAGGGTTTCACCAATGCTAGGCACAAGCCTGTCCACGCACTATCAAGTTTGGGCACGGGACACCCCGGGTTTTCACGAAAAAGCCTCTGCTTGCGAAACAGGCACACTCAGGGGCATGCATTTGAGCCTTGTTTTGAGCCTTTGATGAGCACGCCTGCCCCCCATCATTCCCCCTCTTCACCCTGGGTTCAGGTGCTGGACACCCAAGACATGGACCAGCATGCTCTGGCTCAGCAAGGCTGGGCGCTGCAGTACGAACAACTCTCGCCGGGGCAATTCAAGGGGCGCATCCACCAGGTCCAACTGCCCGAAGTCACGCTGCTGCGCGAAGACACCAGCATCGCCTTACGCCAGCGCGGGCGTCTCGACGACAGCGTGTACGGGTTTGCCATGGCGCTGCAAGACTCTCCGGACCTGTTTTTCAACGGCCAGCGGGTGCCCGCCCACGCCATCATGTGTGGCAAGGGCGACGAGGTGGACCTGACCACCCCGCCCCACTTCACCCTGATTGCCGTGGTGGTCAACCGCAGCCTGCTGAACCCGCTGTGGGAGCGCATGTACCAAAAGCCCCTGGCCCATTGGCTCGAAAAGCAACTGGTGCTGCCCACCACCGACATCAAGGCACAGATCCTTCGGGATCTGCAGCTCACGGTGCTGGACCAGGCCAGCGCCCTGGCTAACCGTCAGCATGATGAGCAGGCCTTGCGCCAGCTGAGAGACGAAATCTTGATGGAATGGCTTGAAGCCCTGCCTGCGCAGGTCGACACCTCCGAGTTGCCCAACCTGGAGCGGCGCAAAAAACTGGTGGACCGCGCCTGCGAGTTGATGTTGGGCCACGCCGACGAGCCGCTGTCCATCTTAGAGGTGTGCAGCCGCGTGGGCACAAGCCGTCGCAAGCTCAATTACTGCTTTCAGGACGTGCTGGGCACCACGCCCATCAAGTACCTGCGCTCACTGCGCCTGAACAGCGTGCGCCGCGCCCTGCGCCAGGCCGCGCCCGGCGTCACCATCCAGGACATTGCCTCGCATTGGGGTTTTTGGCATTTGAGCCAATTTGCGCAGGATTACAAAAAGCTGTTCGGCGAACTGCCTTCTGCCACCTTGGATGTCTTGGAGAGCCGCAAAAAATCTACGCCCACACTGGGCAAGATTCAATAAGTCAACTCCAGCACCGTGGTGCGACCCTCGGCCAAGGGCCATGTCAAACCGACCAGGCGCTCGCCGTTGAATTCTGCGGCCACACTGCGCTGGGTTTTGTCATCCAAACGCAATTTGCTGCTGGCCACGCCCGCGCCTGGGGGCACACCCGGCAAGCTCGTCTTGCCGTCCAGGCGCATGCTGTCACGCGGCGGGTCAAAGTAGCCACGGGGCCGGACAAAGCTGACCAGTGCCGCAGCCGACCTGTCGGCCTCGGCCAAGCGCTCGGGCTTCATGTGAACGATGTCGCTGGAGCGAGGAAACGGGCTTCGGTAAATGTGGGTGGTGGCATAGCCTTGGGCCTCGATGACAAACTCATAAGCCGTTTGAGCCTGCGCCTTGAACGGCCCCCACAGGCCATCGGCACCAGCGGTTTTGCGGTGCACAGCAGCGCCCTGGCGCTGACCCGTGAGCGGGTCCACCGCATACACCGTCAGGCTTGCGCCCGCCAGGGGCAAGTTGTTCGGGTAATTACCGCTTTTCGGGTCCTGCGGGTTCGAGCCCAAGCCGACCAATTTGCCGTTCAGCACCACAGCAGTTTCAGGTCGGATGACCACTTGGGGCGCTTGCCCGGTGATGAAGCGGAAAGTGGCCTCGAAAGCCGCCGCTGAGTAAGAGGTTTCGCGGTGGTCGATTCGGGCTATCACCACATTCGTCGCCCCTTTGAGTTCCGGGCCGGCAAAAGTCACGTTGGTGGCTTTGCCTTTCATGCCAATCCACAGGCCATCGGGCTGTGCAAACTTGTCGTTGTTGTCCGATCGGATGGTCAGCCATTTGGCAGGGCCACACACCTCGTCGCCTTGCGCGTTCTTGGGGGCATTGAGCTGACTCAAAAAAGGGCCCGTGCCAGAAAATTCATTGGCCTCATTGACGCCGGAGATGGCCTGAACACCGTGGTTGGGCGTGCCACCCAGCACCGCATGGCTGACCAAATTTAGACCGCCGCCGTTGCAGATGAAGTTCCGAATGGCATTGCCCCCTCGCGAGTTGCCCACCAAGACCACCTGCGCAGCACCCGTGCGTTTCAGGACCTGCTGCACCTCTGCGCGCAAAAAGGCCATGTGCTCATCGGTGGAAGTGCGCCCGGCTTGAGGCTTGTTGTCGGCGTCTCGCGCCAAGGGATAAGGCACATCGATGGCATGCAAACGATCACGCGGCCAGCCGTTGGATTCAAAGCGCCAGAGCGTGCTTTGCCACAGGGCGGCGGAGTCGCCATTGCCATGCACAAACACCACCGGTGGCCGGGGTGCTTCGCTGGTGGGCAGCGTGCCCGAGCAGGCACCAAGCAACAGGGTGGAAAAGGCAAAAAGCCAGAAATGTCTGCGTGGCAAAGTCGTGCGCCTGATCCTGTGAGCTTGGAAAAAAATACAGCCGAATTTTCTGTCAACTGTTTGACCCTCGTGTGTCAATGGCCAAGGAACATCAAAATTTCTTTTGCGCCGCCATGACCCACAACAACACGCCGCCCAGCATCATCGGCACACACAACCACTGCCCCATGCTCATGCCCAGACTCAAAAGCCCCAAGTGCGCGTCGGGTTCACGGAAAAACTCGGCCACGAAACGGAAAAAGCCGTAGCCCAGCAAAAAGGCCCCGGACACCTGGCCCGTTGGGCGGTCTTTGCGGGCAAACCACCAGAGCAACACAAACAGCAGCAAGCCTTCCAAGGCAATTTGGTACAGCTGCGACGGATGGCGCGGCAAATCTCCCGCCCCCCGGAACACCATGCCCCAAGGCAATGCAGGATCAGCCACGCGGCCCCAGAGTTCGCCGTTCAGGAAATTGCCAACCCGGCCTGCCGCCAGACCCGTGGGCACGCAGGGGGCCACAAAGTCCATGACCTGCAAGAACGGACGCTGACGGGTGCGGGCAAACCAGACCATGGCCAGCATCACCCCCAGCAAGCCCCCATGAAAACTCATGCCGCCTTGCCAGATGGCGAAAATTTCGAGCGGGTTGGACAGGTAATAAGCTGGTTTGTAAAACAGGCAGTAACCCACGCGCCCGCCCAAGATGACGCCCAGCACGCCCAAGAACAGGATGTCTTCCACATCGCGTTTTTGCCATTGCGGCAAGTGTTTGAAGGGCGCATGGCCCAGACGCCGCACGCCCAGCCAGAAAAACAGGCCAAAAGCAGCCAAATAGGTCAGGCCGTACCAGTGGATGGCCAAGGGGCCCAATTGGAGGGCGACGGGGTCAATTTGAGGATGGATCAGCATGCCCGGATTGTGCACCGGAGATGCCTCGCACTGGACACCCAGGCGCGACAAGCGCCCGTTAGAATGTGGCGACCTTCTTTTGGGCTTCTACAGAGACACCACCATGAGCGACAAAATCATCCCGATCACCCCCATCAACCGCCGCAGCGCCAACATCACGCAAGGCAAATCCCGCGCCCCGAACCGCTCGATGTACTACGCCATGGGATACGAAGAAGGTGACTTCGCCAAACCCATGGTGGGCGTGGCCAACGGCCACAGCACCATCACCCCTTGCAACAGCGGCTTGCAAAAGCTGGCCGATGCCGCCATTGAGGGCATTGAAGAAGCCGGTGGCAACGCCCAAGTCTTTGGCACCCCCACCATCTCTGACGGCATGGCCATGGGGACCGAGGGTATGAAGTTTTCGCTGGTCAGCCGCGAGGTCATCTCGGACTGCATCGAGACCTGCGTGCAGGGCCAGTGGATGGACGGCGTGCTGGTGGTCGGCGGTTGCGACAAGAACATGCCCGGCGGCATGATGGGCATGTTGCGCGCCAACGTGCCCGCCATTTACGTCTACGGCGGCACCATCTTGCCGGGCCGCTACCAAGGCAAAGACCTGAACATCGTGAGCGTGTTTGAAGCCGTGGGCGAAAACGCTGCGGGCAAGATGAGCGACTTTGACCTCAAAGAAATTGAAAAGCGGGCCATCCCGGGCACGGGCTCGTGCGGCGGCATGTACACCGCCAACACCATGTCGTCTGCTTTCGAGGCACTGGGCATGTCCCTGCCCTATTCGTCGACCATGGCCAACCCGCACGATGAAAAGCAAAACTCGGCCAAAGAGTCGGCCAAGGTGTTGATCGAAGCCATCAAAAAAGACTTGAAGCCGCGCGACATCGTCACCAAAGAAGCCATTGAAAACGCCGTGGCCGTCATCATGGCCACGGGCGGTTCGACCAATGCTGTGCTGCACTTCTTGGCCATTGCCCACACCGCAGACGTGGCGTGGAGCATTGACGACTTCGAGCGCATGCGCAAGAAAATCCCCGTCATTTGCGACCTGAAGCCTAGCGGCAAGTACTTGGCTGTGGACCTGCACCAAGCGGGCGGCATTCCGCAAGTCATGAAAACCTTGCTGGCAGCCGGCTTGCTGCACGGCGACTGCATGACCATCACAGGCAAAACCATTGCCGAAAACCTGAAAGACGTCCCAGACGTTCCTCGCGCCGACCAAGACGTGATTCGCCCGATCGACAAGCCCATGTACGCCGAAGGCCACTTGGCCATCCTCAAAGGCAACCTGTCACCCGAAGGTGCCGTGGCCAAGATCACTGGCCTGAAAAACCCGGTCATCACCGGCCCGGCTCGTGTGTTCGACGACGAACAATCGGCGCTCGAAGCCATTTTGGCGGGCAAAATTGTGGCCGGTGACGTGATGGTTTTGCGTTACCTCGGCCCCAAAGGCGGCCCCGGCATGCCCGAAATGCTGGCCCCCACGGGCGCGCTGATTGGCGCAGGTCTGGGCGAAAGCGTGGGCCTGATCACCGACGGCCGCTTCTCCGGAGGCACCTGGGGCATGGTGGTGGGTCACGTCGCCCCCGAAGCCGCAGCCGGCGGCAACATCGCGTTTGTGAATGAAGGCGACAGCATCACCATCGACGCGCACAAATTGGTGCTTGAGCTGAACGTGCCCGAAGCTGAACTGGCCAAGCGCCGCGAAGGCTGGACCGCACCTGCGCCGCGTTACACCCGCGGCGTGCAGGCCAAGTTTGCTTTCAATGCATCGAGCGCCAGCAAAGGGGCTGTGCTCGACCTGTATTGACCGCAGGCCATGCTGTTTTAGTAGCGCCCCACAAAAAAGCCCGCTGAATTCAGCGGGCTTTTTTACGTGCCCATGTCTGCCAAGCAGCCACGGGTCGGGCGCTATTACAGACCGATGGCTGCGATTCCGGCTTTGGCGATCTGCGCGTCTTCGGTCGACTTGACGCCGCTGACACCCACGGCGCCCAAGCAAAAGCCGTCCTTCATGATCGGCACGCCGCCTTCGAGCATGCCTTGGATGGTCGGGGCCGACAGGAAGGACGTGCGGCCACCGTTGATGACGTCTTCGTAGACTTTGGATTCACGGCGACCCAAGGCGGCCGTGTGGGCTTTGGCGGGTGCGATGTGGGATGAAATCGGTGGCGCGCCGTCCAGGCGGGCGAAATGCAGCAAATGGCCGCCGCCATCGACGATGGCGATGCTGACTGCCCAGTTGTTTTTCAGGGCTTCGGCTTCGGCCGCAGCGGCGATGGCTTTCACATCGGACAGTTCCAAAGTGGCTTGTGTTTTCATGGTGATTAAAAGGACTGGGGTTAAAAACGTCAAGCATACACGGGCGTTGACCCGCCTATTGCACCCCCCAAGGCAAAACTGAATCACCCGGATAACCCCATGGCCTGACGGAAATCCCTTAACCCATCGACCTTGCAGAGCGGGGCCCTTAAAATAATCCACAGCCTTGATCCAAGGCGAGTTAAGGAGATACACCATGAGCGACTTACGCACTCTCAATTCCACCGAGTGGGGCCATGTGGACTTGGCCGCACGCAACCGCGTTCTGCGCAACACCTATTGGTTGCTCGCCCTGAGCATGCTGCCCACCGTGCTGGGCGCATGGGTCGGCGTGAGCACAGGCATCACCCAATCCCTGACAGGCTTCATGGGCCTGATCGTTTTCCTGGGTGGCGCATTCGGTTTCATGTACGCCATCGAGAAAACCAAAAACTCGGCCGCTGGCGTGCCTGTTTTGCTGGCCTTCACCTTCTTCATGGGCCTGATGCTCTCGCGCATGATCGCCATGGTGCTGGGTTTCAAGAACGGCTCTGACTTGGTGATGACCGCTTTTGCGGGCACAGCCGGCGTGTTCTTTGTCATGGCAAGCCTGGCCAGCGTGATCAAGCGCGATCTGTCGGGCATGGGCAAATGGCTGTTCGTCGGGGCCATGGTCCTGATGGTGGGCGGCATCATCAACGTGTTTGTGGGCTCCACAGTCGGCATGATGGTGATTTCAACCTTGGCCATCGGCATCTTCAGCGCCTTCTTGCTGTATGACATCAAGCGCATCCTGGATGGCGGCGAAACCAACTACATCAGCGCTACCTTGGCCCTCTACATGAGCGTGTTCAACATCTTCCAAAGCCTGTTGGCCCTGCTGGGCATCATGGGCGGCGAAAAAGACTAAGACGTCTCAGCTTACCAAATCAAAAAGGCTCCTTCGGGAGCCTTTTTGCTTGGAGATTGGATTATCAAATCAGTTCAAACACCGCCATGCTCTCCACATGTGCCGTGTGCGCAAACATGTTGATGACCCCGGCGGCCACACAGCGGTAACCCGCACGGTGCACCAAAATACCGGCATCCCGGGCCAACGTGGCGGGGTTGCAGCTCACATAGACAATGCGCTGCGGGGGTTTCCATCCTTGGCGCAAATCCTGGTTTTCATTCAGCTCGGCCAGTGCCTTGCTCAGGGCAAAAGCACCCTCGCGGGGTGGGTCCACCAACCATTTGTCGGCAGTGCCATCGGCCACCAGCATCTCGGGCGTCATCTCGAACAAATTGCGCGCCACATATTGCGTGGGGGCCAAGGTCTGACCCTCGGGCCGAGCGGCCTGGTTGCGTGCGTAGTTGTCGCGTGAACGCGCCACCAGGGTCTCGGCACCTTCTATACCCAGCACCTGCGCCGCTTGCGTCGCCAACGGCAAAGTGAAGTTGCCCAAGCCGCAAAACCAGTCGATCACGCGCTCGGTCTTTTGCGCTTGCAGCAGGCGCAGCGCACGGGCCACCAGCACACGGTTGATGAAGGGATTGACCTGGGTGAAGTCGGTGGGCCTGAAGGGCATGGTGATGCCAAAGTCGGGCAAGCCATAACTCAGCTGAGCCCCTCCTTCGTCCAGCAACTGCACCGTGTCCGGGCCTTTGGCTTGCAGCCACCACTGCACCTGATGCTCAGCGGCAAAAGCCCGCAGCAGGGCTTTGTCGCCTTCGCTCAGGGGTTCCATGTGCCGCAGCACCAAGGCCGTGACTTCGTCGCCGCAAGCCAGCTCCAGCTGGGGCAAGGTCTCACGGGCGTCCATCTGGCCAATCAGCGCACGCAAAGGCAGCAACAGGCGGCTGACATGGGGCGGCAAGACCGGACAAACTTTCATGTCGGCGACGTAACGGCTTTTGCGCTCGTGAAAGCCAATGAGCACTTGGCCCTTTTTGATCACGTAACGCACCGACAACCGGGCGCGGTAACGGTAGCCCCAGGACGGCCCCTCGATGGGGCGCAACATGGTTTCGGCTTTGACTTTACCCAAGTGCCAAAGGTTGTCTTCCAGCACCCGCTGCTTGATGGCCACTTGGGCCGAGACCTCCAGGTGCTGCATTTTGCAGCCGCCGCAGGCACCTGCGTGCAGGCCGAAGTTTGGGCAGCCTGGCCGCACGCGTTGCGACGACTCGTGGTGGATCTGGGTGACCGTGCCCTGCTCCCAGTTGTTCTTTTTGCGGTGCACGTTCGCCGACACCAACTCGAACGGCAAAGCGCCTTCGATGAACACGACTTTGCCATCGGGTCGGCGGGCGATGCCTTGGGCGTCCATGTCCAGGGAGCCGACACGCAGCCAGCCCTCGGGTAAATCGTCACTGCTGTGACCGGGTTCTGCGGCTTGGGCTTGGGAAAGGGAAATGTCAGGATCGCTCATGCCCTGATTGTCTCAGGATGTGAGGCCTGCATTGGGGACCCTGCGCACAGTTTCACAGGGAAACGTCAGGTCCAGGCTTGCAGGTATTCCTGCCAGTGCGGCTCTTGCAGGGCCAGGTTGCCCAGCTGGTCTTTGACAAAGGCGATTTCCTGCGCGTACTCGGCCTCGGTGAAGCCGCCACGCATTTGCTGAAAGCGGCAATACAGCAAGTAGGTGTTCATCACATCGGTTTCGCAATAGCGCCGGATGTCTTCGGTGTGGCCGGCCTGAAACTGCGCATAGACCTGCGAGCCGTCCATGCCCAGCTTACCGGGAAAGCCACACAACTTGGCCAGGGCGTCCATGGGCGCGTTGTTTTTGGGGGTGTATTTGGCCAACAGGTCCATCAGGTCCAGGTGGCGCATGTGGTAACGCGAGATGTAGTTGTTCCACTTGAACTCACGGTCATCGTCGCCCAGGTCCCAGTACTTGTCGGCCACCACACCGTGCATCAAGCCGCGGTAGTGCAGCACCGGCAAATCGAAGCCACTGCCGTTCCAGCTCACCAACTGCGGTGCGTGCTTTTCAATGGCCTGGAAAAAGGTTTGAACCACTTTGGCTTCGCTGTGGCCATCGCGGTCCACAAAGGAGTGCACGCGCAAACCCTCTGCATTGCGAAACACGCAGCTGATGCAAAGGATCCGCTGCAGGTACAGGGGCATGAAGTCGCTTTTGCCTTCTGCGGCTCGCTCGGCCTGCCACTGCGCATGCACTTGGGCGTCAGTCAAATCCGGGTCACTTGGGTTGAGCCTGCGCCACCCCACCATATCGGGGATGGTTTCAATGTCAAACACCAAGACAGGCCAAGTCATGTTCGGTCCCGTTGGGTTGACGGTCGACTCTGCGCTTCAGCGCGCAGGCAGGTATTTGGCCGGGTCCACCGGTTTGCCTTGACGGCGAATCTCGAAATGCAGCTTCACGCGGTCGGCATCGGTCTTGCCCATTTCAGCGATTTTTTGGCCCTTGCGCACTTTCTGGTCCTCCTTAACCATCAAGGCTTGGTTGTGCGCGTAGGCGGTCAAAAAGGTGTTGTTGTGCTTGAGAATGATCAGGTTGCCGTAGCCGCGCAAACCCGCACCGGCATAAACCACTTGCCCGTCGGCTGCAGCCTGCACAGGGTCACCAGCCTTGCCACCAATGTCGAGGCCTTTGTTCTTGGCCTCGTCAAAGCCGCCGATCACGCTGCCGCTGGCGGGCCAGGCAAATCCAAGACCTTCGTCGTTGGCAGACGGCGCCGGTGTGGGCGCTGCAGCTGGCTTGGCGGCTGTCCCCACTTCAGCACTGCCCCCCATCGGCTGAACCACCACGCCACTGGCCTCCACTGTGGCGGTGGGTGATGCGACACGCAAGACCTGGCCCACCTCAATCAAGTGGGCATTGGGCAAGCTGTTCCAACTGGCCAAATCGCGCCAGGAATGGCCGTGGTCCAATGCGATGCGGGTCAAAGTGTCGCCGCGCTGCACGGTGTAAAACCCTGGCTTGCCGGCGTTTTCTGAACCCGGCATCGCCTTCACCGTCTCGGCAGAGGGCGAAACCGGCTGGGCACTCACTTTGGGGCTGGAACCGCGTGTTTCGACCGGTGCCGGGGCACGGGGCGAAGAGGTACACGCGGCCAATACCAGCAGCATCAAAGCTGAGAACCCCAAACGAAAAACTTCACGAAACATCATCCGGTGCCATTCCTTCATGCGATGCCCGATTTTAGGGGTACAAAGTGAACGGCCTCCAAGACTTGCCGGTCAAAGCCTGTGGCTGTTCTGCGAATGACCACCAGCGCCTGATGTCCTGAGGCCGTGACGGTGGGAGCCACCAGCCTGGCCCCGACAGCCAACTGATCCAACCAGACCGAAGGCACCTCATCGCCACCGGCTGCCGAAATGATTCCGGCGTAAGGCGCTCCTTTGGGGAAACCCAACATGCCGTCACCCAGCATCAGGTGCACATTGGGCAGACGAAATGGCAGCAGATTTTTTTTGGCTTTTTCGTGCAAACCGCGCAAGCGCTCGATGCTGTAAACCTCGCTCGCCAAGAGGCTGAGCACGGCCGCTTGGTAGCCACAGCCGGTGCCGATTTCCAACACCCGGCCCAGTTTGCCCGGCGAGTCTTGTCGCAGCAATTCGATCATGCGGGCCACTACATTGGGCTTGGAGATGGTCTGCCCCAAGCCAATGGGCAAACTGGTGTCTTCGTACGCTTGCCCCGCCAAAGCGGTTTCGACGAAACGGTGCCGCTCCACCTGGCCCATGGCCTGCAAAACCCAAGGGTCCTGCACGCCCTGCTCGGCCAATTTGGCCACCATGCGGGCACGCACTGCGCCCGAATCCAACCCCAGCCCACTAGGCGAAGCAGGCCCCGCCGCTGAGTTGACCCGCCCTTGACGAGTCCCCTGACCTGTTGTTGGGCGAGGATTGATCTGGGCCGCCTGCGGACTCAAAGAAGCCGCAGACTGGCCCCCGGCAGGCGGTAATTTGGCCGGAAAACTGGGCCTGGGTTTCATGCCCCGTCCTGTGACCAAAGCCGCGCGCAGGTCTGACTCCAGGCCTGCAGGTGATCGTGCTCGGTCAAATCCACTTTCAAGGGCGTGACCACCACATGGCCCTCTTCTGCCGCATGGAAATCGGTGCCTGCGCTGTCGTCCATGGCCGCGCCGGCTGCGCCAATCCAGTACATGGTCTGGCCCCTGGGGTCCACCTGGGTGATGACCGGCTCGGCCGCATGACGCCGCCCGAGGCGACACACCTTGGGCGACTTGATCTGCTCAAAAGGCAAGTTGGGGATGTTGACATTGAGCAACCAAGGCTCTTTGCCCATCAAATTTTGGTGCACCATTTGCTGGACCATGCGCTGGACGGTGCGGGCTGCTGCATCCAAATGCGCCCAGCCCTTGTCGATTTGCGACACCGCGATGGCCGGAATGCCAAACAAATACCCCTCCATGGCCGCGCCCACGGTGCCCGAGTACAAGGTGTCGTCGCCCATGTTGGCGCCATTGTTGATGCCAGAAATCACCAAGTCGGGCCGGTAACCCAACAAACCCGTCAAGGCGATGTGGACACAGTCGGCGGGGGTGCCATTGACATACCGAAATCCATTGTCGGCCCGGTTCACATACAGCGGCGTGTGCAGGGTCAAGGCATTCGATTTGGCACTGTTGTTGTGCTCTGGGGCTACCACTTCGACATCGGCAATGCCTTTCAGCGCCGCGTGCAAAGCCACGATGCCTTCAGCCCGGAAGCCGTCGTCGTTGGAGATCAGAATTTTCATAGATGAACGCTTGTGGAATCGGCCATTGTAGGGCGATACCGGGGAGAGAACGGGGCGAGAACGGCAGGCAACTTACCGCGAAAAGGCAAGACTTGGCATGCGGTCGCTGGGGGGACATGAAGGGCCGGGCCTGACTGCCTAAGATCACCGTTTTTAAATCAGATTCCATTTGGAGAGACGGCATGCATGCTTGGCTTTGCGAGAACCCTACGGGCGTTGACGCCCTTAACTGGAAAGAACTGCCCACCCCCACGCCCGGGCCAGGCCAGGTGCTCATCCAAATTGAGGCGGCCAGCCTGAATTTCCCCGACCTGCTGATCGTGCAAAACAAATACCAGATGAAGCCCGAGTTGCCCTTTGTGCCGGGCTCGGAATACGCGGGCACCGTGCAAGCCGTCGGCGAAGGCGTGACGCACCTGAAAGTCGGGCAAAGCGTGGCCTGCCTGTCGGGCACAGGCGGCTTTGGCACCCACACCCTGGCCCCGGCCAAACTGTGCATGCCCTTGCCCGCCGGTTTTCCGGCCACCGATGGCGCGGCCTTCATCATGACCTACGCCACCTCGCACCATGCGCTGGTGGACCGGGCCGCCCTCAAAGCAGGCGAGACCGTGCTGGTGCTGGGCGCTGCTGGCGGTGTGGGCACAGCGGCCATCCAGATTGCCAAAGCCATGGGCGCCAAAGTGATTGCGGCCGCATCCACCGACGAAAAATGCGCCCTGTGCACCACACTGGGGGCAGATGCCACCATCAACTACAGCACCCAAAACCTGCGCGAGGCCCTGAAAACCCTGACCGAGGGCAAGGGCCCCGACGTGGTGTATGACCCCGTGGGCGGCGATCTGGCCGAGCCCGCTTTCCGTTCCATCGCTTGGCGTGGTCGCTACTTGGTGGTGGGCTTTGCGGGCGGGCCCATTCCGTCGCTGCCGCTGAACCTGCCCTTGCTCAAAGGCGCATCCCTGGTCGGCGTGTTTTGGGGCGACTTTGCCAGACGCGAACCCCAAGCCAATGCTGCCATGATGGGCGAGCTGTCCCAGTGGTACGGCCAAGGCAAGATCAAGCCCGTGCTGGACCGCACCCTGCCCATGAGCGACATCAAAGCCGCCTACGCCTTGATGGGTTCGCGCAGTGTCAAGGGCAAGCTGGTCATGGTGAACTGAAGGACTGAAAACTGCTCCGAGCGAGGGGCAGTGGCCAAGAAAAAAGCCCGTGAGACGAATCTCACGGGCTTGGTTCTGGCGGAAACGGAGGGATTCGAACCCTCGATGAGGCTCTACACCCCATACTCCCTTAGCAGGGGAGCACCTTCGGCCACTCGGTCACGTTTCCAGTGGATGAAATTATAACTCAGGCTTGGTCCAGGTCGAAGGCTTTGTGCAGGGCGCGAACGGCCAGTTCCATGTATTTCTCGTCGATCACGACCGAGGTTTTGATTTCAGAAGTCGAGATCATTTGGATGTTGATGCCCTCTTCGCTCAGGCTTCTGAACATCTTGCTGGCCACGCCCACATGGCTGCGCATGCCAATGCCCACGATGGAGACTTTGCAGATCTTGGCGTCGCCCAACACTTCAGCTGCGCCCAATGAGGGCAGCACTTTTTCCTTGAGCAGGTCGATGGTCTTGGCGTAGTCATTGCGGTGCACGGTGAAGCTGAAGTCGGTCTTGCCGTCTTTGCTCAGGTTCTGAATGATCACGTCCACTTCGATGTTGGCATCGGCCACGGCGCCCAGAATTTGGTACGCGATACCCGGCTTGTCGGGCACGCCCACCACGGAGATTTTGGCTTCGTCGCGGTTAAAAGCGATGCCGGAAACGACAGCTTGTTCCATTTGTTCGTCTTCCTCAAAAGTGATCAGGGTGCCGGATGCGGCTTCTTCGTTGATGTCAATGTCCCAGGGCGTGAAGCTGGACAGCACGCGCATGGGCACTTTGTATTTGCCGGCAAATTCGACCGAGCGGATTTGCAAGACTTTGGAGCCGAGCGACGCCATCTCGAGCATTTCTTCAAAGCTCACGGTGTGCAGGCGGCGCGCTTCGGGCACCACGCGGGGGTCGGTGGTGTAGACGCCGTCCACATCCGTGAAGATCAGGCATTCGGCCGCTTTGAGGGCAGCAGCCACAGCCACGGCCGAGGTATCCGAGCCACCACGACCGAGCGTGGTGATGTTGCCGTTGTCGTCCACGCCCTGAAAACCGGTGATGATCACCACCTTGCCAGCGTTCAAGTCACCCATGACACGCATGTCATCGATCGACTCGATGCGTGCCTTGGTGAAAGCGCTGTTGGTCTTGATGGGCACTTGCCAGCCTGCGTAGCTGACCGAAGGCTGGCCTTCGGATTGCAGGGCAATGGCCAGCAGGGCCGACGAAGCTTGCTCGCCGGTCGAAGCCAGCATGTCAAGTTCGCGGTTGTAGTCATGGCCGGGTTTGGACGGGGCCAGCTCTTTGGCCAGGCCCAGCAGGCGGTTGGTCTCGCCGCTCATGGCGCTGGGGACCACCACGATCTGGTGGCCAGCGCGCGCCCATTTGGCCACGCGCTTGGCGACATTGCGAATGCGCTCGGTCGAGCCCATCGAGGTGCCGCCGTATTTGTGAACGATCAAAGCCATTTGAAGTGATGAATAGAAAAAGAATGCGGATGCGCTCTGTCAAGGCCACATCATTGAGGATTACCAAGGGTGTGTCACTGGCAAAGCCTTTCATTGTAGCCACCAGGCTGACACTTTCTTGACCCGCTGAGCCCCATGACCGCTCCACCCATGGCGGATCAGAGGGCAAATAAAGGTTTACGGGTCAGGCGGCTTGCCAGCTCAGATGCTGGCCATCGCGCTGTACAAAGCCCATACCCACCTTCAAATGGATCCGATGGCCACGGGTGGTGCAAGCGGTCAGTTGGTCCAACAGCGCGTTGAGTTGCGCTGTGCTGGGTGTGGTGGCGTGTTGCTGGCGCAGCCAATGACGCAGCACCAGTGCCTGACGGGCTCGGCTCAAGCGCTGCAAAGCCTCGATGTGGGGCGGCACGCCGATGTGTGCCAGGTCTTGCGCGGCCACCTCGTTCAGAACCTCTTGCGCCTGCGCGGCATGCTTGGCACTGCGGGCAAAGGTCTCACGAAAAGCAGGCAAGGCTTCGGCCAAGGCGGGCAGCACGCGCGCGCGGATGCGGTTGCGGGTGAAGCTTTCGTCGGTGTTGCTGGGGTCTTCGACCCAGCCATGGCCTTGGCTTTGCAGCCACGCGCGCAAGGCCACGCCGGGCACCGACAAAAAAGGCCGGTGCCAATCGAGGCCCTGCCGCTGCCAATGAGAGGGCATGCTGGCCAAGCCGGGCAAGCCTGCGCCACGCGACAAGGCGATCAACAAAGTTTCCACCTGGTCGTCGGCATGCTGGGCCAGCGCGAAGTCCTGCACCTCGGGCCACTCGCTTTGCACCGCTTCGACCAGGGCTGCATAACGTGCTTTGCGGGCAGCGTCTTCAGGGCTTTGACCCGGTGCATGGCCCGCCTGCACCCTTCTCACGGCCAAAGGCACGTTCAGTTGCTGGCACAGCGCTCGGCAATGCGTTTCAAACGCGTCAGCCGCATCTTGCAAGCCATGATGAATGTGCACCGCCCTCACCTGCCCAGGCCAGCGGCGGGCGCAGGCCAACAGCAAAGCCGTGGAGTCGGCCCCACCGCTGAAGGCCACCGCAAAAGGAAGGCCCGGGCTGAAATCAGCCAGGGCCTGTTCAATGGGCAGCATCGGTGTGAGGGCCATGCGTGAAGCCTGGAGGCTCACCAGCAGGTTTATTTACCTGCTTTGGTGTCGGTAAAGCGCCCGTAGCTGTTCAGGCGCTCGTGGCGGCGCTCGAGCAGCTCTTTGGGTTTGAGGTCGGCCAGCTGACGCCAGGCATCACCCAAAGCGCGTTTGAGGAAAGACACCATTTGGTCGGTATCGCGGTGGGCGCCGCCCACAGGCTCATTGACGATCTTGTCGACCAGACCCAAGGCCTTCAGGCGGTGGGCAGTGATGCCCAAGGCATCGGCCGCAGCCTCGGCTTTTTCGCTGGTTTTCCAAAGGATAGAGGCACAACCTTCGGGGCTGATGACCGAGTAAACCGAATACTGCAGCATCAGCACCTGATCGGCCACCGAAATGGCCAAGGCGCCACCGGAGCCGCCTTCGCCAATGATGGTGGTGATGATGGGCACCTCAAGCTGGGCCATCTCAAAAATATTGCGGCCAATGGCCTCGGACTGGCCGCGCTCTTCGGCATCGATGCCGGGGTAAGCGCCAGGCGTGTCGACGAAGGTGAATACGGGCAGCTTGAATTTTTCGGCCGTTTTCATGAGGCGCAGGGCTTTGCGGTAGCCCTCGGGCTTGCTCATGCCAAAGTTGCGCAGCGTGCGCTCTTTGGTGTCACGCCCTTTTTGTTGGCCCAGCACCATGCAGGCCTGGCCATTGAAACGCGCCAAACCGCCCACGATGGACAGATCGTCGGAAAAGTGGCGGTCACCGTGCATCTCCACAAAGTCGGTGAAGATGCCGTGGATGTAGTCCAGCGTATAGGGGCGCTCGGGGTGACGCGAGATTTTGGTGACCTGCCAGGGGGTCAGGTCGCTGTAAATGTCTTTGGTCAGTTGCTGGCTTTTCTTGCTCAGCTGGTCGATTTCGAGGGTGATGTCCACCGCCGATTCGGTCTGCACATAGCGCAACTCTTCGATCTTGGCTTCGAGTTCGGCAACGGGTTGCTCAAAATCGAGAAATGTTTTTTTGGCCAAGTTTGACTCCTCTGTTCAGGTTCCGGGTGGACGTGATGTCCAGCCCCTCAATACGCCACCGGCACGGGGTCCAGCGAGCGCCAAATATACCAAGTTGCCACGGTCGAATACGGGCTCCAGGCCTGAGCGACCTCGCGGGCGTCGCTGCGACTCACCGGCTCGCCCGAGAAATAGTTGCGGCTGATGCCATTGATCAAACCCACATCATCGAGCGGCAACACATTGGGCCTGAGCAAGTGAAAGATCAGGCACATTTCTGCTGTCCAACGGCCAACGCCGCGGATCGCCACCAGCTCATCGATGATGGCCTCGTCGTCCATCTCTTGCCAAGCCTGAACGTGAACCGCGCCCGAGCTGAAGTGCACCGCCAGATCGACCAAGTACTCCACCTTGCGCGCCGACAAACCCGCCGCCCGCATGTCGTCGACCTTGAGCTTGAGCACCGCAGCCGGAGATATCCGTTTGGGCAATGCCGCGAAACGGTCCCACACCGATTGCGCGGCCTTGACCGAAATTTGTTGGCCCACGATGGAACGTGCCAAGGTCACAAAAGCATCGCCCCGGGTTTCCAGGATGGCATCGCCAAACTGGGGAATGAGTTTTTTCATAACCCGGTCTTTTTTGGCCAGGTGCGCGCACGCCTCAGCCCAATAAGCCGGCGTGACAGGGATCACTTCAAGGCTTGAGCTGATCGTCATGGCGCCGACTCCCAGGTCGTGCCAGCGGCCGAATCTTTGAGCACGATGCCTTGGGCCAGCAAGTCGTTGCGGATGCGGTCGGCTTCGGCAAAATTTTTGGCCTTTTTGGCGTCTGCCCGGGCCTGGATCTGGGCCTGAATGGCGGCATCGTCCAAGCCTGCACCCGCTTGCAAGTAAACCGTAGGGTCGGTTTGCAGCAAACCCAGCAAGCCCCCCAATGCCTTGAGCAAACCCGCACGCTCGACCGAGCCATTGCGGTTGACTTCGCCTGCCAATTCGAACAACACGGCCACCGCTTCGGGCGTGCCAAAGTCTTCGTCCATGGCGGCCTTGAATCGTGCAGGCAAGGGATCAGCCCAGTCGATGGAGACTTGGGCTGGCGGCACGGCTTGCAGCGCGGTGTACAAGCGCTTCAAAGCGCCTTTGGCGTCATTCAGGTGCACATCGCTGTAATTGAGCGAGCTGCGGTAGTGGCTGCGCACGATGAAAAAGCGCACCGTCTCTGCGTCAAATTCTTTGAGCACATCGCGGATGGTGAAGAAGTTGCCCAAGCTCTTGGACATCTTCTCGTTGTCCACATTGATGAAGCCGTTGTGCATCCAAAAACGCGCCAGGGGCTGGCCGTTGGCGCCCTCGCTTTGCGCAATCTCGTTTTCGTGGTGCGGAAACTGCAAGTCAGCCCCACCGCCATGGATGTCAAAGGTCTGGCCCAGCAGCTCGCAAGCCATGGCCGAGCACTCGATGTGCCAACCGGGACGGCCCGTGCCAAAAGCACTGGTCCATTTGACGTCTTCGGGCTCGGTGGGTTTGGCGCTTTTCCAAAGAACAAAGTCCAGCGGGTCTTGCTTGTCCGTTTCCACGGCCACGCGCTCGCCAGCATTCAATTCGTCAAGCGACTTGCCCGACAACTTGCCGTAACCGGGAAACTTGCGCACCGAGTAGTTCACGTCGCCGTTGCCCGCGCGGTAGGCCAAGCCTTTTTGCTCCAGCGTGCCAATCATGCTCAGCATTTGGGGCACGTAGTCAGTCGCTCGGGGCTCGTGTTGGGGGCGCTCAATGCCCAGCGCGTCAGCGTCCTGGTGCAGCGCGTCGATCATGCGGTCGGTCAGTTGACGGATGGTTTCGCCGTTTTCCAAAGCACGTTTGATGATCTTGTCTTCGATGTCGGTCACGTTGCGCACATAGGTGACCTGGTAGCCACTGGCTTTGAGCCAGCGCTGCACCACATCGAACGCGATCATCGAGCGGGCATGGCCCAGATGGCACAGGTCGTACACGGTCATGCCACAGACGTACATGCGCACATGGCCGGGCTCGGCCGGAGAAAAATCGGAAACAGCACGGCTGAGCGTGTTGAAAATGCGCAAACTCATGTCAAATCGAAAAAAATGGCAGTCAACAAAAGCCGCTTTGGGCGCTGCGCACCCAGGGCCGTCAGCTCAGACAACGGCGCTACAACGGCTCAAAAAAAGCCAGCGCGCACGGGGCTGGCGGCACCTTTCGGTGCACGGAAAACCGCAAAGGGCTCCGCTACAATGACCAATCAGTATATCCCCGAGCCAAGGCCTGTGGTGCTCTTTTTGAGTTGGCCTGAGCCAACCCCAGCGGCTCGGGTGCGTATTTTTTTCACCCCCCCTCTTTCTTTGGGCACGCATGCGAACCTGGCTCCGTTGGATGGCTTTTTGTACCCTGTGGACTTGCAGCCTGGGCGCGCAGGCCGACCTCTACAAAGATGTCAGTACCTTGGTGCAAAGCGGCCAATGGGCGCAAGCCCAGGCCTTGGCCCAAGCCAGGCTGAAAACCACGCCCACTGACCCTCAAATGCGCCTGTTGCAAAGCCATATCCAGACCGGTATGGGCCAAACCCAAGCGGCCATGGACACGCTGCGGGACCTGACCCAATCCTTCCCTGAACTGCCAGAGCCGCACAACAACCTGGCGGCCTTGCTGGTGCGCGAAAACCGCCATGACGAGGCGCTGGCTGCCTTGCAAGCGGCCATCAGAGCGCGGCCGGACTATGCGCTGGCTCTGGAGAATCTGGGTGATCTTCACCTGGCCATGGCCGCACAGGCATTCGCGCGGGCCCGACTCATCACACCCACCCCAACCCGCTTGCAAACCAAGCAAGAGGGTGCCGAACGGGTGATGCGCACCCCCTGAAACAAGCACCTTCGCTTGCCACTTCATTTCACCCTGTCCACATCAGCCCACACTCATGACACTTTTGAAACCCCACAACCGCTGGATCGCCCTGGCTTTGAGCATGTGCCTGCTTGCACCTTGGACCGTGCAGGCCCAAAGCGCCACCACACCATCGAGCACAAACACCTCATCCAGCACCCCCAAAGTGCGCATCAGCACCTCGATGGGTGACATCGAGGCCGAGTTGTATGCAGACAAAGCCCCCAAAACCGTCGCGAACTTTGTGCAGTACGTGAGTGACAAGCACTACGAGGGCACAATTTTTCACCGTGTGATTCCTGGCTTCATGCTGCAGGGCGGCGGCTACGATGGCCAATACCGAGAAAAGAAAACCCGCGCTCCAGTCGTTCATGAGGGCCGACAAGCCTTGGCCGCAGGCCTGAAAAACACAACAGGCACGCTGGCCATGGCCCGCACCAACGATCCGCAATCGGCCACCGCGCAGTTTTTCATCAACGTGGTAGACAACGCGTTTTTAGACCCCAGTTTTCAAAGCTTCGGCTACACCGTTTTTGGCAAAGTCACGTCCGGCATGGACGTGGTCCAAAAAATCCGCAATACGCCCACGGGCACAGGCGGCCCCTTCCCAACCGATGTTCCCCGGACGCCGGTTGTCATCCAATCCATCACTTTGTTGAAGTAACACCATGAGCAACCCACAAGTCGAACTGCACATCACCGGCTACGGTGTCATCACCCTCGAACTG
Source organism: Limnohabitans sp. Rim8 (assembly GCA_945897795.1). Classification (GTDB taxonomy): domain Bacteria; phylum Pseudomonadota; class Gammaproteobacteria; order Burkholderiales; family Burkholderiaceae_C; genus Limnohabitans_A. Next base: position 3,657 of record CAMDFT010000025.1, on the reverse strand, counting down.
GACGCCGAAAAAGCCCCCAAGTCGACCGAAAACTTTCTGGCCTATGTGAACAAGGGCCATTACGACAACACGGTTTTTCACCGCGTGATCCCCGGCTTCATGGTCCAGGGCGGTGGTTTTGAGCCCGGCATGACCCAAAAGCCCACGGACGCCAACATCGAAAACGAAGCCAACAATGGCCTGAAAAACGACGAGTACACCGTGGCCATGGCCCGCACCTCGGCACCCCACTCCGCTTCGTCGCAGTTCTTCATCAACGTCGCGAAAAACGACTTTTTGAACCACACCGCGCCCTCCATGCAAGGCTGGGGCTATGCCGTTTTCGGCAAAGTGGTCAAGGGCACCGAAGTGGTCGACCAGATCAAGGGCGTGAAAACCGGCAACCGCGGCGGCCACGGTGACGTGCCGAAAGAAGACGTGGTGATCGAAAAAGCTGTTGCCCTGTGATGGATTGAGCCGTGTCCGCTGACCCGCGCACCACAGCGCCGACCCTGGGTCGGCTGACAGCGCCAGCGGCATGGCAGACCGTCGACTTGATCTCGGACCTGCACCTCCAGGCCTCAGAGCCGGCCACTTTCGAAGCCTGGCGTCACTTCATGGCGAACACGCCCGCCGATGCGGTGCTGATTCTGGGTGACCTGTTCGAGGTTTGGGTGGGCGACGATGCCGCCGAGACAGACCCCTTTTTGCAGCGCTGCGCGCAGGTCTTGCGCCAAAGCGCGCAGCGCTTGCATGTGGCCGTCATGCACGGCAACCGGGACTTTCTGGTGGGGCCGCGCTTCTTGTCCGATTGCGGCGTGCACGCTTTGAGCGACCCCTGCTTGCTGCTCTTGGGCGAGCAGCACATTTTGCTCAGCCACGGGGATGCGCTGTGCCTGGACGATCGCCCCTACCAAGCCTTTCGCCAGCAGGTGCGCAGTGCCGACTGGCAAGCCGAATTTTTGGCCAAACCCCTGCACGAGCGCCAGGCTCTGGCCCGCGCCATGCGCGCGCAAAGCGAATCCCAAAAACAAAGCGGCGCCATTTACGCCGATGCCGACTCGGACATGGCTTTGAATTGGTTGAACGCCGCCGGGGCCGATCGCATGGTGCATGGCCACACCCACCAGCCCGCAGACCACCCACTGGGCGCGGGGCAAAGGCATGTGCTGAGCGACTGGTCGCTGGACCACGCACCGCACAGGGCCCAAGTGTTCAGGCTGCAGCGTGGCGGTGATTTCACCCGTTTGAACCTGACGCCAACCACCCACAACATTTTGTAGGTCGGCGCCTTCAGGTCCGACTCACGGGTTGTCAGCTTCGCAACAAGTTTTTTAGCACGTTTTGCAAGCGCCGTGCGGTGGGTTCGTCGTGCGGGCCTGACAGGACCTGTGCCACATCGAGTGCCCAGGTTTCGTTGGGGCCAGGTTGATTGCGTTGGGTCAGCAATTGCAACTGCAGGGCGCGACGATCACTGATTTTGTCAGCAGGCGACGGCACATCGGCTGCCATCTCCAAGCGCAGCAAGGCTGTGGCTCCCGGGGCTTTGGGTTCGGCGCTCACGGCTTGCGCCCAGGCTTGGCGGGTGGTGGCGTTGATGCCTTTGCCCAACTCTTGCACTGTCGGCAAGTCCTCGACCTGGCGCGCTTGCCAAGCCGTCATCACACGACCCAAGGTCTCGCCATGCGCTTGTGCCGCCAGTTTGCGCAGGGACATTTCGGCCCGCTCCATGGCTTCGCGTTGGGCGCGGAAAGCCGCATCGCCCAGGCGCGGGCCGCGGTCTTCACGAGGCTCACGGTCGCCAAAGCGATCACCACCGCGGTCACCAAAACGACCGGCACCTGGACCCCGGTCGCCACCGGGGCGCGCCCCGCGCTCGCCAGGACGGCCATCACGGCGGCCATCGCGCCCGGCTGGTGCTTCGGGACGCTTTTGGCCAGGCCGATCGTCACCGCGCACCGCCACCACAGGTTTGGCGGGCTTGGGTGCAACCACAAGCGGCGCAGGCTCTTCTGGGAGCACGCTGTCCGAAGCGGGCGCGGCTTGCGGCGCTTCGGCAGTTGCCGCGTCGCTGGCTTGTTCGTCTGCTGGAACCTCTGCGGTTGCGTCTGCAGCGGCTGAAGCCTCATCACCTTGGGCCTCGGCAACCGATGGAGGGGGCACCAAAGCCGCAGTGCTTGAAGTGGCGGCATTAACGGGTGACTGGGGTGACTGAGCTGCTTGGGCAGCTTGCGCCTGCAAGGCTTGCCCACGCAAGGCGGCGTCAAGAACGGCCATGGCCGCGCGGATTTTGGCCGCATCGCCACTGGCGTTGGCCGAATCCAAGGCTTTGGAGGCATCCAGGACCGCACGATCGTGGGCACTGACAGGGCCTGTGGACTGAGGGCGGTCTGTACCTTTGCGTTGGAAGGCCTCGTCCAGCGGTGCGCGGAACACTTCCCATAGTTTTTGTTCGGTCTTGCGGTCCAGCGGCACCGACTGGGCCTCCACTTGCCAGCGTTGCTGCAAGGCTTTGACAGCATCCACTCTCAAAGCCGGTGCTGCGCCCACTTCGCGGGCTTCGTTGATCAGCGCCTGGCGGCGTTCAATGCTGGCTTTTTGTGCCGCCTCGAGAGGGGCCGCTGCGGCTTTGAAAATGCTTTTCCACTGGCCCTGCATTTCGCCAAAGGCCTTCTCACTCAAGTGGCCGGCATTGCGCCAACGGTCGGCGAACTGGTGAAGGGCGCGCAACTGGGCACGCCAGTCCTCGCTTTGGGCATGCTCTGCGGTCCAGGCCTTGACCTCGTCCATCAGCGCCACGCGCTGGGCACGCTGATCGGCCGAGTCTTTTTTCATTTGCTCAAGCCAGGCCAGCACGGCTTTGTAGGCTTCGTTGCAAGCGGCATCAAAACGCTTCCACAGCGCGTGGTTGGGCAGGCCGCCTTGGTCAATTTGCTTCCAGCTGTCGCGCAGTTGGCGCAACTTGTCTTGCATTTTTCGGCCACCCACAGTGGGGACTTTGTTGGCATCGAGCAGCGCTTCGGCTTGAGTGACCAGGTCAGTGCGCACCTGATCGGCCAGCCAGCGTTGCCAGCCTTCGGCATCGCCGCCGGCCGTCAAAGACTTGTGCAGGCGCTCATCCAGACTGGTGTCCAACTGCTTGCCGTGGGTCTTGAGCGCGTTGCGCAAGGCGACGGTGGCCTCGACAGGTGGCGTTTCCTGGGCTTCGGTGAGTTGCTTTTCCAGCACCTCCAAAGCTTGGGTCACAGCCAGCATGGCTTGCTCTCGCAGGGCTTGGCGCTGGGCGGGGTCGATTTTGGGTTTGACTGCTTTTTCGGGTTGCTCTGTTTTGGCGGGCTTGGCCGATTCGGCTGCAGCAGCGACCTGTTGCGAAAATTCGCCACGCAGGCGGCGGATCTCGTCGGCCCACACGGGCACGGGGGGCAAAGCGGTTGTGGCGTCGGTTTGGGCCAGAGTAGCCAAAGCCGCTGCGGCCGAAAACCCGTCCCAAACAGCCTGCAGTTGCTTGCCGGCAGCGTCCAATTGAGGGGGGTATTTCAGCTCTACACTGGGCCAGACGCTGCTCTGCGTCAGGGCCTGGGCCTGGTTTTGCCACTGCGCCACATCCGCTTGCAACCCGGTTTGCCCACCCAGCGCCTCGGCCAGCGATTTGGTGGACAGGACCTCAATGCGCTGGGC
>CAMDFT010000024.1 GCA_945897795.1 Limnohabitans sp. Rim8 | reverse complement strand
TGCGCGATGAAGCGGCCGTCGCTGGTGCCGCCGGTGGTGGACAGCTCGGTGGTCAGGCCGGTTTCGTCGGTGATGGCTTGTTGAATAGCGGCCACCAAAGTGCCCGGTGTGGTCAAAAACGACAAACCGCCAAGGGTCCACTTCAATTCATATTTCAGGCCGTGGCGGTCCAGTACCGCGGTCAGGCGCTGCTGAAGGCTCTCGGGTGTGGATTCGGTGCAAAAACGGAAGTTGAAGTCCACCACGCAGTCGCCGGGGATCACGTTGCTGGCGCCCGTGCCCGCGTGGATGTTGCTCACCTGCCAGCTGGTGGGTTGGAAGAAGGCATTGCCATCGTCCCAGCGAATCGCCACCAACTCAGCCAGCGCCGGGGCCAAGCGGTGGATCGGGTTGTCGGCCAGGTGTGGGTAGGCGATGTGGCCTTGCACACCTTTGACGGTGAGTTTGCCGCTCAGGGTGCCGCGTCGGCCGTTCTTGATCATGTCGCCGGTTTGCTGCACCGAGGTGGGTTCGCCCACGATGCAAAACTGAGGCACATCACCTCTTGCCACCAAGGCTTTGCAGACCACCACGGTGCCGTCGAGGGCCGGGCCTTCCTCGTCGCTGGTCAGCAAAAAGGCGATGCCCAAAGCCGGGTTGGGATTGGCGGCCAGAAACTCTTGCACCGCCACCACCATGGCCGCCAGCGAGGTTTTCATGTCGCTCGCACCGCGCCCAAACAACTTGCCGTCTCTGTGGGTGGGGGTGAAGGGGTCGCTGTCCCATTGCGTGAGCGGCCCGGTGGGCACCACGTCGGTGTGGCCCGCAAAGGCCAGGGTTTGGCCCGAGTTGCCAGCCCGCTTGGCCCACAGGTTGCGCACGCGGAAGGTGTCGGGGCCGGAATCCATGAATTCGCAGACGAAGCCCAGTGGCTTGAGGGCGTCGGCAATCAGGTCCAGGCATCCCGCATCCTCAGGCGTGACCGATGGTTTGGAGATCAGCTGTTCGGCCAGGCGCAGGGTGTCGTGGCAGGTGGTCATGATCCAGCCTTGTTGGGGTGGGTGCGCACAAAGCGGGCGATGCGCTCAGCGGCTTCCAGGCACTCGGCGGTCTCGGCCACCAGCGCCATGCGGATTCGGCCCTGGCCTGGGTTGCTGCCGTTGAAATCCCGCGCCAGGTAGCTGCCGGGCAGCACGGTGACGCTCTCGGCTTCGTACAAGGCCTTGGCAAAGGCCGCGTCATCGCCTTGCCAGAGTGCAGGCACTCCGGCCCACAGGTAAAAGCTGGCGTCGGGCAGTTTCACATCCAGCACCTGGGCCAGCACGGGCGTGACCTGGGCAAACTTGGTACGGTATTGGTTGCGGTTGTCCACCACATGGGCTTCGTCGCCCCAGGCGGCCACGCTGGCCGCTTGCACCACGGGACTCATGGCGCTGCCATGGTAGGTGCGGTAAAGCAAAAACTGTTGGATGATGGCTGCATCACCAGCCACAAAACCGCTGCGCAGGCCCGGCACATTGCTGCGCTTGCTGAGGCTGGTAAAGGCGATCAGGCGTTTGAAGTCGGTGCGGCCCAGTTGGTGGGCGGCTTCCAGTCCCCCCAAAGGCGCTTCTTCGCGGAAGTAAATCTCGCTGTAGCACTCGTCGGATGCGATCACAAAACCGTGCTGGTCGGACAGCGCAAATAATTTTTGCCACTCCGAAAGGGGCATGACCGCCCCCGTGGGGTTGCCGGGTGAGCAGACAAACAAAAGCTGTGTGCGGGCCCAGACTTCAGCGGGCACGCTGTCCCAGTCGTTGGCAAAGTTGCGCGCCGGGTCGCTGGGCACGTAATACGGCGTGGCACCCGACAGCAAGGCCGCGCCTTCATAGATTTGATAAAAAGGGTTGGGGCTCACCACCGTCGCGCCGGGGCGGGTCGGGTCGATCACGGTTTGCGTCAGGGCAAACAGGGCTTCGCGCGAGCCGTTGACCGGCAGCACTTGGGTGGCTGCGTCCAGGGTCAGGCTGTAACGGGTTTGCAGCCAGGCGGCGCAGGACTTTCGCAGCGCGGGCTCGCCTGCAGTGGCGGGGTAGGCCGACAAACCGGTGGCCACCGCCGCCTTGAGCGCTTCCTGAATGAAAGCCGGTGTGGCGTGTTTGGGCTCACCAATGCCCAAGCTGATGGGCTTCAAGGCAGGGTTGGGTATGACACTGGCGAACAGCTGCTTGAGCCGTTCAAAAGGGTAGGGTTGCAGCTTGGCGAGGAGGGGATTCATCCCCCGATTATCCGGGATGAAGCTTGCCCGTTGCGCCTTGTGCTTGTCAGCAGGTTTTTCACCATGCCTGTCGGGTAACATTGACGTTTTTTCACGGTGTTGGCCATTTGGGCTGGCCCAATCCTCTGATCTCGAACCGATCCGACCACGAACAAAACCGCCGTGCGCCTCAATTCCATCAAGCTTTCGGGCTTCAAATCGTTTGCCGAACCGACCAACTTTCTGCTGCCCGGGCAGCTGGTGGGCGTGGTCGGACCCAACGGTTGCGGCAAATCCAACATCATGGACGCGGTGCGTTGGGTGCTGGGTGAGTCCAAGGCGTCTGAATTGCGTGGCGAGTCCATGCAGGACGTGATTTTCAACGGCACCAACACCCGCAAACCCGCCAGCCGCGCCAGCGTGGAGCTGGTGTTTGACAATGCCGACCACCGCGCCGGTGGCCAGTGGGGCCAATTTGCCGAGATCGCCGTGAAGCGCGTGTTGACCCGCGACGGCAACAGCAGTTATTACATCAACAACCAGCCGGTGCGCCGCAGGGATGTGCAAGACGTGTTTTTGGGCACCGGCTTGGGCCCACGCGCCTACGCCATCATTGGCCAAGGGACGATTAGCCGCATCATCGAGTCGCGCCCAGAAGAGTTGCGACTGTTTCTGGAAGAAGCTGCTGGCGTGTCCAAATACAAGGAACGCCGCCGCGAGACCGAAAACCGCCTGTCGGACACCCGCGAGAACCTGACCCGGGTCGACGATATCTTGCGCGAGCTGAACGCCAATCTGGAAAAGTTGGAAAAGCAGGCCGAAGTGGCCCAGCGTTACAACAACTTGCAGGCCGACAGCACGCTCAAGCAGCACCAGTTGTGGTTTTTAAAGCGCCGGGACGCCGAGGCCGACCAAGGCCGAATGAAATCGGACGTTGACCAAGCCGTCAATGCACTTGAATCGCGCATGGCCGATTTGCGCCACGTCGAAGCCGACCTGGAAACCATTCGCCAGGCGCATTACGCCGCAGGTGACGAGGTCAACCAAGCCCAAGGCAAACTGTACGAAGCCAGTGCCGAGGTCGGAAAGCTTGAAGCAGAAATCCGCTTTGTGGTCGAAGGCCGCCAACGCGCCGAGCAACGCCTGCAGCAGCTGATCGAGCAAACCGCTCAATGGGGCACACGCAGCCAAGACGCGCAAGCCGAGCTGGAAACCCTGGCCGAGCAAGCGGCCACAGCCGAAGACCAGAGCATGACGCTGGCCGCGCAAGTTGAAGACCAAGCCATGGCCTTGCCCGACTTGGAAGAAGCCCTCCTAAAAGCGCAAAATAATGCCAATACCCAGCGTGCTGCGGTGGTGCAGGTGCAGCAGCAAATTGGGGTCCTGGCCGCAGACCAGCGCAACGTCGAAGAACAATCGCGCCAGCAGGACAACCGCCGCGAGCGCCTGCTGACCGACCGCAACGCCTTGGCCGCGCCCGACGAAGCACGCCTGCAGCAGTTGCAAGAACAGCTGGCCGAGGCCGAAGCCCTGTCTGCTGAATCGGAAGCCCGCCTGCAAGACCTGCAAGAACAAGCGCCAGCCCTGGACGAAGACCGCCGCACGCGCCAATCCGCCGTGAACACTGAATCGTCTCGCTTAGCCGATCTGAGCGCCCGCATTGAGGCGCTCAAGGCTCTGCAAGAGAAGGTGCGTACCGATGGCAAACTCAAGCCCTGGCTGTCCAAGCACGGCATGGACGGTCTGGAAGGTCTGTGGAGCCGCATCCACATCGAGCCCGGCTGGGAAAACGCCCTTGAATCGGCCTTGCGCGAGCGCTTGTCGGCGCTCGAAGTGTCACGCCTGGACATGGTGCGCGCATTTGCCAATGACGCGCCGCCCGCTAAATTGAGCTTTTTCAGCCCGCCTGTGGCGTCCAAGGCCGCGCCGCGCAGTGGTATGCCTGCAGGCTGCAAGCCCTTGGCTGACTTGTTGCGTGTGCACGATGCTGGTTTGTCTGCCCTGCTGGCCGACTGGCTGCAAGGCTGCTACACCGCCCCCAGTCTGGAAGACGCGCTGGCCTGGCGCAGTCAATTGCAAGCGGGTGAAACCCTGTTGGTGCAAGCGGGGCATGCCGTTGACCTGAACAGCGTGGTGTTCTACGCGCAAGACTCCGAGCAAGCGGGTTTGCTGGGCCGCGCCCAAGAGATCGAGAACCTGGGAAAGCAGCTGCGCGCCCAGACCCTGATTTCGGAAGAAAGCCGCAGCGCTCTGGTGCGGGCCGAGGCGGCCTATGCCGACGCCTCGCAGCGCCTGATCACCGTGCGCCGCGAAGCCAGCGAAAGCCAGTCGCGCACGCATGAGCTGCAGGTTGAGACCCTGCGCCTGTCGCAGTTGGTGGCGCAAACGCGTGCCCGCAGCGATCAGATCAACAATGACTTGGCCGAAGTCGAGGCCTTGCTGGACGAGTTGCAAGAGCGCCGCGTCACCGCCGAAGCCCGTTTTGAAGAGCTGGACATGCAGCTGGCCGACACGCAAGAGCGCCACGCCCAGCTGGACGAACGCGTGATGGAGGCCGAGCGCAAGCTCTCCGAATGCCGCGAACAGCAGCGCAGCCTGGAGCGTCGGGCGCAAGAAGCCCAGTTCTCTCAGCGCAGCTTGGACGCCCGCCGCGCCGAACTCAACCGCACCATCGAGACCGCGCAACAGCAAGTGGCCAGCATCGACGCCGAAATGCAGCGCGCCCGCGACGAACTCAGCCGCCTGACCGATGCCGCTGCACAAGCCGGTTTGCAAAATGTGCTGGCCGTCAAACTGGAGCGCGAGCAAGCCTTGGGCGCACGGCGCAGCGCCTACGACGACCTGACTGCCAAACTGCGCGCCAGCGACGAGCGCCGGGTGAGCTTCGAGCGCGAACTCGACCCGCTGCGCCAACGCATCACCGACCTGCAGCTCAAGGAGCAAGCGGCCCGCCTGGGGCTGGAGCAATACACCCAGCTGCTGGCTGACGCCCAGGCCGACCTGGAGGCCGTGGCCACTTCGATTGAGGCCGGCCAGGTGCGCGTGACCGGCCTGCAAGCCGAGATCGACCGCATTCACCGCGAAATCACCGCTTTGGGACCAGTCAACCTGGCCGCACTCGAAGAGCTGACCACATCGCGTGAGCGCAAGACCTTCCTGGATGCCCAGTGCGCCGACTTGACCGACGCGATGAACACGCTCGAAGACGCGATCCGCAAGATCGACGCCGAAACCCGTGAGCTTCTTGCCGGTACCTTCAAAATCGTCAACGAGCACTTCAGCCGCATGTTCCCTGAGTTGTTTGGCGGCGGCAATGCGCGCTTGGTCATGACCGGTGACGAAATTTTGGACGCCGGTGTGCAGGTGCTGGCCCAGCCGCCAGGCAAGAAAAACCAGACCATCCATTTGCTGTCGGGTGGCGAAAAAGCCCTCACGGCCATTGCGTTGGTGTTTGCGATTTTTCAGCTCAACCCCGCACCGTTTTGCTTGCTCGACGAGGTGGACGCGCCGCTGGACGACGCCAACACCGAACGCTATACCAAGCTGGTCAAGGGCATGGGCAAAGAGACCCAGTTCCTGTTCATCAGCCACAACAAGATCGCCATGGAAATGGCCGAGCAGTTGATCGGCGTGACCATGCAGGAGCAGGGCGTGTCTCGCATCGTGGCTGTGGACATGGAATCCGCGGTCTCATTGGCCGATGTGGCCTGAGGAAGTTATGTTGGAATCGATGAGTTCTTTGCAGTTGAGTCTGGCCGCCATCGGGGCGCTCACCGTGGGTGCCGTGGTGGTCTACAACTACTGGACATCACGCAAAAACGCGCCTCGCCAAGCCGACCCGCATCGCGAGCCTGTGCTCGAGTCGGCTTTGCATGCCATCGAGCCTGTGCTGAACGCCGACCCCGCGGCTCCTGCCGGCAGCACCGATGCCATTGAGCCTGTGCTGCAAGATGCTTTCACGCACCTGAGCCAGCCCGATCGGAAACCCCAATTGGACGCCTTGATCGACGTGTTGGCTTCGATCGAAGTGGACCAAGCTGTGTCGGGTGATGCCGCTTTGGCGGCCCTGCCATCCACACGCCGGGTTGGCACCAAGTTGTTTTCTGTCGAGGGGCTTGTGCAAGAAACAGGGCAGTGGGAAGCACTGGCCGCCGGACGGCGCTACAACGCCTTTCAGGCGGGGGTTCAATTGGCCAACCGTGTGGGTGCGCTCAACAACATCGAATTTTCTGAATTCGTGATCAAAACGCAAGCTTTTGCAGATGCGATCAGCGGCAGCGCAAGTTTCAGTGACATGCTCGAAGAGGTTGCCCGAGCCAAAGAGCTGGACCAATTTGCCAGCGTGCACGACGCGCAGCTGAGCTTCACACTGTGTGCCCGCACCGCAGCCTGGAGTCCTGGCTACATTCATCAGCATGCTGCCCGCTTGGGTTTTGTTTCCGGTGCCATACCTGGTCGACTGGTTTTGCCTGCTCTGGTACAAGGCCTGCCTGCTGTCCTTTCACTTACCTTTGACACCCATGCGGCCATGGCCGAAGACCCCGATCTGTCGCCCATACGCTTTTTTGCATTGAGCCTGGATGTGCCCCAGACCGCCCGTGAAGAGCAGCCTTATTTCCGCCTGCGCGAAGCCGCTGTTTCGCTGGCTGCACAGATGGACGGTGTGGTGACCGATGGCGAAGGCCAGGTGCTCAGTGAAGCCACGCTTGACCAGATTGGTCTGGACTTGCAGCAGCTGTACGACGCGCTGGACGCCCGCGAGCTGTCTGCTGGATCCCCTCAAGCGCGTCGCCTATTCTCTTGAGCAGGGTCTGAACCGTGAGCCCCAACACGCCAGACCTTTTTGGTGACGCGTTTGCCGCATCATCGACGGCTTCGACACCTGTAAACAACCCGGCTAGCCAGGCTCAAGCCCTCAGGCAGCAACTGCACCACCACGCGCACGCCTACTACACGCGGGACGCGCCCGAAATCCCCGACGCCGAATACGACCGTCTGTTTCGCGAACTGCAAACTCTGGAAAGGGCGCACCCCGAACTGCTGACGTCCGACTCGCCGACCCAGCGCGTGGGCGGGCAGGTGCTGGACGGCTTTGCGCAGGTCACGCACCGCGTGCCCATGCTCAGCATCCGCACCGAAACCGACACCGAACCCAGCGGGGCCGAGGCCTTTGACGCCCGCATTCGCAAAGAGCTGGGGCTGAACGAGTCTGACCCGGCCGTGGACTACGTGGGCGAACTCAAATTTGACGGCCTGGCCATGAGCTTGCGTTACGAAGGCGGCTTGCTGGTGCAAGCGGCCACCCGAGGCGATGGCGAAACCGGCGAAGATGTCACCACCAACATTCGCACCATCGGGCAAATCCCCTTGCGCCTGCCGACCCACGCGCCCAGCGTGCTCGAAGTGCGCGGCGAGGTCTACATGCGCCGCGACGACTTTGAAACCCTGAACGAGCGCCAGCGCCAACGCATTGCTGCAGGCACCAAAGGCGAAAAAACCTTCGTCAACCCGCGCAACGCCGCAGCCGGTGCGGTGCGCCAACTCGATTCAGGCATCGCGGCGGAGCGCCCCTTGAGTTTTTTTGCCTATGGCCTGGGCGACATCACGCCCGCTGCCGAAGGCGGCCCGCAATGGCAAACCCACTTTGACATGCTCATGCAACTCAAGGCTTGGGGCTTTCCGGTGGCCGAGCAAACCGCTGGTGTGCAAGGGGCTGCCGGGCTGGTGGCGTTTCACCAGCGCATGGCGGCCGAACGCGACGCCCTGCCTTACGACATCGATGGCGTGGTCTACAAGGTCAATGGTTTGGCACAGCAACTTCAGCTGGGCTTTGTGACCCGCGAGCCGCGTTGGGCCGTGGCGCATAAATACCCCGCGCAAGAAGAAATGACCACGGTATTGGCCATCGATGTGCAAGTAGGCCGCACCGGCAAATTGACGCCCGTGGCCAAATTGGCCCCGGTGTTTGTGGGGGGTGTCACGGTGACCAATGCCACGCTGCACAACGAACTCGAAGCACGCCGCAAAGACGTGCGGGTGGGTGACACCGTCATCGTGCGCCGGGCCGGTGATGTGATCCCAGAAGTGGTGTCGGTGGTGCTGGATCGCCGTCCGTTTGACGCACCGCAGTTCACCATGATGAGCCACTGCCCCGTGTGCGGCAGTCTGGCTGAGCGCGATGACGGCGAAGCCGACCACCGCTGCACAGGCGGGCTTTTTTGCAGCGCCCAGCGCAAACAAGCCATCTGGCACTTTGCCCACCGCCGCGCCATGGATGTGGACGGCTTGGGCGACAAACTGGTGGACCAACTGGTGGACACGGCCCAAGTCAACACATTGGCTGACCTGTACCACCTGAAACTCGACCGCTTGTCCAACATGGACCGCATGGCCGAAAAATCAGCCGTCAACTTGCTCGAGGCTTTGGAAAAGTCCAAATCCACCACCCTCGGGCGCTTTTTATTCAGCCTGGGCATTCGCCATGTGGGCGAAGCCACGGCCAAAGAGCTGGCCTGGCACTTTGGCCAACTCGACGCCATCATGGTTGCCAGCGAAGACGCGCTCTTGCAAGTGGCCGATGTGGGCCCCGTGGTAGCGCACAGCCTCCGCACCTTTTTTGATCAGCCGCACAACCGCGAGGTGGTGCTGGCCCTGCGCGATGCGGGCGTCACCTGGCCCGAAGGCGATGCCTTGGCCCCCACCGAGATGCCGCTGGCGGGCATTACCGTGGTGCTCACAGGCACGCTGCAAAGCATGGGTCGCGACGAAGCCAAAGAAAAACTCGAAGCCCTGGGTGCCAAAGTGGCGGGCTCGGTCAGCAAGAAAACCCACTACGTGGTCGCCGGGGCCGAATCGGGCAGCAAGCTCGACAAAGCCCAAGCGCTGGGGGTGCCCGTGCTGGACGACACGGGTTTGACCTTGCTTTTGTCAGGCCAAAAGCCCTGATCTTTTATTTGCTGGGTCTGCAGTGCAGAAGAGGCTTCTTAATGGGCCAGCACTTCCAGCAGTCGGTCCAGGCCACCTTCATGGATGGCCACCATGGCTTGCTCACGCACTTTGGGTTTGGCGTGGTAGGCCACTGACAATCCGGCCACGCCCATCATGGGCAGGTCATTCGCGCCGTCACCCATGGCAATGGCCTGGTCTGGTGAGATACCCATCATTTGGCAAGTGTCCAAAAGAGTTTTGCGTTTTTCTTCACCGTCACAAATGTCGCCCCAGGCTTGGTCCACCATGCGACCGGTCAGAACGCCATTTTCTAATTCCAGTTCGTTCGAGCGCGTCCAGTCGATGCCCAAGACATCGCGCACATGGTCGGTGAAATAAGTGAAGCCGCCCGAGACCAAGAGAACCTTCATGCCCGCAGCCTTGCAGGCCATGACCAAATCTGCTGCGCCCGGATTCAGGCGCAGTCGCGCACTCAACACCTCGTGCATGTGGGCAACTGTCACGCCCTTGAGCAGGGCCACGCGCTGGCGCAAGCTCTCTTTGTAGTCGGTGATTTCCCCACGCATGGCCGCTTCAGTGATGGCCGCCACTTCTGCCTTGCGTCCGGCTGCATCTGCGATTTCGTCCACACACTCGATGTTGATCAAGGTCGAGTCCATGTCGAAAGCAATCAGCTTGAATTGGGACAGTCTAAGGGGAGCGGCAAAACCCTGAATGGTCAGGCCGGGGGCGAATTCGGTCGCTTGAGTCATGGCATCAATCAAATCAATTGAAAAAATTTTAGGCTCGCCATTTTTGCATTGGCAGGCCCGGCAACGAGGTCTCGACGCCATTGTCACTGATCAGATTTATTCCGCACCTGCTCTCAATGCCGTTGTGTTGCAAAAGTCTCAAGAAAATCCGGAAAAACCAAAAAAACTCTAATTATTTGTTAATTAAATTGAAAAAATAGTAGATTTAAGTACTCTATTTGGCTAATATACATCCGTTGGCAATCAAAGATGATTGAGACATAGGGTTTCAGATCAATTTGTAGCTCTAAGTCTTTGAATTCATGCAATTTTTAGCGGAGGATACAGTGGATAAATCACATTTTCAAGGGTCTGTTTTGGGGGCTCTGGGTCAAAAAGTTGCTCTAACCATCCTGGCGGGTTGTTTTTTTGTCACCATCGCCTCATCAGCGGTAGCACAATCCACAAGCTCCCGCGTCAGCATTGACGCCTTTGGAGAGTTGTACGTCACAGCGATGGCGGCACCCGAGGATCAAGCCAGGGTGTTTGTTTACCGATCCGGACAGACGCAGAACGCATCCCCGGTCAATATTTATCTTAATGGTCAATACCACGCCTCTTTGTTGCGCGGCGGTTTTACCGAATTTTGTGCCGCCCCAGGGGCTGTCAACATCAAGGCGGCGCTCGATGACGCATCCAGACTGCACACAAGCAAGCTTGATGCGGGGCAGCGCTTGGAACTCAAAGCAGGACAAACGAATTTTCTAAAAGTGGATGAAAGCACTTCGCCTGCCATCGGCTTGCTGAGCGGCACAGCGGCTCAAACCAAAGCGGAGATCGAAGGTACACGCCGCCAAATCCACACCATCTCGCGCGCCAAGGCTGCACTGACATGTGGGCAACCTGCCGCTGTTGCCGCTGCTGCCGTGAAGATGCCCCCCCCCGCTGCGCCTAAACCGCCTGTTCCTCGCGAATACGCGCTTGAAACGGATGCACTGTTTGAATTTGGCAAGTCTGAAATCCGCGCTTCTGGATACAACGCCATTGAGTCGTTGGTGCAACGGTTGCTCCAGGATTTCTCTTCGGTTGAACGCATCCGTGTGATTGGATTTACGGACCCGATTGGTTCAGCTGCGTTTAACAAAAAGCTTTCCCAAAACAGAGCTGACGTGGTGGCCCGTCAAATCGGCTCACGAAACATTCCAATCGCGCGAGGCATTGAAGCAGAAGGTCGCGGCCCCATTGAATTGGTCAAGACCGGATGCGGCAATAAGCCGACACCAGAAAACAAGCTTTGCCATGCACCCAATCGCCGGGTCATGGTGGTGATCACCGGCGCGCGTCGTTGATCGATTCCCTCCCAACCCCATTTTTTGAGAGACACACATCATGAGCAAGTCATACAAAATCAAACTCAATCAAGGTCCAGGTGAGGCCCAGTTGGTGGACATTCCGCAGGTGTCTGGCAGCAGCAAGCCGTTGGCTGTGAAGGCTGTGCCGGGAGGCAAATATCAGCTGGTAGATGCGACGACGGGTTACGGGCCTGAAAATATCCGTTCCAGCCGAGTGGGTCAAAATCTTCAAGTTTTTTTTGAAAGCCGTAGTCAGCCTGACTTGGTCATCGAAGACTATTACGCAGAAGCACCAGAGGGCTTCAATGGATTGATTGGTGAGTCGGAGTCCGGTCGTTTTTACGAATACATTCCTGAAACGGCTGCTGGTAATTCCGCCGTGCCGTTGCTTGCGGATGGCTCTAATCAAGTGGGTATGGCCTTGGGCGGTGCAGAAATCAATGCCTCAGGTGCAGCCGTTGGTGCACTGGTAGCCGTTGCGGGCTTGAATCCCCTGTTGATGGCACCGTTGGCGCTGCTGGGGGCAGGTGGTGGCGGTGGTGTTGGTGGACCAGCGGGACCAACTGACAGTAAGGGCTTGGACATTGTGTCCATGTCGATTGACTCTGGTGTTGGCTCATTCAGCCCTTTAGATCCCAGTCGTCAAGATTTCAAGACCAACGACAACACGCCATTGTTAACTGGCAAGCTGGATACACCGTTGCCACCAGGCGAAAAAATTGCCATTCAGTTGATGAAAGGTACGGACGTTGTGGAGAAAGGCTTTGCCACGGTGGATTCAACTGGAAAAGCATGGACATGGACCCCGCTTAACCCATTGCCGGATGCTGCCTACACAGTGAAAGCCGACGTGGTCGATGCGGCCGGGAATCCTGCACTCAATGGCTCAGTCACCAAGGCTGTTGTCATTGATACCAATGGCCCTACAGATGGAACGGATGCCAACAGTGGATTGAAAACGACGACTATTGGACTTTCTATCGATACAGCCGCCAAAGATGCAACCAATGCCGATTTTGTCACCTCGGATGGCGCAAATAAGGATGGTATTTCAAACACAGAAGACGATACACTGACCTTTACAGGGCAACTCAACAAGCAATTTATCCAAAATGGGGGGAAGGTATTGGTGAAAATCACTGACTTAGCCGGCCATATCGTTTCCAGTGCCTATGTTGAACCTCAAACGGAATCTGCTAATACATGGAGTTATAAACATCTTGGTCCTTTGATTGAAGGACAATATGTAGTTAAAGCGATTTTGGTTGATCATGTTGGCAATATGGTCAGCGCTACGGATCAAGCATTTTTAGTGGACAAAACAATCGCGGCATGGAACCCAGAAGGAGTAACAAATACAGGCAGTCCAACAGTACATACAGTAAATTATAATAATTACTCATTTTCTTTTAATGAATATGGAACTTACCAGTTCAATAGTGGCAGTGTTAAAACTTATACGGGTGGAAAGTTGGACTTCGATGCCGCAGGAAAAACCTATGAAAGCGGTAGTTTTAAGTTGGACTTCTGGGATCAGGCTGGAAATTTGACTTCCATTACAAATACAGACCAAAAGTGGATTTTTGGAGCAGCCGACACACCGCTTTCTTTGGGTTCAACTGATCCAGGTTATTTAGGGCCTAAAAATTTCACGGGTATGGACACCCTCGGGTCAATCGGAAAGTTGGAAATTGCCAGCAACTTCGACATGGCTTCGCTTTACGATGGTATCGCCAGTGTGGCTGATCAGGCCGCTGCCAATCACATTGCGATGTCTAATACGACTAACGTGACCTTGACTTTGAGCATGGGTGACGTGTTGGCCTTGGGCGTGACCAACAGTTTCAGTGTCGATGCTAATTCGCTCCACAAAGGGCAAATTCAAATGCTCGTTGATGGTCAAAGTGGCGATACGCTCAATCTTGATGGGCTGGTCAATGGTTTGAATTTGACGTGGATTGGTGGACAGGCCAGCTCCAATGTGCCTCTGACATTGGGTTCTGAGCAATACAATGTGTACACCAATGCAGCGCTGGGCTTGGCTTTGTTTGTCGATACAAGCATCACGGTGAACGTGCTGTGACGAAATTGACGAGGTAGATTCTTGACAAGATACCGTTGGCAAATTCTGCTGCTGAGCGCCGCCCTGGCCAGTTCACCCGCCATGGCCGACCGCTTGCTCGACTTTTCCTTGTTCAATCCACCGGAAGTCTCGCAGCGGCGCATTGCGGAACCGGTTGTCAGTTGGTTGGTGCATCCGCAGGCCAGTGGTTTTTGTCAGCAGGCAAGCCCCAAAGACGGTTTTGTCAGCCGTCCTGAGGGCTGTGTTTATTGGCAGACCCAGGCCTCGCGCTGCACCATCGTGACCACGGGGCAAACCACGCACTCACAATTAGGACATTTGTTTGTGCATTGTTTACAGGCACGTTGATGTTTCTCCTGGATATGGAATACGCCAGTCAAACCCTGCACCGATTTGTCGGGAGGGGTTTGTTGTTTTGTGGCGTGTTCTTGTTGGCTGCTTGTGAAACAACCACCATTCGCCCACCGCAGGTAGACATGGCGCGCTTTGTGCCAG
The DNA here is from genome assembly GCA_945897795.1 of Limnohabitans sp. Rim8. GTDB lineage: Bacteria > Pseudomonadota > Gammaproteobacteria > Burkholderiales > Burkholderiaceae_C > Limnohabitans_A. Next base: position 24,558 of record CAMDFT010000024.1, on the reverse strand, counting down.
CGCCTGAATCCCAGCGGGTGATTGTGCAGCCTAAGCTCAAGTATTTGGTGCGCCAAGATGGCTATGAATATTGCGCCCGCATCACGGGTATCAAAATCACGCCCACTTCACGGCCAATGGCCTGTGCTTTTTGGAACGTGCGCAGAAAGGAATGCACCATCGTGACACCCTTGGTGACGGGTTACAACTATGTGGGCCACGAACTGCGGCATTGCTTCGAGGGGGCTTTTCATGATTGATCAGCCCGTTTTTTCTGGCAGAGGGAACATGACGCGGAGAAACTTTTTGACTGTACCGCTGGCCTTGTGCATGGCAGTCACTGCGGGGTCTGTTTTGGCCCAAACATCCGGGTTGGAGGGCGGTGTCTTGCGGGTTGGCGTCCTGACAAATTACAAGCCATTCAGCTTTGTGGATGGCCATTTGCAGGGGTTTGATGTCGATGTGCTCAAGCGCATGGCTTCCATTTTGAAAGTGGAGTTGAAAATCCAGGTGGATGGCATGGCCAATTTGCAGAAAAAACTGAACTCAGGTGAGATAGCGGTCATTGCCAATCTGTTGCTGAGGACACCAGAAAACCGCCGCCTGTTTGATTTCGTTCGTCCATATGCAGCCAACCAACTTGTCTGTGTTCAACACGAAGAGGATGCTCGAGACTTTTTGTCTTTGGACGATTTTTTGGGAAAAAAATTGGGTGTACTGGCCAATACCGGTGTGGAAGATCAAGCGCGTGGCGCCTTGGGAAAGTCTGTGTTGCCTTTTCAAAGCATCGATGTGGCCTTGAAGCAATTGGCAGAGAAGAAATTGGATGCGGTGCTCGAGGAGAGTCTGATTGCCGACTACTACATCGAGCGGTATGGTTTGCCCATCAAGGTCACTTCACCTTTTGCGCCACCTTTGTCATCCGGCTGGGTCGTTCGCAAGGGCAACAAACTTTTGGAACAACATTTGTCCGAGGCCGTCCTGACCCTGCTTGGCGATGGCACTTTCAAGCCTATTTCAGCAAGATGGTTTGGCTACGATGTCAGCAGACCCAGTGTGAGCCATCCCTCATTGCCCCGTTAGACGGGGTGCTGTTGCGCTTCGGGGTGGTTCAAAGATGTTCAAGATTCGCCGATCACCATCCATGGCCAAGTCGAGCAGTTCAGAAAGTGAATTGCACCCCATTTTCTCCAGAACGCGACTTCTGTGAAGCTTGACAGTTGAAGCTGCTGAGCCGTTCAGGTTGGCAATTTCCTTGTTGCCAAAGCCTTTGATCATCCATCCACAAATCTCACGTTCTTTATCGGTCAAACTGCAAAAGCGCTGCCGCGCCTTTTCGGCCTTCACGCTTTGCTCAAGACTTGTTTTGTCTTTTTGCAAGGCCAAATCGATGGCATGAACCAGTTCATGCAGTCCGAAAGGCTTCAGAAGAAAGTCGACCGCTCCTTTTTTCAAAGCTTCTATGATTTCGGCGGGTTTGCTCTCGCCTGAGATGAAAATGATGGGCGTCTTGCGTGCTTGACGGATCAATTCGTTTTGTAGGCTCAATCCGCTGGTTTCTGGCATTCGGTTATCGAGCAAAATGACAGCAGGACTGATGGGAAGAGAGTCCTTCAGAAAGGCTTGGGGGTTCTCAAAGCTCTGAATCGAGTAGCGCAACGAACTGAGACTGAAGGCCAGACTTCGGCGTATCGATGGGTCGTCATCGATCAGGTAAATGTGGCCTTTGAAACCCTCAAAATTCATTCATCATCCGTGTTGAATTGGTTGCACCGAAGGTTAAATTTCATTTTCAATATTTTTTGATTCAATTATTAGTTCTAAAGTATAAATTATTTTTAAATCAATTGAAGTCACTGTTGATGGAGTAACTGCATGAAGTCTGACAATTCAGGATATTTGACGGACCTGCCCACCGATGGTCAGAGCATTTTAAGCTTGGCAGCACGTTCATTGTTTGATGTTTTTGCCAACGCCAGTGAGGGAATGCTGTTAGTGGACCGCTCCGGACGGGTGGTTTGGATCAATGACCATTACCGCCGCTACCTGCCCGCCTTGGGGTTCGAGAAAGAGGAGGATTTTGTCGGGCGGCCTGTGGTGGAGGTGGTGCAAAACACCCAGATGGGCCAAGTGATGGAAACGGGCAAACCCATACTCATTGATCTGCTGAGCAACAAAGCGGGGACTTTTTTAGTCAGCCGATTTCCCTTGCGTGATGAAGCTGGAGTGGTCATTGGCGCTTTGGGTGTGGTTTTATTTGACCAACCCGAAACCAATTTGCAACCACTCATGGCCAAATTTGCCTTGATGCAACGGGAGCTGGACGAGGCGCGCAATGCCTTGGCCGCGCAGCGTAAAACAGGGCCCGCCCTGCGTCAAGCTCGCTACAGTTTTGCCAGTTTTGTAGGCGCCAGTGGGGTCGTGACCGATTTGAAACGCCAGGCCAGGCGAGCGGCCCAAACCCACAGTCCTGTTTTGCTTTTGGGAGAAACGGGTACCGGCAAAGAGTTGCTGGCCCATGCCATCCATGCCAGCTCGCCTCGGGCCAGGGGGCCTTTGGTCAGTGTCAACATCGCGGCCGTGCCTGATTCTTTGCTGGAGGCCGAATTTTTTGGTGTTGTACCCGGCGCTTTCACGGGGGCAGACCGCAAAGGGCGTGACGGAAAATTCAAGCTGGCCGATGGTGGCACTTTGTTTTTGGATGAGATCGGTGACATGCCTTTGGGCCTGCAGGCGAAGTTGTTGCGTGCCTTGCAGGAGGGTGAAATCGAGCCCTTGGGCTCCAACCACTTGGTGCCTTTTGATGTGCGGGTGATCGCGGCGACATCCCGTGATTTGGCCAAGCTGGTGCATGAAGGCTTGTTCAGAGAGGACCTTTTTTACCGCCTGAACGTTTTACCCCTTCGCGTGCCAGCTTTGCGCGACCGTGCCTCGGACATCCCCAACTTGGTCGAGGTGCTCTCGGAGGAGTTGGCTTTGCGAAACGCCGTGCCGCAGCCCGAGTTTCAAGGTCAAGCGGTGGCGCTGTTGTCGGCTCAACCTTGGCGGGGCAATGTCCGTGAACTTCGCAATGTGATCGAGCAGTTGCTGTTGCGCTGTGAGTCGGGTTTTGTGGATGCATCAGCGGTTGAGGCGGTGTTGCGTGATTCTGGTCTCGGTCAGATTGTTCCGGTCCGAGCCGAGCGCGCAGGTTCTTCTTCCATGGGCCTGGCCCTTTCGGTTCAGAAGCCGTTGGAAGAGCACTGGGCCTTGGCACCCCGCATCCGAGCCTTGGAGCAGCAGGCGGTGCAAGATGCATTGAACCAAACCCAGGGCAACAAGGCAGCAGCAGCCCATTTGCTGGGCATATCGCGAGCCAAACTGTACCAATGCCTCTTGTGATGTGTCTTTTTTAAGCGCATGTGCCTTTAAATAAGACGGTTTGGGTGTATTAATTTTAAACACTTGAGTCTGGACTTTTTTCTGCAGGTATTTTTTCGCCAGCTTTTTCAAGGGTTTGCATACATTTGTCGGCGCTGATGGGATTGGCATGCGATGTGCATGGTGAAAGTGCGCCGCAAACCAGCGGACGACTTACAAGGAGACCCCCGCATGTTCCGTCGACACCTCATTTCCTTGGCCGCACTGGCCGCCAGTTCCATTTTGATGCCGGCCGCTTTGGCTCAAGGCAAGGACATCAAGATCGCCCACATTTACAGCAAGACCGGCCCGCTGGAAGCCTATGGCAAGCAAACCCAAACCGGTTTGATGATGGGCCTGAGTTACGCCACGGGCGGCACCATGGAAGTGGCTGGCCGCAAGATTGTCGTGATCGAAAAAGACGACCAAGGCAAGCCTGACTTGGGCAAGAACCTGTTGGCTGCAGCTTACGGCGACGACAAGGTGGACCTGGCCGTGGGCCCGACCGCTTCGCCGGTGGCGCTGGCCATGCTGCCGGTGGCCGAAGAGTACAAAAAGATTTTGTTGGTCGAGCCTGCCGTGGCCGACTCGATCACGGGCGACAAGTGGAACAAGTACATCTTTCGGACCGGCCGCAACAGCAGCCAGGACGCGATTGCCAATGCCGTGGCGGTGGACAAAGACGGTGTGAGCATCGTCACCATGGCGCAAGATTCGGCTTTTGGCCGTGACGGCGTCAAGGCCTTCAAGGACTCGGTCAAGAAAGCCAAACTGGTGCATGAAGAGTACCTGCCGCCAGCCACCACCGACTTCACCGCCGGTGCACAGCGCATGATCGACAAACTCAAGGGCCTGCCTGGCCGCAAGATCATTTTCATCATCTGGGCCGGTGGGAACCCCTTCAAGATCGCCGACATGGACTTGAAGCGCCATGGCATCGAGATTGCCACGGGCGGCAACATCCTGCCCGCCATGGTGGCCTATAAGCAGTTCCCCGGCATGGAAGGCGCGGCTTACTATTACTTCGGCATGCCCAAGAACCCGGTGAACGACGCCATGGTGGCCTCGCACTACCAGCAGTTCAAGTCGCCCCCGGACTTCTTCACAGCAGGCGGTTTCTCGGCTGCCATGGCGTTGGTCACGGCATTGAAGAAAACCAATGGCGACACCAACACCAACAAGCTGATCAGCACCATGGAAGGCATGAGCTTTGACACGCCCAAGGGCAAGATGACCTTCCGCAAGGAAGACCATCAAGCCATGCAGAGCATGTACCACTTCAAGATCAAGCTCGATCCGGCATTTGCGTGGGGCGTGCCCGAGCTGATCCGCGAGATCAAGCCTGAAGAAATGAACGTGCCGATCCGCAACAAACGCTGATCTTGTCGTGGCGGTTCACTGGATCGCCACGCTTCGCTCGCGATGACGGAAATGGGGGATGCCGCAGGGACACCCGACGTCATTGCGAGGAGCGCAGCGACGTGGCAATCCATCGGGTCGGCGCTTGAGCGTCGACGTATGCATCTTTTCAATAACTTTTCTATCCCACTTGCGGGTTCGCCCCCTTTTGAATTGAACGCATGCTTGAAACCCAAAACCTGACGGTCCGGTTTGGCGGTCATGTGGCCGTGAATGCGGTGTCATGCCGCTTTGAACCCGGCACACTGACCGCCATCGTTGGCCCCAATGGCGCGGGTAAAACGACCTACTTCAACCTGATCTCTGGCCAGCTGCCTGCCACCACCGGCTCGGTGCATCTGAACGGCTGTGAGCTGACGGGCCTCAGCGCTTCGGCGCGCACCCGCGCTGGTTTGGGCAGGGCGTTTCAGCTCACCAATTTATTCCCAAACCTGTCGGTGCTGGAGAACGTGCGCCTGGCTGTTCAGGCCACGAAAGAGGGTGCGCACCGCCGGGGCCTGAACCTGTGGAGCATTTGGAGCGACCATGCGCAGCTCACGAACCGGGCGCTGGAAATTTTGCAATCCGTGTCGATGAGCGCGCAGCAGGACGCCCCGGTGGCCAGCCTGCCGCATGGTGACCAGCGCAAGCTCGAAGTGGCGCTGCTCATGGCGCTTGAACCGGCGGTCTACATGTTCGACGAGCCCACAGCCGGCATGAGCCACGACGAAGCGCCCGTGATCCTCGATTTGATTCGTCAGCTGAAAAAAGACAAAACCAAAACCATCTTGCTGGTGGAGCACAAGATGGACGTGGTGCGCGAGTTGGCCGACCGCATCATCGTGCTGCACAACGGCACGCTGGTGGCCGATGGCGAGCCGGGTGAGGTGATTGCATCGCCCATCGTGCAAGAGGTTTACCTGGGCAAAGCGAAGGTGGGTGCATGAGCGATACGTTGTTGACCCTCGAAGGCGTGCACACGCACATCGGGGCTTACCACATCCTGCATGGGGTGGACTTGGTCGTACCGCGTGGTGAGCTGACTTTGCTGTTGGGCCGCAACGGCGCGGGCAAGACCACCACGCTGCGCACCATCATGGGCTTGTGGCAAGCCTCTCAAGGGCGCATCACCTTTGGTGGTGAAGACATCACGCTGCTCAACACGCCCGCCATAGCGCAAAAGAACATCGCTTATGTGCCCGAAAACATGGGCATCTTCTCGGACCTGTCGGTGAAGGAAAATATGCTTTTGGCCGCCCGCAGTGCCCAGCATGCGGCGCAGATGGACGAAGCGCGGCTTCAGTGGATTTTCAAACTTTTTCCACCCGTGGAGAAGTTCTGGAAGCACCCGGCGGGCAAGCTCTCTGGCGGACAAAAACAGATGTTGGCCGTGGCGCGGGCGATTGTGGAGCCGCGTGATTTGCTGATCATTGACGAGCCGAGCAAGGGCCTGGCTCCGGCCATCATTCAGAACATGATCGAGGCGTTTCAGCAACTTAAGGCCAGTGGCGTGACGATTTTGCTGGTGGAGCAAAACATCCACTTTGCCCAGCAGTTGGGCGATACCGTGGCAGTGATGGACAACGGCCGAGTGGTGCATGCGGGGCGCATGCAGGCGCTGGTCGAGGACACGGCCTTGCAGCAATCCTTGTTGGGGCTGGCTTTATGAAACTATTTCAAGACGTGGACATCCGTCCTTTGCTGCTGGTGCCGGTGCTGGCCTTGCTGGCGTTTCCCTTGATTGGTTCGGGCTCGACCTGGCTCACGCTCACAGTGGCGGGTCTGGCCATGGGCATGATCATCTTCATCATGGCTTCGGGCTTGACGCTGGTGTTTGGCCTGATGGATGTGCTGAACTTTGGCCATGGTCTGTTCATTGCCCTGGGTGCTTTTGTGGCCACCAGCGTGCTGGGGGCCATGGGCGACTGGACCGGCTCGGGCGAGTGGTGGCGCAACATGGTGGCGGTGCTGCCCGCGATGCTGATCGCCATGGCCGTTGCTGCGGCCGTGGGGCTGGCGTTTGAACGCTTCATCGTGCGGCCCGTTTACGGTCAGCACCTCAAGCAAATCCTCATCACCATGGGCGGCATGATCATTGGCGAGGAACTCATCAAGGTGATCTGGGGGCCGCTGCAGATCGCTTTGCCTTTGCCCGAGGCCATGCGTGGCTCGGTGCTGTGGGGCGACGCCGCGATTGAAAAATACCGATTGCTGGCGGTGGTGGTGGGTTTGGCGGTGTTGGCGCTGCAGATGTGGGTGCTCGGACGCACCAAGATTGGCCTGTTGATCCGTGCAGGCGTTCAGGACCGCGAGATGGTCGAGTCGCTGGGCTACCGCATTCAACGCCTGTTTGTGGGCGTGTTTGTGGTGGGCAGTGCGCTGGCCGGCCTGGGCGGCGTGATGTGGGGCCTGTACCAGCAAAACGTGGTGCCGCAAATGGGTGCGCAGGTCAACGTGCTGATTTTCATCGTCATCATCATTGGCGGGTTGGGCTCTACGGGCGGGGCCTTGATCGGTGCATTGCTGGTGGGCCTGATGGCCAACTACACCGGCTTTTTGGCACCCAAGGTCGCGTTGTTTTCCAACATTGCGTTGATGGCGGCAATCTTGCTGTGGCGGCCGCAGGGGGTCTACCCCGTGGCCAACCGTTGAAGGGCAGGGCATGTTGAACCGTTTGATTTCCAACGACCAGCCGCGCAGCCGTTTGCTCTCAGCTGTGCTGATCTTGATCTTGTTGGGATTGGCCTTCGCGCCGTTTTTGTTTCCGGGGGTCAAGGCCTTGTCGGTGGCGGCCAAGGTGTTGATTTTTGTGGTGCTCGTGGTGGGCTTTGATTTGCTGCTGGGCTACACCGGCATCGTGAGTTTTGCCCACACCATGTTCTTTGGCATTGGGGCCTATGGCATCGCGATCTCGTCGAACACCTGGGGGCCAACTTGGAGCGCCATTGGCTTGGGTTTTGCGCTGTCCCTGGGCATCACACTGGTTTTCTCGCTGCTCATCGGCTTGTTTTCGCTGAGGGTGCGGGCGATTTTTTTCGCCATGATCACGCTGGCTGTGGCCGCGGCTTTCCAGACGCTGGCCTCGCAGTTGTCGGACTTCACGGGGGGCGAAGACGGTTTGAGTTTCAAGGTGCCCGAACTCTTGTCGCCGGGCACCGAGTTCAGCGATGAGCCGTTTTGGGGTGTGTCCCTTGACGGGCGCTTGCTGTCGTATTACCTGTTGTTTGTGCTGGCTTTGGGCATGCTGCTGGCCATGCTGCGCATTGTCAATTCGCCTTTTGGGCGAGTGCTGCAAGCGATTCGCGAAAACGAGTTCCGTGCAGAGGCGATTGGTTACCGGGTGGTGGTGTACCGCACGCTGTCGAGCGTGCTGTCGGCCTTGTTTGCCTGTGTGGCCGGGGCCATGCTGGCGCTTTGGCTGCGTTACAACGGACCGGACACTTCGCTGAGTTTTGAAATCATGATGGACGTGCTCTTGATCGTGGTGATCGGCGGCATGGGCACGGTGTATGGCGCGGCGATTGGTTCGGTCTTGTTTTTGTTGGCGCAAAGCTATTTGCAAGACCTGTTGCGCCTGGCCAGTGAGGCTGCTGCGGCCTGGCCTTTGCTGTCGGCCTTGTTGTCGCCTGACCGCTGGTTGCTGTGGCTGGGCTTGTTGTTTGTGCTGTCGGTGTACTACTTTCCCACAGGCGTGGTGGGGCGCTTGCGCACCCGTGCTGCCTTGAAGCTGTCGTCCAAAAAGTCAGGCCTTGAGGAGGCGCCATGAGCTTCACCTCACAATACGTTCAATGCGCCGGGCTGGAAATCCATTACACCGATTGGGGCAAGGCCGAAAAAGGTACGGTGATCGCCTGGCACGGCTTGGCCCGCACGGGCCGAGACATGGACGAGCTGGCCGCGCATCTGAGTGCACGCGGCTGGCGCGTAATTTGCCCCGACACGGTGGGGCGCGGTCTGTCGCAGTGGAGCACCGACCCTGAAAACGAATACTGCCTGGCTTTTTACGCCCGCTTGGCGCGTGAACTGATGGACGGCCTGCAACTGCGGGCGGTGCATTGGGTGGGCACTTCGATGGGTGGGGCGATTGGCACGCTGTGCGCTGCAGGCCTGGCAGAGCCCACGCTCAAGCACCGAATTTTGAGTTTGACACTGAACGACAACGCGCCCGAGCTGTCGTTTGCTGCCATTGAGCGCATCAAAACTTATGCGGGCAGCCCGCCAAGTTTTGCCACGGTCACCGAGCTGGAGGCTTTTTTGCGGCAGGTCTACCAGCCCTTCGGTTGGCTCAGTGATGCGCAATGGCGTCGCCTGACCGAGACCTCGGTGCGCCGCCTGCCCAATGGCCGCATCACGCCCCATTACGACCCGGCCATGGCTGTGCAGCTGACGGCTCACCCCAACGATTACCTGATCTGGCCGCATTACGACGCCCTGACTCTGCCCGTGCTGCTGCTGCGCGGGGTGGCGTCGGATTTGGTATTGCCCAAAACCGCTGAAGAGATGCGTCGCCGGGGTCCGGGCGCACGCGGTTTACTTCAGCACATTGAGGTGCCAGGCTGCGGTCATGCGCCTGCGCTGAATGTGCTGCAACAGTTGGAATGGGTGACCGATTTCATCGAATCGGTGTGAACAGATAGGAACTCTTTCGGCGCGGATGGACTGCCTTGGCGCTCAAGTCCAAGCCCCTTGCCAATTCGGTGCTGGGTGTCAGGGCGCTGAGCGCTGCTCCACAAGTCGGCTGAACAACTTGTGCTCGCAAGCGGGGTCGCTGCAGTCGTTGCATTGCCAAATGCTGCGGCCCTGGTTGATCGCGAACTGGCCTTGCTCACGGATGTGTTGCGCGGATGCATCCTCGCCCGCCAAACCCAGAGCCAGCAAGGCGTTGTTCAAGCGCCGTGGCCCTTGGCCATACACCACCCGATAGGCCATGCTTGAGCGCTCCAGGGCTTGCCGCACCAGGGTGTCGACCGGGCCACGCACTTGGGGGCCATCGCGTTGCAGGCCGTCGGCCACCCAAGGCAGATCCAGGCCCATCACCAAGGTGATGTCGTAAAGCGCCTGATGCGCCAAAGCCATGGTGTAGAGGCTTTCGTCATCAAACAGAAGATGGCTGTAGACGGCGGTCATCAGGGGCGTGGTGTCCGACAACAGCCAAGTGTTGGGCGCTTGCTGGGCCATGGGGTACGCGGCCTCGGCTTGTTGTTGCGCAATGGCCATTTGCTCGTGGCGCTGAGGGGTCCGGCCTGCGCGGTCGCACCAGTGGCGCAGCACTTCGTCCACCGTGTGCACCGCTTGGCCGCGTGCGCGCAAAACATCCGCCAGTGCCGTTGTGATCCAGCTTTTGCCGGTGCTTTCAGCACCCACAATTGCCACGCGAAGGGCGTTCATGTCGCCGCTGGCATCCACCCGGTGGGCTGGTGATTCATTTGGCGATCTGCACGAAAATTTCGTTGGTCTTGACCATGCCCAGTTCCTGTCTTGCCCGCTCTTCCACCATGTTCAGACCTTCTTTGAGGTCGTTGACTTCGGCGCTCAGTTGCTCCATGCGGCGACGTGCTTCTTCGTTGGCCTGTTTTTGCTGCGCCAGCTCTTGGCGCAACTCACTCACATGCGGCAGGCCACCCGGGCCGAACCACAGTTGAGCTTGCACGATCGCCAGCAAGGCGAACAGCACGATCGGGACCAGGCGGTTGCCCATGGCAGGCTTGTTTTAACGCAGGTTGTAAAACGCAGAGCGGCCAGGGTACACCGCCACTTCGCCCAGGTCTTCCTCGATGCGCAGCAACTGGTTGTATTTGGCCATGCGGTCCGAACGGCTCATCGAGCCGGTCTTGATTTGACCCGCATTCAGGCCCACGGCGATGTCGGCAATGGTGCTGTCTTCGGTCTCGCCCGAGCGGTGCGAGATGACAGCGGTGTAACCGGCACGCTTGGCCATTTCGATGGCTGCGAAAGTTTCGGTCAGTGTGCCGATCTGGTTGATCTTGATCAGGATCGAGTTGGCGATGCCTTTGTCGATGCCTTCCTTGAAGATCTTGGTGTTGGTCACGAACAGGTCGTCACCGACGATCTGCACGTTCTTGGCCAAGCGGTCGGTCAACACTTTCCAGCCATCCCAGTCGTTTTCGGCCATGCCGTCTTCGATGCTGATGATGGGGTATTTGTCACACCAGGTGGCCAGCATGTCGGTCCATTGCTCAGCGCTCAGCTCTAGGCCTTCACCGGACAATTTGTATTTGCCGTCTTTGTAAAACTCGCTGGCGGCGCAATCGAGGCCAATGGCGATTTGCTCACCAGGGGTGTAGCCCGCAGCCGTGATGGCATCCAGCACCATCTGGATGGCCGCTTCGTGGCTGTCGACGTTGGGGGCAAAGCCGCCTTCGTCTCCCACGGCAATGCTCATGCCCTTGTCGTGGATGATTTTCTTCAGGGCGTGGAACACTTCGGCGCCCCAGCGAACAGCTTCACGGAACGACGGTGCGCCCACGGGGATGATCATGAACTCTTGCAAGTCCAGGTTGTTGTTGGCGTGCGCGCCGCCGTTGATGACGTTCATCATGGGCACGGGCAATTGGTTGGCGTTCATGCCGCCAAAGTAACGGTACAGCGGCAAGCCAGACTCTTCGGCTGCAGCACGGGCCACGGCCATGGACACGGCCAGCATGGCGTTGGCACCTAAGCGGCTCTTGTTGTCGGTGCCGTCCAGATCGATCAGGGTGCGGTCCAGAAAAGCCTGCTCGGAGGCGTCGAGCCCCAGCACGGCTTCGGAGATTTCGGTGTTGATGTGCTCCACAGCCTTGAGCACGCCCTTGCCCAAATAGCGGCTCTTGTCGCCGTCACGCAGCTCGATGGCTTCGCGGCTGCCGGTGGATGCGCCCGAGGGTACAGCGGCGCGGCCCATGACGCCGGACTCCAGCAACACGTCGCATTCGACGGTGGGGTTGCCACGGCTGTCGAGGATTTCACGGCCGACGATATCTACGATTGCACTCATTTGGGAACTCTCTCAATTTAAAAATAAAACAGGTCTTGAAAGCCTAGGGCTCAAACGCCTTCGACGGCCACCATGCGCATGATGGCGGCGCCTTCGCGCGCTTCGCGGGCTTTCAGGTATTCGGGCAGTTCGTAAAAAGCTTTGGCGGCTTCAAAAGAAGGAAACTTCAGGACGACGATGCGTTCGGGCGCCCAGTCGCCTTCGAGCACTTGCACTTGGCCACCGCGCACGCAGACTTCTGCACCAGCGGTTTTCATAGCGGCTGTCGACCATTTTTTGTACTCTTCGTACTGCACCGGGTTGGTGACTTGAACGTGGGCAATGACGTAAGCGCTCATGAAAAATCATCCTCTAAAAATGGGGTCTTTTTGGTGATGGCATCGAGCTGCACCAGCGTCTCGAGCAGGGCTTTCATTTTGCCCAAGGGCACAGCGTTCGGGCCATCGGACCAAGCCTCTGCGGGCTTGGGGTGGGTTTCCATGAAAAGACCTGCCACGCCCACCGCCACGCCTGCACGGGCCAGCACCGGCACCATGTCTCGGGCACCGCCGCTGCTGGTGCCTTGGCCACCCGGTTTTTGCACCGAGTGGGTCACGTCAAACACCACCGGAGCGCCAGTTTTACGCATTTCGGCCAGGCTCGTCATGTCGGCCACCAGGTTGTTGTAGCCAAAGCTCACACCGCGCTCGCAGGCCAGAAAGTTGTCTTCGGGCAGACCGACTTCGCGCGCTGCGCTGCGGGCCTTGTCGATGACGTTCTTCATGTCCCAAGGGGCCAAAAACTGGCCTTTCTTGATGTTGACCGGCTTGCCCGACTGCGCCACGGCGCGGATGAAATCGGTCTGACGGCACAAAAACGCAGGGGTTTGCAACACATCGACCACGCTGGCCACGGTTTTGACTTGCGATTCGTCGTGCACATCGGTCAGGATCGGAACACCGACTTGGCGGCGCACCTCGTCCAAAATTTTCAGGCCCGCATCGATGCCCACGCCGCGCTGGGTATTCCCTGAGGAGCGGTTGGCTTTGTCGAACGAGCCTTTGTAAATGAACGGGATGCCCAGCGCCGAGCAAGCCTCTTTGAGGCGTCCCGCCACCTCGATGGACATCTCCAGGCCTTCGATCGAGCAGGTGCCCGCGATCAAAAAGAAGGGCTGGTGCAGGCCAACGTCAAATCCGCAAAGTTTCATGGAGGTGTCCTGTGTGGGGATTCAGGCCTTGGCCTGGTGCTCAATGGCCGCCTTGATGAAGGCGTTGAACAGGGGGTGACCGTTCCACGGGGTGGACTTGAATTCGGGGTGAAACTGCACACCCACATACCAAGGGTGCACGTTTTGTGGCAGCTCAACCATTTCGGTCAGTTGCTCGCGTTGGGTCAAAGCCGAGATCACCAAGCCCGCTTTGCGCAGGTCGTCCAGGTAATTGACATTGGCCTCATACCGGTGGCGGTGGCGTTCGGTGACCACGTCGCCATAAATTTGGTGCGCCAGCGTGCCCTTGGCCACGTCTGAGCTTTGCGCGCCCAGGCGCATGGTGCCGCCCAAGTCCGAGTTGGCATCGCGCACCTGGATGGAGCCGTCGGCGTCTTTCCATTCGTTGATCAAAGCGATCACAGGGAAGGGCGTCTCGGGTTCGAATTCGGTGCTGTTGGCATCTTTCATGCCGGCCACATGGCGGGCGTATTCGATGGTGGCGACCTGCATGCCCAGGCAGATGCCCAGGTAGGGCACTTGGTGGGTGCGGGCGAATTGAGCCGTTTCGATCTTGCCTTCCACGCCGCGCTTGCCAAAGCCGCCGGGCACCAACACGCCGTCGTAGTGGGCCAGGCTGGCCACGGTTTCGGGGGTGATGGTTTCGGAGTCGATGTGCTCGATCTTCACGCGCACATGGTTGCGCATGCCGGCATGGCGCAGCGCTTCATTGACCGATTTGTAGCTGTCCGACAATTCGACGTATTTGCCGACCATGGCAATCGTCACTTCGCCTTGCGGGTGCTCGGTGTCGTGGACCAAATCGTCCCAGCGTTTGAGGTTGGCCGGTGGGGTGCTCAGGCGCAGTTTGTCGCAGATCAGGCCGTCCAAGCCTTGCTCGTGCAGCACGCGGGGGACTTTGTAGATTGTGTCCACATCGGGCATGGAGATCACGCCCCAACTTTGCACGTTGGTGAACAGCGAGATTTTGTCGCGTTCATCGTCGGGAATGTAGCGGTCTGCGCGGCACAGCAAGGCATCGGGCTGGATGCCGATTTCGCGCAGTTTTTGCACTGTGTGTTGGGTGGGCTTGGTCTTGAGTTCGCCTGCAGCCGCAATCCAGGGCACGTAGGTCAGGTGCACGAAGGCGGTGTTGTTGGGCCCCATGCGCAAACTGAGCTGGCGAACCGCTTCCAAAAATGGCAAAGATTCGATGTCGCCTACGGTGCCGCCGATCTCGACGATGGCCACATCGACCGCTTCGGGGGTGTCGTAGCCCGCGCCGCGCTTGACGAAGTCTTGTATTTCGTTGGTGACGTGCGGAATGACCTGCACAGTCTTGCCCAGGTAATCGCCGCGGCGCTCTTTTTCGAGCACGCTTTTGTAAATCTGCCCGGTGGTGAAGTTGTTGGCCTTCTTCATTCGGGTGTTGATGAAGCGCTCGTAGTGGCCCAGGTCCAGGTCGGTTTCTGCGCCGTCATCGGTCACAAACACTTCGCCATGCTGGATCGGCGACATGGTGCCGGGGTCCACATTGAGGTAGGGATCAAGCTTGATGAGGGTGACGGAGAGGCCGCGCGATTCAAGGAGAGCGGCGAGCGATGCGGAGGCGATTCCCTTGCCCAGGGAAGACACCACACCGCCGGTGACGAAGACGAATTTGGTCATGTCCAAGACGGGAGCTGAGGCTCCCGGTAGGTGGAAATCGTGATTATAGACAGTCGGGTTCGGGGTTTTCCCGGTCTGCATGGGTTTCTTGTTGGTTTCCTGGTGGTGTCGGCTGTCGTTGTCCGCGCCGGGCCCAGGGCTGGCCGGTCGGGCTCATACTCGCTTCGCTCGCCAAATCGCTCGATCCGGCCAGCCCTGGCCCCGGCGCTGCGTTGCCGTTGATAGAGTTCACTTGGCTTTACTCTGCTACATTCACCAGCCATGAGCACATTGGCTGGAAAACACATCGTTCTGGGCTTGTCGGGCGGCATCGCGGCCTTCAAGTCGGCAGAACTCTGCCGCGCCTTGGTCAAGGCGGGCGTGACGGTGCAGGTCGTGATGACCGAGGCGGCCGAGCACTTCATGACGGCAGTCACCCTGCAGGCCCTGTCGGGTCGGCCGGTTTACACCTCTCAGTGGGACCCGCGTGAGGCCAACAACATGGCGCACATCAACCTGAGTCGAGAGGCCGATGCGATTGTGGTGGCACCGGCCAGTGCCGACTTCATGGCCAAACTGCTGCACGGTGGTGCGGACGAGCTGCTGAGCCTCATGTGCCTGGCGCGCCCCATCGACAAAGTCCCTTTGATCGTGGCCCCGGCCATGAACCGCGAAATGTGGGCCAATCCCGCCACGCAGCGCAACGTGGCGCAGCTCAAGGCCGACGGCATCCATGTGCTCGACGTGGGGCAGGGCGACCAAGCCTGCGGCGAGACGGGCGACGGCCGCATGCTGGAAGCCGAAGAAATTTTGGATGACCTGGAGGCGTTTTTTAGCCCTAAGGTGCTGGCGGGCAAGTCGGTGTTGGTGACGGCCGGACCCACCTACGAAGCCATTGATCCGGTGCGCGGCATCACCAACTTGTCGAGCGGCAAGATGGGCTTTGCCATTGCCCGTGCGGCCCGCATGGCGGGAGCCGATGTGACCCTGATCGCAGGCCCGGTAAGCTTGGAAACGCCCCGTGGGGTCAAGCGGGTGAACGTGCGCTCGGCCCACGACATGCTGCAAGCCGTGCAGGCCCATGTGCCAGATCAGGGCGTGTTTGTCGCCACGGCGGCGGTGGCCGACTGGCGTCCGGCCAATTCGGCCGACCAAAAAATCAAAAAAGACGGCTCAGGCCAAACGCCGCAGTTGAGCTTTGTTGAGAACCCCGACATCTTGGCGACCGTGGCCCAGTCGGCTGCGGCTCAAACGGGCGCGCTGTTTTGCGTCGGTTTTGCTGCTGAAAGCCACGACCTGCTGGCCCATGCCACGGCCAAGCGCCTGCGCAAAGGCGTGCCGCTGCTGGTGGGCAACATTGGTCCAGCCACTTTTGGCCAGGATGACAACGCCTTGCTGCTGGTGGATGCGTCGGGTGCGCGCGAGTTGCCTTATGCCAGCAAGCAGGCGTTGGCGGTGCAGCTGATCGACGACATCGCGGCCCGCTTGACTCGCTAGGCCATTTTTCAGGGTCGTGCGTTGAGCGTTCGGCGTTCAGCGATCAGAGAGAAAACCTGAAGACAACGCCTAACTTCCAACTTTTAACTTTCAACGCTCAACAAAACATGAACATCGATCTCAAAATCATGGATATCCGCATGGCCGATCAATTGCCGGCTTATGCCACATCGGGCAGTGCGGGTTTGGATTTGCGGGCCTGTCTGGATGCACCCTTGACCTTGCAACCCAACGCCTGGCAATTGGTCCCCACGGGCATCGCAGTGCATCTGAAAGACCCCGGCTACGCCGCCATGCTGCTGCCGCGTTCTGGCTTGGGCCACAAGCACGGCATCGTGCTGGGCAATTTGGTGGGCTTGATTGACAGCGATTACCAAGGCCAGCTGATGATCAGCGCCTGGAACCGCAGCGACGTGGCTTTCACCATTGAACCCATGGAGCGCATCGCTCAGATGGTGATCGTGCCCGTGGTCCAAGCCACGTTCAACGTGGTCAATGAATTTGCTGCACCCAGCGAACGCGGCGAAGGCGGTTACGGCTCGACCGGCAAAAAATAAGTGCCTCGCAGGGCGCTGTTAAAGAGGGGTCAGTGAAGCGTGGGCGGCGTCAGGCTGCCCTCGTCGCCGACTTCAATCTTGAAAAATCCTGTGCCACAGCTGCCGCTGCCGACCTCGGCTTCGGTGGGTTCGCGCACCGATTCGACTTTCAGGTGCAAGCGCAGCGCGATGCCCGACAGCGGGTGGTTGGCGTCCAGCACTACATGCTCGGGGTAAATCTCGGTCACGGTGTAGAGCGCATTGCGCGGGGCTTCGGGGTTGCAGCCCTCTGGCAGGGCGGTGCCTTCGATCGTGAGGCCGGGTTCCAGACCTTCGGGAAAGAGGGCCAGGGGCTCCAGAAACAACAGGTTTTCATCGAAGTCGCCAAAGGCGTCTTCGGGTTCCAGATGCAGGTCGACCTTGGCCCCCTTTTCGTGGCCTTGCAGCGCTTCTTCGATCTTGGGCAGCAGGTCTTGGCCGCCAATGAAGAATTCCACGGGCTCGTCCAGGGTGTCCAGAACTTCGCCCAGGGTGTCTTTGAGTGTCCAGGTCAGTGCGACCACAGAAGGTGTCTTGATTTCCATAGGACAATTGTCGCAGTTTGGCGGCCACTTTTTGGCCGCCTAGGCTTTGAGTGCAGGTCTTTCGGCCTGTGCAACCGGATCTCCCCCATGAACACAGAAAAAGCTTTGGCCCTGCTCGGCGGCCTGACCCCCAGCCAATTCATGAAGCGCCATTGGCAAAAAAAGCCTTTGCTGGTGCGCAACGCCATCCCGGGCTTTGTGCCCTGCGTGGGCCGCGCCGACTTGGTGGCGCTGGCGGGCGAGGAGGGCGTGGAGTCGCGTTTGATCGTGGATTCGCCCAAGGGCTGGAAGATGAAGCATGGCCCATTCCCCAAGCGGAGTCTGCCGCCGTTCAGCCAAAAAAAATGGACTTTTCTGGTGCAAGGCGTCGACTTGCACCACGACGGCGTGCATGCTCTGATGCAGCAGTTCCGCTTTGTGCCCGATGCCCGGCTGGACGATGTGATGATCAGCTACGCCACCGATGGCGGTGGCGTGGGGCCGCACTTTGACAGCTACGACGTGTTTTTGTTGCAAGCCCATGGCCAGCGCCGCTGGCGCATTGGCCGCAACAAAGACTTGAGCCTGCAACCGGGCGTGCCGCTCAAGATACTGCAAAACTTTGAAGCCGAAGAAGAGTTTGTACTCAACCCCGGCGACATGTTGTATTTACCGCCCAAGTATGCCCACGATGGTGTGGCCATGGGTGAATGCATGACCTGGTCGATGGGCTTTCGGGCACCGCAAGAGGGCGAGTTGGCGCGTGAGTTGCTGCTGGGACTGGCCGATGAGGCTTTTGATGGTGTGGGCGATGCGCTTTACCGCGATCCGAAACAAGCGGCTGTGTCATCTCCTGCCGCTATTCCGCAGGCTTTGGCTGGCTTCGCACGGCAAGTGGTGGACAAAGCACTGCAAAACCCTCAACTTCTTGACAGCTTGCTGGGGGAGTACCTGACCGAGCCGAAAGCCAATGTCTGGTTCGAAGGTACACAAGCCGAGCTCGATGTGTCGGCGGGCGTTCAACTCGACCGGCGCACCAAAATGATGTACGACGAGCGGCACATGTTCATCAATGGAGAGAGCTTCAAGGTTGGTGGGCGTGATGCGGTTGCTTTGCGTCAATTGGCCGATGATCGCTTCATGATCGGTAGAAAAGTAAAGACTTTAAGTGCAGATGCGAAGGACGCGTTGCTGGATTGGGCAAGCGCAGGTTGGCTGCAGGCTTTGTGAGTTTGACTTTTCAGTGTTGTTCGTTGCACCAAATAAATGCAAGACACCAGCAAGCTTTCTTTCGCATGACTAGGGAAAACGCTATAATCAGAGGCTGAGTACAAAAGAGCTCGAGTGCTTTTGGCTCAGTCTCAACGGATTCAACACCCGTTGAAACAATTTCCGGAAATTGTTTTCTCATTCACACCTTAGGAAAATCAAAATGAACAAGTCCCTCGTTCTGGCCGTCTTCATCGCCGCTGCTGCTTTGTCCGCTTGCGGCAAAAAAGAAGCCCCAGCCCCAGCCGCAGCACCAGCACCTGCAGCCGCACCTGCAGCTGCACCAGCTGCTGACGCATCGGCTCCTGCTGCTGCACCAGCTGCTGACGCATCGGCTCCTGCCGCTGCTGCTTCTGCTACCAAGTGATCGCTTTCATCCGGTGCAAACCGGATGGGTCATAAAAAAACCCCGCTTTGCGGGGTTTTTTTTCGTCTCGAAATCACGCGTTCAGCGCAACTCGGCCGCAATCAACTTCAAGATGCGCTCGGCATCTTGGGCTGATGCTTCGGGTTGACCACTGGCGGTCAGTACACGCAGCGTGCTTTGGTTTTCGCCAGAAGACGTGACGCTGATCTGGTATTTGGTCAGCGTCGAAGGCACATCTTTTTTACTGGAAAACAGACGCCCCAGAAATCCCGTTGGTTGGTTGGTGGTGCCAGCGGCCACATAGCGCACAAAATAAACACCTGCCGAACGGTCGCGGTCTTCTACGGTGAACCCGCTGCGGTCCAATGCAACGCCTGTGCGGCGCCACGCGCGGTCAAGGTTGTCCTGAAGCACTATGGCGGGCTGTCCATTGAGGCTACTGACCTGGCTGCTTGTGTCTGGCGCGTTGCGGGCCGCTGCAGCGGTTGTTTTCGCGACTTCAGGCGAGGTGCCCAGTTTGACCATCAGGCGACGCAGGAACTCGATTTCCAGCTCAGGGTCGCTGGGGCGGGGTTGCCAGATGGTTGAGCTTTTCTGACTGTCCGAGTAGTTTTCAACCATTCCCCGGTGTGTGACGTAGATCTCGACGCCACCTTGTGCGTTTCGTTCCACACGGGTTCTGAATTTGTCGCGCTCACCGGTTGAGTACAAAGAGTCCAGCACTTTGCCCAAAGTTTGGCGAATGAAGTCTTGGGGCAGTTTGGCCCTGTTTTCGGCCCAATCGGTTTCCATGACGCCGATGTCGGGGGCATCTGTGGTCAGCACAAAGCCATTGCCGGTCCAAAATTCCCGCAGGGGCTCCCAGACTTTGTCGGCTGGCAAGCTGGCCACCAGCCAACGCTGATTGCCTTGACGTTCGATCCGGACAGGCCCCAGGGCGTTCGCTGCCGTGCCGGCATCGACCACGCGGCTGCCCGCATTTTGAAAACCCGAGGCGGTGGTCGACGTGCTCTCGAGGGCGTAACGCGATTCCTTGCGCAATTGCGTCAGGTCCGGTGGCACTTCGAGTGTGGGCGCTTTGGCTGCGCTTTTGTAGTCAATCTTGTCTTCCTGCAGCATCGAGCAGCCGCCGAGCAAACTGGCCAAGGCCAGCACTGTGGTGGTGCGTTTGAAAGGTAAAGTGGGCATGGCGTTGAAAAGCAGAGGGTTCACAAATATCCTTGGGGTGTCCATCAAATGAGTTCGCTGGCCTTCAGGGCCGCTTCAACCACAGGCTGTTGAGACGCGGACAGCTCGGTCATTGGCAAGCGCAATGTGGGGCCGCACAGGCCCATGCGCTGCATGGCCCATTTCACGGGGATGGGGTTGGCTTCGACAAACAGGTTTTTGTGCACAGGCAGCAGTTTGAACTGGATGCGCATGGCTTCCTTAACATCGCCACGGGTCGCGGCCATGCACAGTTCATGCATCAGGCGCGGGGCCACGTTGGCCGTCACGCTGATGTTGCCACCGCCGCCGCACAGCATCAGGGCCACTGCGGTGGCGTCGTCACCTGAAAACACCGCAAATTCTTTGGGGACGTCACGGATGAGCCACTGAGCACGCTCGATGTTGCTGGTGGCTTCCTTGATGCCGATGATGCCGGGCACCTGGGCCAGACGCAGCACCGTGTCGTGCTGCAAATCGGCCACGGTCCGGCCTGGCACGTTGTAAAGAATCACGGGCAGCGTTGGCACGGCCTCGGCAATGGCCTTGAAGTGCTGGTAAAGGCCTTCTTGGGTGGGTTTGTTGTAATAGGGCACCACTTGCAGCTGGGCATCTGCGCCGACTTTTTGTGCAAATGTGGCCAGATTGATCGCTTCGGCGGTGGAGTTCGCGCCACAACCGGCAATGATGGGAATGCGTTTAGCGGCTTGTTCAACCGAGACACGGATGATTTCGCAGTGCTCTTCCACCGTCACAGTGGGCGATTCGCCCGATGTGCCCACCACCACGATGGCATCGGTGCCTTCGGCCACATGCCAGTCAATCAGTTTTCGCAAAGTCGGGTAATCCACTTTGCCGTCTGCGAGCATGGGGGTGATCAGGGCAGGGATGCTGCCACGGATGGGGCGAAATTCGGTGGTCATGTCAGGTGTTTCTGAGCAAGAAAAAGGACCATTCTAACGAGTGCAAGTCACCGGGCGATCGGCACACCTTGCAAGGGGACAAAGCCATGCAAAAGCCCGAGGCTGGCGTAGATTCAGGCCGGGCGCAATGGCCAGCGTTCCAAGGTCTCGTTTGTCCGGGATCTCACGGCCACTGTCCGCTGCACAAAGCGGTCCGGCGAAGTTTCAAAGCCGTCTTCGTATGCCACCGTGCGCAAGCCTTCGGTGACCCTGAGCAGCTCGCCAGGTTGCAACAAAAAGTCAGGCCGTGAGGGTTTTCCCACGCTCTCGTTGCCTGCTGCAAAGGTTTCGTAGATCAACAAGCCACCAGGAGCGACGCTATTCATGAGGGTAGGCAGCAGCGGGCGCCAGAGGTAGTGGGTCACCACCACGCAGCCAAATGTTTGCCCGGCAAAGGGCCATGGGCCGTTTTCAATGTCGGCGCAAATGACCGGGCCGCTGGCTTGGGCCAGCGCCACGGCTTCGGGGTTGCGGTCCACGCCCGTGACACGGTGCCCCAGACTGGCTAAATAACGCATGTGACGGCCTGCGCCGCAAGCCACATCGAGCACGGTGCTGCCCGGGTCCATCAGGTGGGCCCAGCGTTGTAGCCAGGCGGAGGGGTTTTCGGTGCCATGCATGTTGTCGGCGCTTTCAGGGCAGTGGAGGGGCTAAAAGCAGGACCACAGCTGTTCGGACAGCATGATGACCACGTCGGACCGGCCATACAGCCAGAACGTCAGGCCCAGGGCTGCAGCCCCCAGCAGCAGCCAGGTTTGTCGAGTTCTCATGTGGTCTGAGGGGGGGTACGGATGATCGGGCTTTCGCGTACCGGGAGATTGACCAAGGCTGCAAAAATGCCCAAGGCAATGGCCAAGTACCAAACGACATCGTAACTGCCGGTTTTGTCGTACAAATACCCGCCCAGCCAAACGCCCATGAACGAGCCAATTTGGTGGCCGAAAAAGATGAAACCGCTGAGCATGGACAAATGCGCGACGCCAAAGATTTGTGCCACTGCCGCGTTGGTGGGCGGCACAGTAGACAGCCACAACAAGCCTATGACGGCCGAGAAAATGTAAACACTGGTGGGCGTCAGCGGCGCCAGCAAAAACAAAGTGATGGCCACTGAGCGGCCAATGTAGATAAAAACCAGGATATTTTTCTTGGCAATTTGGGGGCCCATGGTGCCTGCGATGTAGGTGCCAAACACGTTGAACAGGCCGATCAGGGCCAGCGCATAACTGGCCACCTGCGGGGCCAGTCCGTGGTCTTTGAGGTAGCTGGGCATGTGCACGCCAATGAACACCACCTGAAATCCGCACACGAAATAGCCCGCCATCAGCAGCTGAAAACTGGGGTACTTGAAGGCTTCCTTCAAAGCCTGGCCAATGGTTTGGTCTCGCTTGACTTGGCCGGGCCCGTTCAGGGATGGTTCGCGCAGGCCCCAAGCCAGCGGGATGATCAGCATTGCTGCCGCAGCCAAAATGACCAAAGCAGTCTGCCAGCCCATTTGGCTGATCAGCAAGCCCTCGACAGGCACCATCAAAAATTGGCCAAAACTGCCGGCCGCTGCTGCAATGCCCATGGCCCAAGAGCGGCGCTCGGCGGGGACGTTGCGGCCAATCACGCCGTAAATGACCGCGTAGGTGGTGCCCGCCTGGGCAGTGCCGATGATCACCCCGGTGAACAGGGCAAACACCCAGGGGTCGGTGGCCCACGCCATGCCCAGCAGGCCCACGCCGTAGACCACGGCGCCCAAGGCAATCACGCGGAACGCGCCGAACTTGTCGGCCACCATGCCCGCAAAAATGCCCATGAAACCCCAAGACAGGTTCTGGATGGCCATGGCAAAGGCGAATTCTTCACGTCCCCAGCCTTGGGCCTGGGTGATGGGCAGCAGCCACAGGCCAAAGCCGTGGCGAATGCCCATCGACAGGGTGACGATGGCCGCGCCACACAAGAGTACCTGGGTAAGAGACAGGGGTTTGTTTTGCATCTGCCGACTTTAACCAATTGCTCAGGCAACAGCCGTCTCGCAAATGCCTCGCTCATTTGTTGCGCCTTAACCACTGTCTATGCATCCAGTAAGTCTTCGAAAATCCCACTACAATCCGCCTCCATGGTCACCCAATCAACTGTCAAAACCGCCACCGAGTACTCCGAAGGCTCGATTCGAGTCCTCAAGGGCCTCGAGCCCGTCAAGCAACGTCCGGGCATGTACACCCGCACCGACAACCCCCTGCACATCATTCAGGAAGTGCTGGACAACGCCGCCGACGAGGCGCTGGCGGGTTACGGCAAAAAGATCAAAGTCATCCTGCATTTGGATGGATCGGTCAGCATCGAAGACGATGGCCGGGGCATTCCGTTTGGCATGCACCCTGAAGAGAAAGCGCCCGTGATCGAGCTGGTCTTCACCCGCTTGCACGCGGGCGGCAAGTTCGACAAGGGCAAGGGCGGTGCCTACAGCTTCTCGGGCGGTTTGCACGGCGTGGGCGTATCGGTGACCAATGCGTTGTCTAAAAGGCTGGAAGCGACCAGCTACCGTGAAGGGCAAGTGGCCAGCCTGGTGTTTTCGGGCGGTGATGTGACCGAACAGATGGTGACCCGCAAGTCGGGCGAAGGCGACCGCAAACAAGGCACCACCGTGCGTGCCTGGCCCGACGCCAAATACTTCGAGTCCAGCGCCCTGCCCATGAACGAGCTGACGCACCTGCTGCGCAGCAAGGCGGTGCTGATGCCGGGCGTGACGGTGACCTTGGTGAATGAAAAAACCAAAGAAACCCAGCATTGGCAATACAAAGCTGGTTTGCGCGACTACCTGACGCAAACCCTGAACGGCGACCCGGTCATCCCTATTTTTGAAGGTGAAGGCTTTGCCGATGCGAACCACGACAGCTTTGCCGAAGGCGAGGGCGCTTCTTGGGCGGTGGCTTTTACCGAAGACGGTGCGCCGGTGCGTGAGAGCTACGTCAACCTGATCCCCACCAGCGCGGGTGGCACGCACGACAGCGGCTTGCGCGATGGTTTGTTCACGGCGGTCAAGAGCTTCATCGAGCTGCATGGCTTGCTGCCCAAGGGCGTCAAGCTCATGCCCGAAGACGTGTTCGCCCGCGCCAGCTACGTCCTCTCAGCCAAAGTGCTCGACCCGCAATTCCAGGGCCAAATCAAAGAGCGGCTGAACTCGCGTGACGCGGTGCGTTTGGTCTCGAGCTTCGTGCGCCCGGCGCTCGAACTCTGGCTCAACGAGCATGTGGATTACGGCAAAAAGCTGGCCGAACTGGCCATCAAGGCCGCGCAAACCCGCCAAAAAGCGGGCCAGAAGGTTGAAAAGCGCAAGAGCTCAGGTGTGGCGGTGCTGCCCGGCAAGCTGACCGATTGCGAGAGCAAAGACATTTTGCACAACGAGGTGTTTTTGGTCGAGGGCGACTCGGCCGGCGGCAGCGCCAAGATGGGCCGCAACAAAGAGTGCCAAGCCATCTTGCCCCTGCGCGGCAAGGTGCTCAACACTTGGGAAGTGGACCGCGACCGATTGTTTGCCAACAACGAAATCCACGACATTTCGGTGGC
>CAMDFT010000023.1 GCA_945897795.1 Limnohabitans sp. Rim8 | reverse complement strand
GGCCACCGAGGCCGCCAGGCCGAAGACCTGGATATCGGCATCGGACAGGGCCTGTACCAACACGGTGCCGCCAGAGCTCAGCGTGGCACCGTCGAGCGAAGCAATGACCGAGCCGTCGATGATGTTGCGCGCCAGCGAAACCCCGATCGACAGGGCCGCGCCCACGCTGCCACCAAAAGCGGCAGCCAGCGAGGCGGCGCCGGCAAAGGAGCGAATGGACGAGCGGTCGGTGGCTTGCACCAGCACCTCGCCGGCCTCGATGTCGCTGGGCCGCTCGCCCAGTTCGGTGGCGGTGCTCACCCCGGCATGGACGCGGGTGCCGATCTGGTTTTCGGCCCACACGCCCGAGCCGCTGGCGGCCAGGCCATTGCCGCCGCCGATGCCCACGGCCGCCGAGCCCGAGACCACCAGAGAGTTGATGACCTGCCGCGCATCGGCGCGCAAATCCAGCACGCCGCCGGTGGTGATGTCCGAATCGATGACGAGGGCGCGCACGGTGGCGATCGAATCCTCACCCACCCGGCCAAAGCCTTCCTGGCCAATCAGGTTGCGGGCCACTGCAATGCCAATGGACGCGCCCAGACCGTTGCCGCTGCCGCCGGCAATGGCCACCGACAGGGCGGCAATCGTCGCGCTGATGCTCTTGTCGCTGCTCGCTTGCAGCACCACGTCGCCCTCTTCGGCGCTGGCCGAGCCGGCGCGCAGCAAGGCGTCGGTCGAGCCGCTGATGGTGTTCAGGGCCACCGCGCCCGCACCGCTAAACGCCAGACCGGTGCCACCACCACTGATGCCGATGGCCGCCGACGCTGCCACCGACACCGCGTTGATGCTGTTGCGCGCCACCACCGCGGTCGAGGCCGCCGAGGAGCCGGCAGGGGCCTCGTTGAAGGTCAGGGTGTAGCTCTTGCCGGCCGCATCGACCAGCTTCCAGCGCTTGCCCTCTTCGACCACCGAGACCGTGACCTCGACCGGCATCATCTGCCAGCGCGATTCGTCGGAGTAGTCCTCGTCGGCCAAGAACAGCAGGTTGTTGACGCCCACGTAGCGGTAAATGCGGTCTTCCTCGCCGCCGCCCTCGTGGCCGCGCGCCACGCGCACGGTGTCGCCCTTGCTCAGGCGGTAGCCATTGACCTTGACCTCTTCCCAACGGTCGGTGTCTTCGAAGTCTTCCTCAGACAGATCAAATTCAAGCCCGTCGAGCGCCTCATCGGCGGCGGCGTCGGCGCCGCCTTCTGCGATGGCCTCCTCATCGAGCGTGAGGTCATCGAGCGGCAATTCGCCCTTGTATTCATAGACCTTGCCGGCGTCCTCGCCCAAGAGGATGGCCACCCGGTCGCCCTTGAGCAGGGTTTGCACACCGTCTTCTTGTGTGTAGTCCCAGCTCAGGCCCTCGGTGCTGCGGTACATATAGGCCGCGTGCACCTCGTCGAGCGTGGGCAGTTCCACCCCGGCTTCTTGCAGTGCCTCAACCAGCTTGGGCTGCAGCTCGGGGTTGGCAAAGTCGCTGGCCAGGCGCCAGCGGTCGGTGTTGCTGTAGTCTTCCTTCCACAGCTCCACGTCTTCCTCGACCGAGAGCGCCTCCCAATCGGGGGCGTCTTCGAGTTCGACGGTTGACAGGTCGATGCGCTGCGAGGCGCCCTGGTAGCGGAACAGCTTGCCGGCCAGGCCGCTTTCCTTGGGCGGGCCCAGCGTCGACTCTTCCATGTGGTTGCTGGCCACCAGCACCACATCGCCCGTCTTGACCAGGCGCCAGGTCTTGCCTTCGATGCGCTCACCGTCTTCGGTGGTGTAGTCTTCCTCCACGCCGCCAAACACATAGACCCGGCCGACCTCGCCGCCGGCGGTGTGGCCTTCGGCCACGCGCACGGTGTAGCCGGTCTTGACGGTCTGCGCGTCGGTGGAGACGACGCTCCAAGTGCCACTGTCCTCGATCTCGTCCTGGCTCAGACCCTGCAACTCGGCTAGGTCCACAGTGCCGTAGAGCAGATCGCTGTCGTCGAGTTCGTAGATGGTGTAGTCACCGGTGGGCTCGCCTTGATCGTTGAGCGCATCCACCCGCACCCGTGGCATGCGGCTGGTGGTGATGCCCAGCACGCTGCCGGTTTGGATCTTGCGCAGCTCGACTACCCCGTCGCTGGTGCTGTAGTCCCAGCTCTGGTCTTCGTCGCTGCTGTAGCTCGTCTTCTTGCCGGCATTGGCCAGGGCGTTGAGCGCGTCGGCCGTCAAGCCGGCTTGCTTCATCGCGTCGTAGTCGAGCTCCTTGCGGTCCACACCTGCGGAAATCGCGCGCAGCTCGACCGAGCCGCTGCGGGCCACCAGGTCGGCGCCCACCACATCGGCCAGGGTGTCGGCATCGATGCTGTTGAAGGCCAGTGACAGGCCAATGGCCACCGAAGCGGCCGTGCCGGCACCTGAGAGCGAGGCCGACAGGGCTGCCGCGCCGGTAATCGCGTCGATGGTGGCCAGGTTTTCTGCGCGCACCGTGATGGACTCGGCCTCCAGCGTCAAAGGATCGGCCGGGTTGCCCAGCACGCCGGCCTGCAAGCTGGCGTTGATGCGGTTTTCGGCATAGGCGCCGGCGGCGCTCAGGCTGTAGGCCGAGGAACTGGCGCTCGCGCCCACCGCAGCGGCGGCGGCCAGCACCGTGGCCTCGATGCGGGCGCTGCTGACGGCCTCGATGTTCAGGTCGCCACTGGCCTCCACGGAACTGTGCACCAGCTGCGCCCGGGTGTTGACCACAGAGGCGCTGTAGCTGACCAGGCGCCACAGGCTCTCGTCAGAGTAGTTCTGGTTGACCAGGTCGATGCCGTCATCGTCGGTGTACTTGTCGCCGACGTATTCGTAGATGTCGTTGCCCATCAAGGCCGAGTCGAGCAGCACGCGCTTGCCCTTGACCAGCTCGGTGAGCTTGTTGTCCTTGTCGTAGGCGGTGGCCGCGTAGTCGTAACTGACCTGGGTGGGCGCCATGCCGATCAGGTTGCGCGCCACCGACAGGCCCACGGCGGCGGCCTTGGACGAGCCCGACATGCCGAAGGACACGGAAGCGGCCACCGAGCGCAGGTAGGCGCTGATGTGGGCATCGTCGGTGACCTTGATCTCGACGTTACCGGTGCTGGGGGCGTCGGCCAGTTCCTCGTCTGGGCTGACTGCTTCGGTGCCTGTATCTGTACCAGCATCGGCGCCCTCCTCAGCGGGCGCTTCGGCGTCTGGATCCACGGGCGCGCCCGTGACGATGTCGGCCCACTGCGCATAGGCCTGCGAACTGCCAGTGATGCGGTTGAGCGCAAGCGTGCCCGCACCCGAGACTGCGGTGGCGCCGCTGGACAGGCTGGCCGAAATCGCCACCGCCGTGGCGCGGCCGTTGGCCACGATGGCCGAGCCGCGCTCGGTGCTGATGAGCACATTGCCATTGGCCGACGTCAGCTCCGAGGGTGCAGTCAACGAGGTGCCACGCACAAAAGCATTGACATCGTTTTGAACGTCGTTGCGGCTCAGGCTCACACCGACCGAGACCGACTTGCTGGCCCCGCTGGTGCTGGCCGAGATGCCGATGGCGCTGGCGGCCACTTCGGATTCGATACGGGTGTTGCCGCTGGCCTGGATGGTCACGTCGCCATCGGCCGCCACCGTGGCGGTCTTGTCGACGGTGGCGTCGGTGTTGGCGGCGATCTTGTTCATCGCGATCACCGGCGCGACGGTAATCGCCTTGCTGTCGGCCTTGGTGCTGACATCGAGCGCCAATGCCGAATTGACGATGATGGCCTGGATCTGGCCGTCCGATTCGGCGGCGACATCCAGGGCGCCGGCCAACTCCAGCGGAGTCGACTCGATGCGCGCCGTGGTGCTCAAGGTGTTCTGGCCGGCCAGGCTGGTGCCCAGCACGCCGTCCGCGATGTTGTAGAGCACGTTTTGCGGTGTGTAGCCGATGGTGTTGAAGGCCATCACCACACCGACCGAGGTCGACGCCTTGACCGAGCTGTTGACCTCGGCCAGGATGAAGGCCACGCTCTCGGCTTTGACCGTCACGCTGCCGGTCATGGGCTCGGCGGCGGCTTCCTCGCCCTCACCGGCCGCAGCGCTTTCGTCGGTCGCAGCGGCGTCGTCAGCGGAGGCCTCAGCAAGGGCCGCGCCGTCTTCGGCTGCCGCTTCATCCGCGGGGGCCTCCTCGGCCACCTCTTCGTCCACCTCTTCGGCCAAGGTCACCAAGGTGCTGTTGCGCAGTACCGCATTGGCCCCGCCCAGGATGGTGTTGGTGGCCACCACCACATTGACGCCGGTGGTCTTGGCCTCCACCGTGCTGTTGTCTTGCGCCAAGATGACGGCCGACTCGGTGGCAGTGATGCTCACATCGCCGGTGACCTCCATCGCAAAGCCGTCAACCAGGGCGTCGACATCGCTGCGCACATCGTTGCGCACCACCAGGCCGCCAAAGGCCGAAGCGCCCGAATCGCCGCCGGTGACGCTGCCCTTGAGCGTGGCCGCCGCCTCGATGGCAGCTGCAGCCGTGTCGACCAGTCCATCGAGGTCGATCGCCAGCCAGCGGCTGGAATCGTTGAAGTCTTCGCTGCCCAAATCAAAGATTGAGGATGAACCCTTGAACACATAGGTGGTGTCGGCCGAGCCCTGGATCTGGCGCCACAGCTCGGTGTCGCTGTAGTCGGTCTTGTCCAGGCGCGGCGCCTCCAGGTCTTCCTCGCCGATGTACTCGTAGAGGTCACCCGCCTGTCCGCCGCCCAGGCTGGACTTGAGCTCGATGCGGTCACCGGCGGTCACCGTCTCGGGCCGGTCGAAGGTGGTGTAGGTGGGGCCGCCCACGCGCACGCGGTCGCCCAGGATCACCCGCTGGGTGCCGGACATGTCGGTGTAGGTCACGCCAAACAGGTTGACGAAGGCGCGCACGGCCATGGTCAGCTCGCTCTCGTTACCCGAAACCACCGACAGGTCGACCTTGGAGACGATGCGCGCATCGTCGACGGACTCCACGCTCAGCCCACCTGCGCCCACAGTGAGGTCGCGCAGGGTGGCCAGCTTGTCGTGCGTGATGGTGGCCAAGGCGCCGCTGCTGACCATGTTGCTGGCCAGCACAAAGCCGGCCGACACGCTCTTTTGCGGGCCGGCTGCGGCACCGGTGCCCACGCCGGTGGCGCCAGCGGCCGGATCAGGCTCGGGCAGGGCCGAGGCGACCTCGTTGCGGATCTGCGCAAAGATCTCGGCTTCGTTGCTGGCGTTGACGACCACAGCACCCGCCGAATCGACGTCGGTGTTGTGCAAATAGGCCTTGACCTGCGATTTCTCCTGATCGCCGATCTCGCTGCCCACCAGGGCATCAATGGCTGCAAAGAGCACGTTTTGCGCCTGCCAGCCGATGGTGTTGAAGGCCAGCGTCACGCCCACCGAGGTGCCGTCCGAGCTGATCGCGCTGTTGTTGGTGGCGCTGATGCTGGCGGTGTTGCTGCCCTCGACGCTGACGCCGTCCTCTTCGGTGGTGATGCTGCTGTCCGAGATGAAGGCCGCCGACTGGTTGAGGATGAGGTTGGTCGCGATCGCCCCGCCCACGGCCAGGCCTTTGCCCGTGCCGCCGCTGGCCTCGGCCACCGCCTCCAGGCTGGCCTCGATGCTGGCTGCTTCCGACACGGCCACGCTGACCGAGCCGGCGGTGAGCTGGGCAAAGCGGATGTAGGCCTGGGCCACGGCGCGCACATCGTTGCGCACCACCAGGCCGCCCACGGCCATGGCGCCCTTCACGGGCTCGGCCGGCTCCTCTTCCCCGGGCTCGGCGGGTGCTTCTTCATCAGGCGCGATCAGGGCCGTGCGCAGGCCTGAGGCGGTCAAGCCCTCGCTGGTCATGCCAAAAGACACCGTCCACTGGCCAGCCCCCTCGCCGTCCTTGACGGTGAGGGTCAAGCCAGAGGCATCGAGCGCCTCGCCCTCTTCGGACTGCGCGCCCAGCAACTGCGTGCGCAGCTGCGCAGCGGTCAAGCCCACGGCCAGTGATTCGGCGGTGTAGACAACGCCATTGAGCTCGACCTGCGCGTTGAAATCGGTCGTGCCCTCGGGCGCCTGCAAGTCGATGGAATAGGTCGCGCCCACGCCGCGCTGGCCCTGCTGCTGGGTCTGGATGAAGCGGGCCGGGTCTGTGGTGGTGAGCGCCGTCAGCGCTGCCAAGTTCTTGCCGGACAGAGCGCCGCCAAAGGTGACCAGGTAGCTGCCTTCTGCGGGCGCGGTGACGGTGACGCTGCCCACATCGCCCAGGGCGCGGTTCAACGCAGCCTGCACCTGCTGCTCGCTCGCGCCCAGTTCGAGCGCGTCGGTGGTGTAGGTCTGGCCTTCGTGGGCCAGGCTCAAGGTGAAAGTGCCCGAGCCCCGGTGTGCGATGTCGATGCGCTGGGTCTCGTCGGTGCGGTTTGCTCCCGCCTGGGTGCTGGCAAACTTGAAGGACAGCTTTTCCGAGGACATGCTCAGGCCGGGCACGCTCTTGCCGGCCAACTGGCCGACCAGCTCGACCAGGTAGCGGTTGCCCTGGCCCTTGTAGCTCGCGTCGCGCGTGACCTGGATGTCATCGGCGGTGACCACCATCCCCAGCGCAGCTTGGGGCGTGTTGAGCACCCGGACATACTCGGCCTTGAGGTCGCGGATGGTGTTGGCCGGGTTCTCAGCCCAGTTGTAGTGGAACGGTGTGGCCGGCAAGTCCTTGTCGCTGCTCACATAGAGCTGGAAGCGCTGCGCGCCGTAGGTCTTTGTGAAGGTGACGCTGTAGCCCTGGTTGACGGCCACCGTGCTGCCCTCGCGCAGCGTGCTGACCTTGCCTTGAGCAAAGGCAGCCGCAGCCGCGTCGGTGATGACGCGCATCTGCTCGACGTTGGCGTTGGCGTAGCGCCCGTCCATGACCAGCAGGTAGCTGCCGTCTTCGGCCGCCGAGACGGTGATCTGGCCTTCGCCAAAGGTCTTGTCGAGCGCGGCCTGAACCAGCGCCGCCTGGTCTTCGCGAGTGTAGCCCGCGTTGCCCTCTTCGAGGGTCTGGGTGTTGAAAGCCAGGGTGTTGGGCGCCAGGCTGGCACTGACCACTGGCACCCGCTCGGCCGTGATCTGGCCGATGTCGCGGGCGGCCAGCGAGCCGCTGAAGCCGATGGTGAAGGTGCTGACGTTGTTGGACGTGCTCCAGGTGACCGAGATCGGTCCACCGGTTTTGGGCGCAGACACGCCCAGCAGTCCGGCCACCGCCGCGCGGATGGTCTCAGCGTCTTTGAGCGGGCTGTTGGCAAAGTTCAGCGGCGCCGAGGTCTTGTCACCGAGCTTGAGCACAAAGCGCTTGTTGACATTGGCCTGGGTGTTGATGATCTTGAGCACCTGCTGCTCATTGGTTTTCTCGCCCAGGCTGAGCAGCGCGATCGGGTCGGTGATCTTGGTCTTGCCCAGCGCCAAGCTGAAGACCGAGTCGGCCCCAAGCGTGCCGGGGGCCACATTCAGATCGAGCACCTGCAGCTCGGAGACGCCCTCCACGCGGGCGACCAGCTGAGTGGCATCGACCCAGTCGAGCTCGGGCTCGGCCGGGGTCTCGGCGTCTGTTCCGGTGTCTGTGCCGGTGTCTGTGCCGGTGTCCGTGCCCGCGTCGGTGCCTGCATCCGTGCCGGTCTCTGTGCCAGTGTCCGTGCCCGCATCGGGGCCCGCCTCCTCGACCGGGGGCTTCTTCAAGTTGGTCTGGATCTCGACATCGGCCGTGCCGGCGGCAAAAGCCACCACCCACTGACCCGACTCGCTGCCGAGCTTGACGGTGGGCTTCTTGATGCCGTTTTCAAGCAGGGTCTTGCCGTCGGCATCGGTGGCCGAGGCGAGCTTGGACGCGAGTTGGCTGGCGGTCACGCCGACGGCCACATCGTCCACCGTGTATTCGACGCCCGCGAGGGTCAAGCGCAAATCGAACAATTCCTGATCGGCCTGGGCCTGCAAATCAATAAGGTAGCTCGGGCCGGTCGCGGCCTTGCCCTCGGTTTGGGTGGCGGTGCTGGCCTTGACGCCGGCCGTTGCATCGCGCACCTGCAGCTGGTCCAGGTTGATGTTGGCATAGCGGCCGCTCATGGTGAGCAGATAGTCGCCCTCGGCACCGGTGCTCACGGTGACCAGGCCTGAGCCCAAGGTCTTGTCGAGCGCGGCCTGGATCAGCGCCGCCTGGTTGGCCGCGGTGTGGGCCCTGCTGCCATCGCGCAGCGTGCTCGTGGCAAAAGCCAACTTGCCGGCAGTGCCGGGCACCACTTGCAACTGCGCCAAATTGGGCGAAGCTGCGGTCTCGGTGACATGGTCGATGGTGAAGGTGCGCCGACTTTGCGCATCGGTGCCGTAGCGCACCTTGGCGCTGACGATATCGGGATGCGTGGCCAGTGCGTCGCTGATTTTCTTGGCGTCAAACTCGGGATTGCCCGAGTAGATGATCTCGGACGAGGTCCAGTTGCCGATCTTGAGCGCAAAGCGCTTGTTCACATCGGATTGCAGCACCGTGATCTGCTGCTGCTCGGCCACAGCCGTGCCGCCCAGGGGCAGCACCGCAATCGCATCGGTGACCTTGCTCTTGCCCAACACGAGCTTGAAGCTGCGCTCGCTGCCCAGCCCCAGGCTGGCATCGATGTCCAGCGACAGCTTTTGCACCTCATTGACGGCATCGGCCGCCTCCAGCGCAGCTTCGGCCGTGGTCCAGGTCATGGTCACCCCGTCCACGACCTCGGTCTCGGTCTCGGGCGGTACATCGTCGCCACCGGCATCGCCGGTTTCGGCCTCGGCCACCGGGTCGCTGCTTTGCGGGTCCAGGTTGAGGAAGGGCAGTTTCAGGCCGAGCTTGTTGAGCAAGGCGGTGCCCAGCTTGACGTAGGGCACGTACTTTTGCATGCCCGCCGGCGTGAAGTCGCCCAGGTCCAGCTCGACGGCCCGCAGCTCCATGGGCGCCTTGGGCTCTTCGCCCTCTTCGGGCTCCTCGTCGTCGATCAGATAGCCCAGAATGTCCTGCAGCGTCTCGGGCAATTGGTCCATCACCTCGAGGATGCTGAACTCGATGTAGCTCTCGCTGGGGTCGTCCTCATTGACCTCGTAGCTAAAGAGTTCGATGCCCAGCTCGTCGGCGATCAGCTGCGCCACCTCGGTCAGCGGCAAGGTCTGCTCAATCGAAATGCCCAGCAAAGCCGCCGAGACCGTGGGGTTGAACAGCCGCACCTCGCTCGGCAGGGTCTTGAGCATATCGACAAACTGCTCGACAAAGGGCACGCTGGGGCCGATGTCGGGCAGCTCCAGCTCTGGCAGGGTGATCAGCACCGGGTCTTCGTCCGAACCCATGGGCCGGATGAAAGGCTCCATCAGCTGGTACACGCTCTCGGGCAAGATCTCCGACAGGCTGAACTCGACCAGTTCGGGCGCGAGTTGGCTCAGGGGGATCGTGGAGTCAATCTCGACACCAAAAATCTTGCCGCTGAAGGTCGGGTCGGCAACACGATAGCGCTCGGGGATGACCTGGATCAGGGTCTCGAAAGCATCGTTGACCGAATCGAGGTCGGTCAGATCGACCTCGATGGCCTCGTCACTGGGTGTGTAGAGCAAGTCTTTGAGCGCCTCAGCGTCGAGGTCCTCGCCTGCAATCAGCAGATCGATGGCTGCATCGAGGTCGATGCCCGGCAAGCTGGCCTTGACCGGCGCCAGCGCCTCGTCGATGTAGTCGGCATAGACTTCGGGCGTTTCATAGCGCAGCGTGGTGCCAAAACCAATCGCCAGCTCTTTGCCCAGAATCGTCGCCTTGAAGCTTGGCAAGGCAATGTCGAAGTACTTGGGCAAAAAGGCCTTGATCTCGGGCAGGTCGTCGCCCTCTGGCAAGTCCACATAAAGCCGCAAATCCATCTCGGGCATGGCCACCGAGAAATCGCCCTCGAGCCAGGCTTCCATGTTGACCAAATCGGTCAGCTGCATGTCCTGCCAGCCCAGAGCCAGCTCCAGGCCCCAGTTCACCTCGGTGACCGGCAGGGTCTCGCCGGCCTCCTGATCCTGCGCCTGCACATTGAGCTTGCCCAGGGCTTGCTGGTACGCCAGATACGGCAGATCGACTTCGGGCAGGATGAGCTCGATGTCCAGCGCCGGACCCTGCAAGGTGTAGGGCCCGATGTCGAGCATGGGCACCGTGATGGCGATGCCGGGCGACTGAAAGCGCACACCCAGATCCAGCGGCACGATGCCAGCTTCCACGGACTCGGACAGCAGCATGTCGGCCAGGGTGGTGTCTTTCCAACCCGCACCGACCTTGATGCCAAATTCCAGCGGCTCGTCCTCGCTGCCCAGGTCGATAGACACCGACTCTTCAAAATAAGGCAGGTCGCCAATGGCCGGTCCAACTGCGCCCAGGTCCACCGTGGGCAGCTCGAATTCAACAGTGTCAGACTCGGTGTCGACAAAGGGCTCGATCAGGCTGTACACGCTCTCGGGCAGCACATCTTCAAGCGAAAACTCGGTGAGGGTAAAACCCAGCCACTCGCTCGAGAAGTTGTCGATCGGCACATCGAACTCGATCGGAATGCCAAACACCAGGCCCTGGATCTTGGGCTCGGCAAGCGCGTAATTGCCAGGGATGATCTGAATCACCTCGAGCAGGGCTTCGTAGACCGAATCGACGTCGGTGACATCGACCACGAGCTCCTGGCCCGTGGGCACGAACATCATTTCATCCAGGCTGACCTCGGTGCCATTGATCAGGGCATCGAGCCCGACGTCCAGGTCCAAGCCCGGCAGGCTGGCCTGGCCCCTGGGCAGGTTCTTGTCGATGTAGGCGGCGTAGGTGTCGGGCGTCTTGAAGGTCATCGACGTGCCAAAACCCAGCGCCATCTCGGTGCCCAGCAAAGTGAGCTTGAAGGACGGCAGCGCGACGTCAAAGAACTCGGGCAGGAAGGGCGCCATGGTGCTGCCGTCTTCGGGCAGGTCCACATACAGGCGCAAATCGAGCTCAGGCAGCTGCATCTCAAAATCGCCCTGCAACCAAGCCTCCATGTCGATCAGGTCCAGCAGCAAGGTGTCTTGCCAGCCCACCGCCAGCTCCAGGCCCCAGTCGACCATGACCGGCTCGGCGAGCTCTTCGGTGGGCGTGGTTTCGTCGGTGCTCGCTTCCTCGCCTGCGGCGGCTTCTTCGCCTGCCTTGGCCTCCTCCTCGGCTGCAACCGCTTCCTCGGTCACTTCCTCGGCTGGGGGAGGCTCTTCGGCAACCGGCGGGATCAGCGGCACCTGGCCCAGGGCGTAGCGGTACTCGTAGTAAGGCAGCTCGGGGTTGGGCAAAATGAGCTCCAAATTGAGCTCGGGGCCTTGCACGTTGTAGCCCAGGATCTCGGTGGCACCGGCCTGGATCTTGATGCCCGTCTCCAAGGCGCTGATGCCTGACGGCTTGGCCTCGCCGGTGAGCATGTCCAGCAGCGTGGTGTCTTGCCAGCCGGCGCCGACCTTCAGGCCCACGTCCCATTCTTGGCCGCCCATCTCCACCGTGGTGAAGATGAACTCTTCTTCGAAATAAGGCAGCTCAGGGTTGCTGACATCGATGACCAGTGCATCGTCCCAGTAGTCTTCTGACCGGTCTTCCAGGCCCTGCACCTTCATCAGCGCATCCAGATCCATCAACGGGATCTCGACCCTCAGCGGTTCGAGCTCTTCGTCGACAAACTCCTGCAAGTAGTCGGGCGTGTCGATCACGATTTCGCTGCTGTAAACCAACTCCACCGGCTTGCCCAACACGGTCACGCGCACCGTGGGCAGCTGCACCACAAACTGCGCGGGCAGGAAGGTCAGCGAATCGATCTCCAGGTCGCCAAAGAAGACCGAGGCGGTGAACTCGGGCAGCAGCGGCTCAAAGCGCCCCTCAATCAAGGCGGGCAGGTTGATCAGGTCAAACAGCTTGGCATCGGGCCAGCCGACCGCTGCGCGCACGCCCCAGTCGTGGGACTCGCCGCCGTGCGTGAGCGTGCCCAGCACCTCCTCGTAGCTGTAGTAGGGCAGCTCGGGGTTGGGGAAGATCAATTCGAGACTGAGCTCGGGGCCGGCGCGGCCCAGGAGCGAGCCGGTATCCAGGGTGATGCCCTGCTCGGTGGCGGTCAAGCCGCCCTTTTTGTCGCCGTTGACCCCGCTCAAGAAGTCACCCACACTGAGCTCGCCCCAGCCCGCGCCAAGCTTGAAGCCCACATCGCTTTCCACCCCGCCCATGGGGATGGTGGTGAGCACAATCTCGCGCTCGATCGAGGGCATGGCCGAGTCGAGGAAAGTCAGCACATCGCCGACAAAACCCTTGGGCGGGAGCAGCTCGTACCACAGGCCGCTGATCTCGTAGTTCACCTCAGACAGATCCAGCGTCTCGCCCGCGCCCATGTAGCGGTAGATGCGGCCGCTGTTGCCGCCAGCCTCGTGGCCGTCTTCGACCATCACCTGGTCGCCAAAGGCCAGTTCCACCTCGCCCTCGCCGCTGCGGTAGGTCACATCAAGGTAGTCGCCGTCGCCCTCCTCCTCACCGGCCTCGCCGCTGGAGGTGGCGGTGACCACGGTGTCGGCCACGATGGCCGGCGCGTCGTCGGCCTGCACTGTCACCGCACCGGCCACGTTCAGGGCGAAGTCCTCGCTGTCTTCGGGCTGCAAGATAAAGGCCTGCGCGTCGGTGCTGACCATGTTGGAGGTCAGCACGATGCTGGCGGCCGCGCCCGCACCTTCACTGCTGGCCTCGTTGCTGGTCGTGGCCGTGAGCGTGGCCTGCATGCTGGCCAGCACGTTGAGGTCGCCGCCAATGTCGAGCTCGACCGTCTCGAGCTTGGCCAGCGCGACCAGCGGATCTTCGTCACCGATCTCCGAGCCCACCAGCGCATCGACCGCCTTGAACAGCACGTTCTGCGATTCCCAGCCCATGGTGTTGAAAGCCAGGGTGGCACCGACTGCGGAGCCGCCCGAGCTCATGGTGGCGGTGTTTTCCGCGGTGATCTCGGAGGCGTTGTCGGCCTGCACCGTCAGGCTGCCATCGGCTTGCACCGCGCTGCGCGTGAGCAAGGCGCGGCTCGAGCCGAGCACCACGTTGTTGGCAATCAGGGCATTGATGGCCATGGGGCTGGCGGCTGCGGCGCCCCCAGCGCCACCCGCTGCACCGGTCGCGCCACCCGCATCTGCACCCGCGTCGGCTTCGGCGTCGGCTGCGTCGGGGTCTTCGGGCGGGCTTTCGGTGCTGCCCGAGAGCACCGAGCTCAGGCTGGAGGCTTCGGTGGCAGAGATCGTCACGTCGCCGGCGGCCGTCAAGTCCACCCGGTCGACGGCAGCGAGCACCACGCCGCGCAGGTCGTTCATGACCACCACGCCGCCCACTGCGGTGCCGCCGCCGCTGGTGGCAGCCATGGTCACTTCGGCTTCAATGGTGCCGGCATCGGTCGCCAAGACGTCCATGTTGCCGCCCACCAGCAGCGCCATGTCGATGGCTGCCGTGGCGCCGTCGATGGCCGCTTGCGCGGGGGTGAGCGGGCCCACCCAGGCCTGGCTGGTGGTGCTGATTTTGTTGCTGGCCAGCACAAAGCTGGCCGAGGCACTGGCGCCGTTGGCCGTGCTTTCGTTGCTGATGGTGGCACTGATGGTGGAGCCCACCGGCGCGTCTTCTTCTTCGTCGAGCCCGCCGGCCTGCACCGCCACATCGCCGCCCACGGTGAAGGTGGTGGCCAGCACCAACGCGCTGACCACCGCAGGCTGCTCCTGACCCAGCGCGTCGGTGCCCAGCAAGGCGTCGATCGCGTTGGCAAACAAGTTCTGCGGCTTCCAGCCTATGGTGTTGAAAGCCAGGGTGACCCCGACGGCCGTGCCATCGGACTCCAGGCTGGCCGAGTTGTCGGCCGTGATGGTCGAAATATTGTCGGCCTGCACCGCCAGATTGCCATCGACGCTCAGCTCACTGTGCGTGATCCGGGCCTGGGCCGAACTGAGCACCAGGTTGGTGGCGATCAGTCCGTTGACGGCCAGCGGACTGCCGGCGGCCGCAGCGGTTTCGGCTCCTGCTTCGGCACCTGCATCAGCACCTGCATCAGCTGCCGGATCTTCGGCCGCATCTTCAGCCGGTTCTTCGGCCGCTGCCAGAGATTTGGTTTCTCCGCTGAGCGTGGCCTCGATGCTGGCCGACTCGAGCGCGAGCACGGTGAAGTCTTCGCCAGCCTCGCCCTGCACCCGATCGACCTCGGCAAACACGTCGCTGCGCACATCGTTGCGCACCACCAGGCCGCCGACTGCGGCCGAGCCGCCGCTGCTGGCGACCATGCTCACATTGGCGGTAACGCCGGCCTCATCAAGCGCGCTGACGGTGATGCTGCCGCCCGCGCTCAGGCTGACTTTTTCTTCAGCCTGAAGCGCCGGGGCCACCGTGGCACGGGCGCGCGCGCTCAGCAAGTTGCTGGCCAGCACCATGCCGGCGGCCACGCTCGCGCCGGCGGCATTGGCCTCGTTGACGATGATCGCGCTGATCTGCTCCTTGGCCTCGGCCTCGACCGAGAGGTCGCCGCCTGCGGCCAAGTTAGAGCCCGAGACGGTGGCCAAAATCTGCGCCGGTTGCTCATTGCCTATGCTGGTGCCCAGCAGCGCATCGAGCGCGTTGAACAGCACGTTCTGCGCCTGCCAGCCGATGGTGTTGAAGGCCAGGGTCACGCCCACGGCCGCGCCATCGGCATCGGCCTTGGCGGTGTTTTCTGCCTCGATGTGCGCTGCGTTGCGGGCACGCGCAATCAAGTCGCCGCCGGCGCTGATGTCGCTGTCCAGCACCGTGGCGCGCACATCGGAGAGCACCAGGTTGGTGGCAATCAGGCCCTTGAAGGCCATGGAGGCAGCTGCAGCCTCTTCTTCGGCCGCTGCCTCTTCTTCGGCGGCAGCCAGCTCTTCGATCGACGCTTCTTCGTCGGCGACCGACTCGAGCGCGGCCTCCTCCTCGGCGGCCGCTTCTTCTGCCAAGGCCTCCTCGTCAGCTGCAGCCTCCTCGTCGGCCGGATCGGCCTCTTTGAGTTCAGGCAGTTCCTGGTCCGACAGCAAGGCCGTGATGCTGGCCGAGCCGCGCGCCAGCAGGGTCACATCGCCTTCGGCCTCGATCGCCGCGCTGTCGACCAGGGTGTTGACGGTACTTCGCACATCGTTGCGCACCAGTTGCGCGCCCACAGCGGCTTGGCCTTCGCTGCCCGTGGCTGCGCCGATGCGCGCGACGATGCCCGAGGTGTCGCTGGCCTTGATGAGCACATGGCCGCCAATGGCAAACACCGTGTCATCGGGCAACTCCATCACGCCTGCTTCGTTTTTGGGCGTGAGCTGCACATGCGCATCGGCACTGACCAGGTTGGAGGCCAGCGTCAGGCCCACCGCCACACCGCCGCTGGACTGCACGGTGTTTTCAATCGAGGCGTTGATTTGCGGGACGGTCACAGCCGTCAGCGTCAGGTCTTCACCCACATCGAGCGTGGTGTTGGTGATCTCTGCGCTGGATTGGGCGCTGTCGGTCTGACCCAAGCCGTCGGTGCCGATCAGGGTGTCGATGGCGGCCGAGAAAATGTTTTGTGGCTTCCAGCCGATGGTGTTGAAAGCCAGCACCACGCCGGCGGCCACGCCCGCGCTTTCGGTGCTGGCGGTGTTCTCAGCATCGATCGTGGCGGTGTTCTCGGCTTCCACGCCCAGGCTGCCACTGACAGTGACCAGGCTGTCGCGCAGGGAGGCGTCGGCATCGATCAGGATGCGGTTGGTGGCAATCAAGCCGTTGGCCGCCACCGAGGTGGCGCCACCACCGCCGGCTTCACCCGATTCGGTATCGGCGCCAGCACCTGCATCCGCCGCCGGCTCGTCCGCAGCTTCATCGGCCGCACCCGCTTCTTCAGCCGAAGCCACGACCTCGCCGCTCAAGGTGGCCGAGATCTGCGCGGTCGCCGAGGCGGTGATCGAGGTGTCACCCTCGGTGGTCAGGGTCAGGCTCCAGGCATCGGCCGCCACCTGCGAGCGCACATCGTTGAGTGAGAACACGCCGCCGGCGGCCACCGTCGTGCCTGAGCCGCCCGCCACATTGGACGACATGGCCACGTCGGCGCTGATGCCGGCATCGTCAATGGCCGACACCGTCAGGCCGCCGCCAACATCAAGCACCGCTTGATCGGCTCCGGCCAGCTGCTTCTTGCCGTCGACAAAAGCACGGGTGTCCGAGCGCACCCGGTTGCTCGCCAAGATCATGGCCGCGCCCACCGACAGGCCGGTACCGCCGCCCAGCACATCGGCAGCGTTGCTGATCAGCGCCTCGATGCCCATGGTGTTTTCGGCGCTCACGCTCATCTCACCGGCCACCGCCAGGTCGCTGCCGCGCACATAGGCCTGGGTCAGCAAAGGCGAGGCGGTGGCGCCGATGTCGGTGCCTAAAATGCTGTTAAGACCGGCCGCCGCAATATTGCCCATGTCCCAGCCGACCGCGTTGAAGGCCAGCGAGGCGCCTGCAGCGGCGCCCGAACTGACGGCGGTACCGGCTTTGCTTTGGGCGTCGAGCGCCGCGCTGTTGACCGCCTGCACCGCCAGGTCGCCCTCGGTGGTTTCCAGCGTGCTGTCTTCCACATAGGCCAGCACTTGGCCGTTGAACTGGTTCCACGCAAAGGTGCCGCCAAAGGCCATCTGCATGCCAGAGGCGCCGCCTTCGCCTTCAGCCGGGGCTTCACCTTCTGTGGCCTCGCTGTCAAACACCGCCATAGACTCCAGCGAGACACTCAGGGTGCTGTCGTTGCTGGCCAGCACCGCCATCTCGCTGGCGCTGACCGTGCTGCTGAGCAAATAGGCCGAGACCTTGCGATCGACCGTGTTGGTGGTCGAGGCAATGCCCACCTTGAGCGTGTCGAGCTTGGGGATGTCGGCCGAAAAGCCTTCGCTGGTGGCGGTAAAACTCGCCAGGTCCTGGGCGATCAAGGCAATGGCGCCGATGCTGATGAGGTCGGAGCCTTGGACCCAGGCCTGGGTGCTGCCTTCCACCTTGTTGCGGGCGATCTTGCCATTGGCCAGGGCGCTGGTTTCGT
Organism: Limnohabitans sp. Rim8; assembly: GCA_945897795.1. GTDB lineage: Bacteria > Pseudomonadota > Gammaproteobacteria > Burkholderiales > Burkholderiaceae_C > Limnohabitans_A. Next base: position 21,926 of record CAMDFT010000023.1, on the reverse strand, counting down.
TGAGCGCATAGACATTGAGCGCACCCACTTCCAGGGCGGAGTTGGCCACAAAGGCCTGCACATCGTGGTCGATGTTGCTGATGTGCAAGCCCACCAGGGACGACATCACCGAGCCGTAAATGCCGGCGTTCTCGCCGTCTTCGTTGCCGGCGCCATCGAGGCTGGCCGCTGCAATGTGCACCAAGCCATCGGCGCTGCCGATGCGCGTGGGATTGGCCACGCTGTCCTGGCCACCGAGTCCGGCGACTGTTTTGCGCACCACATCGATCTGCGTCCAGCCCAGCTCAAAGCCCTCGAGCGCCTGGCCGGCCTGGGTGTCCTTGCTCAAGCCGGTGATCTCGCCATCGGCCATGTCGAGCACGACCGAGGCATCGGTCCAGTCAACCGCCTCGATCAACAGGCCCACGCCCGGGTTGCCCTCGTCGTCGGCCATGGGGGCCACGCTGATGTCCACGCCGCCTTCCACCAGCGCCTCGGTGGTCTGCACCAGATCGAGGGCCAGTCGGCCGCCAATCAAGCCGTCGTTGGCCGCCAGCGCCCAGCGCGACTCGGTGATCGCGCTCATCGCCAGGCTCTGGGCGGTGACGCTGGCGCCATCGGCCACGCGCACCCGCGCCGTGGTGCTGCCATTGACCTCGTAGTAGCCGGTCAGCGTGACCTCCTGCTCGAGCTCGACCGAGACCTGCGCGGCCAGCACCACATTGCCCACCACCTGCACGGTGCCGGCCACATCGATGCTGGCGCTGAGCTCCAGATCGTCGGCGCCTACGGTGAGCTGGCCCAGATCGCCCGCGAAGCTGTCGCGGGCCATCAGCAGCACATTGCTTTGGCTGGTCAGCGTGCTGGTGCTGGGAATGGAAATGGACTCGACGTCGACCGACAAGCTGGTGGTGCCCAGGTCGACGTTGTCGATGATCAGGCGGTCGATGCCGCCTTCGCCGCGTATGCCCAAAATGCTGCTGGGTTTGGCAAACACGAACTCATAGGGCGTTGGACCGTCCATGCTCGACAGGCGCAGCATGCCATTGCCGTCGTTGCTCAAACTCATCTGGCTGTCGCTGTCGCCCAAGTCGAGTACCAGGGCCTGCAACTGGGAGTTGAGTTTGAGCAGCGAGGAGGTCGAGCCCGCCCAGTTGAGCTTGCTGCTTTGCTGCGACTGCGGCCGCGTCAAATCAATCAGGGTGGCGATGCTGGAGATGGCCTCCAGATCGAGCGGATCGGCCGTGCGTTTGTTGGCGCTGTACGCCAGGTTCTCCACCACCAACGGCTGCTCGCCGTCGGCCCGGTTGAATTGGATCAAAGGCTCGGCCGAAAGCAAGATGCGGTCTTCGAGCCGCTCCACCGTGCTGCGTGAGCGCCGAAAGGCGAGGTGCATGCGGTTGGGAATCCAGCGTTTGGTTTTTTTCATAGAACGTTTTCCTGCACAAGTGTGCTTTGCTGCCGAGCAGCCGACCCGCTGGCCTTGAGCACGGCGCGGGCTTGGGTGCGATCAATCGCCCCGTAAACAATGACAAAAGGCTGACCTTGACCGTCGAGCCCGGCATGCAGCCAGCCCAACTCCTGATCGGCCCAGAAAGAAAGCAATTCGGGTTGCGCCTCTAGGCGCAGGCTCCAGGCGCGCCACAAGGGCTTGAGCGGCGCCAGCGCAGCGGCCACCGTCAGGCCGCTGCCATAAAAACGCAGGCCCACGCCACGGCGGGCGCTGCCGGTGTCGCGCACCAAGAGCAAACGCGGCTCGCGCCAGTCGGGCACGGCATACAGGGCCGATTGCAGGGCCTGACCCAGCGCGGCATAGACCTGGCGCTGCGCCTGGTCCAGCACCTCTTGCGGCTCGCGCAAGAGTCCGACCATGGCCGCCCCATCGACGCCCGACAGGCGCCAGTAATCGGTCTGCCGCGGCGCACCCTGCGCTGCGGCATCGCCCTCGATGGTCCATTTGCACGAGGCAATTTGCAGCGCCACCTGGCGCTGTTCGGGCGCAAGCGGCCGCATGTCGGGCGCGGGCAAAGGCCACTCCAGGTAGACCTTGGCCACCGCCTGCGCCGCCGTTTGCTCAAGCGCCAGGCCGATCTGGCGAGCGCGCGCCACACCGTCGGTGAACCACTGGACGTCGGCCGCCGGCAGGCCCAGCCGCGCGGGCAGGCCCTGCAAGCGTGCCGGGGCCACGCCCACCGGCGAAAATCCGGCCAGCCAGCGCCCGCATTCAATGCCCGCAGGCGACAGCCGCACCGAAAATTCGGCCCCGGTGATCGGCAGGCCATCCAGCTCGCCGAGCATGGCCGCAAGCGCTTTGGCGGCGCTTTCGCGCCACTGCGGCCAAGGTGGCAGCGTGCTCATGCCGCACCCCGCTGTTCAAATGGCAGGGCCGAGGCCAGCCAGTCGTCGTGGCGCAGCACCGAAAAGCGCCGCTCAAAGGCATCGGACTCTGCGCGCCGCTGGGCCCACTGAAAGGCCCGCAAGCCAAGCCCTGAAGTCCACTCCACTGAGCAGCCATGCAGCCAACGCAGGCCCGAACGAACGGCTACAGGCATGTAACGGCTGGCCAAGTTGTCTTCCAGGCACAGGTAGACCGACACACTGCCCGGATCACCCTGGCGACCACAGCGGCCCGCGAGTTGGCGGTCAATGCGCGCCGATTCATTCACTTCGGCAATGACCACATGCAAGCCACCCTGGGCTTCAACGTCGGGGTGCAAGCGAATGTCGGTGCCACGACCGGCCATGTTGGTGGCGATGGTGATGCGGCCGGGTTCACCGGCTAAGGCCACGATGTCGGCTTCCTCTGCGTGGTGCACGGCGTTGAGCACCGTCGCTTCAACGCCCTGGCTGAACAACAGCTGGGCCAAAATTTCGCTCGACTCCACACTGCGCACACCGACCAAAACCGCGCGACGGGCTTGTTGCGCTGCGATCACTTCACGCGCCACCGCCCGCCACTTGTCTTGCGTGCTGACCATCACCTGTGCCGGCAACATGCGGGTCAGGCGGGGACGGTGTGTTGGCACGCGCACCACACGCATGCGGTAGACCTGCCACAACTCATGAACGGCTTCCCACACGGTGCCGGAACTGCCGGACAAGCGGGGGAAGCTGCGGAAAAAAGCCTGAAAACTCATTTGGCTGAGTGCCTCGTTGGGGTCGGTGATCTCCAGCCCCTCCTTGGCCTCAACAGCTTGATGCAAACCCGCGGTGAGGGTGCGGCCAGGGGTCATGCGACCCGTGAATTCATCGAGCAAAACGATTTCACCGTCATCGACGAGGTATTGATGTCCAGCCTGAAAGAAGCAATGGACCTGCAAGGCCTGGCGCAACAGTTCTTCGCGCCTGGGGGCGGGCCGCCACACGGGCGGCAACCGATCGGCCAACGCCGCCAGCGCTTGGATGGCCCCTTGTTTGAGGACCACCGTGCGCGTGCGTGAGAGGCGTTCATAGTCTTGTTGCGGGACCAATTGGGGGGCCAATTGGGCCAACAAAACCACGGCTTCGCTCAAGCCCCGACTGGGGCGGCGTGCCGACAAAATCAGCGGGGTCACGGCTTCGTCGATCAAGACACTGTCGGCCTCGTCCACGATGGCGGTGTGCAAACCCCGCACCAGCAACAATTGGGAAGGCTGGGCGCTGGGCGGCTGGCCCATCCATTGCTGAAACTGCTGCCAATTGGCATCTTGTCCCTGACCTGCGGCCAGTTGGTCGCGCAAATGGTCGGCCAACAAATCTTTGGGGGTGACATACACCACATCGGCGGCATAACGCGTTGGGCGTTGCTCGGCAGGCACCTCGGCATAGACGGATGCCAGGCTCACACCGCAGGCGTCGAACAGCGGGCGCATGGTGTCTGCATCGCGCTCAGCCAAGTAATCGTTGGCGGTGATGACATGGCAGGGACGGCCGCTCCAGCCAGCCAAGACAGCCGCCACCGCCACCGTCAGTGTTTTGCCCTCGCCGGTGGCCATCTCGGCCAACCAGCCTCGGTGCATGGCCAAAGCCCCCATGAACTGAACCGGATAGGGCTGCATGCCCAACACCCGAAAGGCCATTTGACCCACCAGGGCCAGGGCCTCGACGAGTTGGCCTTTGGCGTGCACCGGGTCACGGCGCAAATTTTCTTTGGCCAAAACCAGGGCTTGTGTGAGGGCCGACTCATCGAGCTGGCGCATCTCGGTGCACAAGCGCGCACAAGCTTGGGCGTCGTGGGACAGCCCTGCGGCCTGGCTGGGGCGGCGCTTGAGCCAGCCTTGGCCGCGGTCCACCCAAGAGTCCAGGCCTTCAGGCAGCTTTTCCAGAGGGCGCAGTTTCTCCAGCACCGCACTGCGCTGGTGCAAGGGTCGCTGGGTGCTGTGGTGCGCGGGGCTCATGGTGGCGCTCATACCCTGAACTTCCTTTGCAGGAACTGCCGCAAGCCACGCTCCCATTGGAACAACAAAGGCGAATGGGGCAAGCTGATGCGCATGGTGCCGACCCGTCCGTGCAACAAACGCAGGGCCTGGGCCTCCTGTCCGTGCAGGTCGGGCATCTCGGCCTGGACCCTGAAAAAGGGCTCCGCCGCTGTCAGACCGTTGGGGTCAGAACTTTGCACAGCAATGTCGCCGCCACCGGCCATGCCCAAGGCTGGCGAGGGCAGTTGGCCCTGCTCAAAGGGCATCACTTCGGTTTGACGGGCCAACACATTGAATTCTTGCTGACCGGCCAAACGAATTTCGGTTTGCAAAACCCCGGCTTCAAACAGATGTGTGCCCACTTGGGGCAGCACGGCCACAAACCGCCAAGCACGCTCATCGACCACCGTGCCCAGGCTGGCGCCTCGCGCCAACCATTGGCCTTGGCTGGATTCGAGCTCGCTGGCGCTCCAAATGCCCGCCACCGGCGCCAGCACCGTCAGGGCCGCTTGTTGCCGGCGCAGTTCAAGCAGCTTTTGTTCCACCGCTTGACGCTGCCGCAACAGGGGCTCCCAATTGGCCACCGCCTGGCTGATGGCTTGCAGCTCTTGCGATAGCAGTTGTTCTCGTTGCTGCTGGGCCGATTCGATTTCAAAAACCAGTTCGGGATTGCTCAGGGTGAGCAGCGCTTGACCCGGCTCCACCCAACTGCCCGGGCGCACTTTCAAAGCCACCAGGGCGCCACCACTGTCGCTGTACAGGGCCCTGGACTGCGTGGCTTGCAGCACCCCCTTGACCCTCACTCGGTCGGGCAAGGGCACGGCCGCCAACAGACCCAAACTCAGACCGGTCAGGCCCATGGCCGTCAGCAAGGCGCGGGCGCGCTGATGCTGCAGCTTGGGGCTGGAGGCCAGGTATTTCACGAACTTGTAAAGCGGCAACACCACAATGGTGAAAAACAAAAACCAGGCCAAGGCCACGCCCAAGTCCAGATATTGTTCGGCGATGAAAAAAATGATGGTGGCCATCAAGACCACCCAATACACCAGACTGATGACGCCATAGAGCGGCAGCAGCATCGCCTCGTTGGCGGTGCGGGCAGCCGGTTGCGCGGTTTTCAGGCCCAAAATCCAGTATTCGCCCAAGTACTTGAGTTGGTCTCGCGAGCGTTGGAACAAATTGGGCACATCCAAGAAATCCACCAGCATGTGGTAACCGTCAAAACGCATCAACGGATTGAGGTTGAACAAGATGGTGGACACGCTGGCCACAAAGATCACGTTGTAAGCCAGTGCATTGACCACGCCGGGCGCGGTATGGGCCCAGACCAAGGCCGCCACGGCGGCCACAGCCAACTCGCTGAGCACACCCGAGGCCCCCACCAACAGGCGCTCGTAACGGCTGCGAAACCCCCAGCTGGCCGTGGCATCCATGTAAGGCAGCGGTGCAAACATGAGCAGCATCACGCCCATTTTGTGGACTTCACCGCCATAGCGTTTGCACACAGCGGCGTGGCCAAATTCATGCACCAGCTTCGCCAGCACCAGGCCGATGTAAAGCAAGCCCAAATTGGCCGGTGCCAGCAAGCCCGCAGACTGCTCAAACACTCGGTCCGAGTTGTCCAACAGTGCTTTGCCGCCCCACACCAACAACAGCAGGTACAAACCCACACCCATGGGGCCGAGCAGCCATCGGATCCCAGGCAAGGCACGGTCCAGCCAGCGGTCGGGATCGATCAAAGGAATCTTGATCGACAAAAATCCCATCAACAAGGCCTTGATCTCGCGACCACGGCGTTGTTGGTGACGTTCAAACAAACTGGCCGCTGCGGCACCACGGTCGAACTGGAGCAAATTGGACAGGTGCAACTGACCCAGCAGCTGCACCACTTCTTCTTGAGTCAGCGCCACATCGGGTTGTGTCTCCATCAAGTCGCCCCAGACTTCATCGATGGTGCGCTGGGCGCTCAGTCGGCTCAAAAAAGCATAGGCATCGGCCGTGACACGGAAAAAATCGCTGCCCAAGCTGTCGCGCAGCACGACCCAGTCTTCGCCCCGGAATGTTTGGCGGTGCGCACGCACGCTGCTGCGCAAACACGCACGAACGCCGGCCACGCGATGCCAGGTGTCGCTGTAGGTTCGTCCGCTGGCGCTGTCCATGCTCATAGCCAGAAAAACTCCCGCAAAAACCTGACGGTGCGGTGCGTCAAGACCCAGATCAATGGGCGGTCACCGGCTGACAACTTGGCGCTGCCCCCCATGCCAGGACGCCACCAGGCCGGAATGGGAGACAAGACTTTGGCCCGCGCCAGGTACACACTGCGGCCTTCGCGCAAGGTGGAGGCCGGATCGATGCGTTCCAACTCGATGTCAAAGCGCAGGTCGGGCCGTCCGACCAAGGCAAACTCGCCACGTGAGCCGGGCTTGACCTCGTGGACATCGACCTGGTCAATTTCCAACTCCAAATAGGTGTCGTCGGTTTGGGCCAGTTTGAGCAACAAGTCGCCCTTGCGTAAAGGTGCACCCAGGTTTTTCTTGAGCTCGCCCTCCACCACCACGCCGGCACGCGGCGCGGTCACTTTGGCGTGCGCCAATTGGTGGCGCACCAGGGCCAAGCGCGAGGCCGATTGGTCCTGACGCGCCAGGTTGATCTGCATCTCGGCCAGTTGTCGGGTGGCTTGGGCTTTTTCGGCTTCCCGGCTGTAGCGCATGACATCGGCTTGTGCCATGGATTCTTCAAGCACCAGGTCGCGCGTGTCCAGTTGCACCAAGACTTGACCGGCTTCAACTTTGTCACCCACCTCGACGTTCACGTGCTGCAAATAGCCATCAAAAGGCGCGGGCATGAAGAGCAAATCCTTGCTGCGCAAAGTCAAAGTGGCGTCGACTCGGAATGACCAGGGCAAGAAGATCAAGACCAGCAAGGTCACCAAAGACAGCAGCCCCGCCAATTTCCAGGCGCTTTGCTTGGGTTGCAGGCTTTGTGACAGCCATTTTTGCAGCCTGGATTTGGCGCGTGCGCCCCACCATCGGTCGCTTTGCTGAAGTTGCGCCAAAGGACGCACCACCGTCTGTCCCATCAGGTGCAGCTCCCACAACTCCTCGGGGGTCCACACGCCCTGACGCCTTTCCAGGCACAAAACGCCCTTGACCTCAGCGCCCTCACGCAGCGGCACGCTGGCCAAGGCCGCCACGCCTTGCATCAAGGCGTAGGACTCGTGCGCGCGGTGCACTTGGCGTGACGCCTGTGGCACGGGGTAGACCAAATCGCCCGATTGGTCTGCCGCCTCTTCCATGGCACTTTCCAACGCCCGTGTCAGGTTGGATTGCGGATCGAATTTTTCAATGTGACTGATGGCGGTCAGGCGGACATAAGGCGGGTGCATCCAGCCCAACGAGACACGGTCGGTGTCAAAACGCACGGCCAGAGCGTTGCACAGCTCGTAGGCACGGTGCAGAAACCGGTCCTGCTGGGACAAGTCGATGGAGAGACGCAAGATTTGGTAGAGCCGCTGCGCATGGGGTTCGGCCGAAAGCGGGTCGTTCGCGTCGCCCAGCACTTGGGCGGTCTGCAGTGCAGAGGTCTCGGCCGATTGCCTGGCATAAGCAGCAGGCACTTGCGCCACGGACTGAGCCCAAGCCTGCCATGGGTTTGAGGACTGCTCTTGGCTCACCGTCAACCAGGCCACCAAAGCAGCGACACGGCTGGCACCCACGGGTGCGTTCGGCAGCGGCATGGCCAACACGGATGCGCCTTGCGCCTTGTGGTTCAAGACGGGTTCACCGGGTTGCGCGTGCTGCAACAGCTGCAAAGCCTCATCGGCATCACTGGGCAGTTCGGGCGCCTGCGCTGGCCATTGGGCCAGGGCTTGCCAAGGCTGTCCCACACCCGAGGACAACAACAAGACGCGCCGCGCACCCAATTGCTGCCCCACGGCTTGGAGGTACTGCTCCCAAAACACCTGCGCTGTGCCTTGCAATGCCACCAGCTCGGCCCACACCGAACTGACAGACGCCGCATCTTGGACTGCTGGGTTCAATCTTTGAGAAGACGCGTTCATGGGCAGACGATCAGAACAACAGTCGGCCACTGATGCCGGGTCGGATGGAACCGTCGGCGTTGTCAAACTCTGCAATCACTTCAATCAAGCCACTGGAGGGGTCGGTGATGGGCGAGACAAACACCACCTTGGCTGAGCGCGTTTGGGATTGCGTGTCTTGCCCCAATTCAATCTTGACGGTACTGCCCAGCTTCAATGAGAGACCTGCACGCGCGGGGACGGTGCCCATGAAGCGCACCCGGCTGATGTCCACCACGGCGATCACGGGCTCATGCGCCCCCACACTTTCACCTGCACGCAGGGCCACCTTGGTGATGACGCCGTCGATGGGCGAACGCAGATGACGCCGCTCAAAGGCCTCTTGCGCCAAGGCCAATTCAACACGCTCACGGTCCTTCGTCGCTTCTATGGCTTTGCGCTCTGCACTCACAGAGCCCAGCGCCATCACCTCGTCCTCCACTTGCTTGCGGGAAACGCCGCCATTGGCCAATAAGGGCTGCAAAGCGTTGACTTGCTCGATCAGTATTTTTTCTTTTTGCTGAAGCTCTTGCAGCCGGGCCTTGTCTTCCACCAAAAGACGTCGGCGCTGCACCTCCAGCTCTTCCAGTGTTCGGTCCAGATGCATCAACAATTGGCCTTGTCGCACCCGAGAGCCTTCGCGGACGTAAACCCCATCAATGCGACCGGCCACGGTCATGCTGAGCTTGACATCGCGCAAGGCTTGTGTGACGCCCACCGCGGCACTCTGCGTTTTCATGGCGCCCTGGTTCAGGGGAGCGGCAGGTTGTGCGACCGCCACCCCCCAGGGCAAAAGGGCCAACACCGTGACCCTGAATACAGACAAGCATGCGTCCATGCTGTTCAAACGCCTCATGATGGCCATCGCTGGAGCAATGTGCCCTGGGCCGACTCCAGCACAACCTGCGCCTTGGCAAAGGCCAGTTGCTGCTCCAGCAGCATCAGTCGCGCGTTCACAGCACGCTCTTCACGCATCAGGATTTCGCGCATTTCACTGCGTCCTGCGGTAAATCGTTTGCGCTCCAATTCCAATTGCTGCTGTTCACGTTTCGCCACCGATTGCCAGTGCGTCCATCGCTCAATGGCACTGGCGCGCATGCTCAGGCTGGTGTCGATGTCGTTGGCAATTTGAACTTCTAGGGCTTTGAGCGCGAGCATCGCGTTTTCACGGCGCAACTGCGCAGCCATCACATCTGCTCGGCCTTGGCGGTTTTCGCCCAAAGGCATCTGCAGTTGCAACCCCACGGTCCAGGTTGGGTTGTCAGCCATGGCGCTGGCGTTCAGGGCTGTTCTGGCGGCGTAGGCCAGTCCGTTTTGACCATAACTGGCCACCAGATCAAGGCGAGGCAAGGCTTGGTTATGGGCATACACCAACTGCACACCCTCCCGTTCGAGCAGTTTTTTCTGCATCAAAAAGTCTGGCCGATTTTCCATGGCCAGACTCAGTGACTCAGAAGCCACTGCATCGCGGATGGTCACCTCTGGCAAAGGGTCGGCGGCACGCCAAACCGGTGCTCCGGCACCGGCCGCTCGCATGAGCAAGGTGTTCAGTCGATTCAAGCGCTCGCGCTCGGCTTGCATGGCTTCACTGAGTCCGGCCTGAAAACGCGACAAAGAGTTTTCGACTTCCCAGACTTCGGTTTCAGGCAAGCGACCCTGGCGTGATAAATCTCGCGCTTGGCTGAGCAAACCCTGACCCGTGCGGATTTTTTCATGGGCTGCGCTCACCCGGTGCTGGGCCAAGACCAGTTCGTAGTAGGCCAATGTGGCATCGGCCACCACACTGGATTCGGTATCGGTCTGGGTGTGCTGGGCCACAGCCAGATCGAGTTGAGCCACCAAACCACGCGCTTGGGTGACCTCGACACCCCCGTCTTTGGCCAAGGGTTGCGTCACCGTCAGGCCCCAAAAAGTGCGGTTGTCTTTGGCCCCTGCAGGGCGATCCGGTTGGGCTTGATTGACGTTGGTGATGAAGCGGGACAGACTGCTTTTGGCTTCGAGTTTGGCGCCCGTCGGCAGCAACTGACTCACGCCAGCCGTGAAATCCTGGCCATCGCGCTGGTAAAAAGAATCGACGGCACCGGGTCTGGACAACCTTTCTTCGTAGGTGCTCGGTTGGCGGTTACGACCATCGGTGGCAGTGACACTGGCAACGGGCTGGAAAGCGGCTGCTGCGCGGTCAATCGCCGTCGCCGCAATGCCCTTTTCAGCGCGCTTGGTGAGAATGTCTTTGTTCAGTTCACGCACTTGTGAGACCAGTGCTTGCAAACTCAGCGTTGAGGGCTTGTCTTGGGCCTGAACCCCAGTGGATGCCGCCGCCAACACAGCGAACAAACACCATGGCAGTGTTCGCCTCCCCCGTGCCTCAAAAAAATTGACCATGCTCTGACCTCTTCGCTCAATTCCATTCAAGATCCACCATGAAATGCCCCTGAGACCGCTTGTTGCAAAGCAGCCATCCGGGCGGTGGTGGCTGCTTATTGCAGGGTATCGGTACCACTCAGAGCGGCAGCCTTTTCGCTGGCCGTTGCGGCTGGTTTTTTCATGGAGGCCAGTCGCTCGATCTGCGACAAGGAAATCAGGTGTGCGTAAATGGCGGGCAGATAGCCTTTTTGACGAATTTCAGCGAATTTGGCATCGCTGAAATTGTTCAGGCGCTCTTCGTTGATGACGTAGCAGCCGGTGATGTTGCGCACCTGGTTGGCCGCGTTGACACGCATGTTCAAGGGGGTCAACAGGTTGTTTTGCACCAGAAATTTGCTGAATTCATGCGTCATGCCGTCCATTTGCTGCAATTCACCCAGGTAACGCTTGACGTTTTCAATCACCTGCGTGGGATTGCCTTGGGCATCAAACATGGGGGCGCCCTCGGTGTCACTGAGCAGTTCGCTGGCTTCGTCCACACAGACAATGAAGCGGTCAGCTTCTGGGGCCTTGGTCAGGGCAAAAGGGTAGCGGCGGATGATGGCGGGGATGTACGATCCAGCCCATTGGCCCTGGCTGTCCACGAACAGGTTTTCACCGGCATCCAAACCCATCAGCGCCACAGGACGGAAATCGTCATTGGCTTTGTCTTCAAGGAAAACCAAGGGGTAGATGGCCGCAGCGCGGGCAAATTCGTGCACAGTCACATAGGCCACATGGAATTTGGACGCAAAACGGAAATCGTTGCTGGTGCGAACTTTTTTGCTGGCGTGACGGTCTTTGTTCACGGGAACGACTTGTTCAAACATATTTTTTCTCCAAGAAAAATTCATCAAAATGCACCTGTGGCTCCTCGTTCGGGGACCCACCTGACATTCCCCCCCTTGCACATGGCTCGGAAATGGCAAAAAACCCCACTCGGGGCTTAGGTTTGGAGATGTTAATTTTGATTTTTATGGCGTTGAAGTCGTCAAATTCGACAAATAACATCACAATCCGACATTTTTTAAAAAATTAATTCAAATACAGTCAAAAAAAGACAATTTTTACAGCGTATGAAATTCACCCGTTCACTGCTTATCGTCCTGGCCATGCTGTTCAGCTTGCTGTCGCAGGCCCAAACCCATGTGCTGGACAGGGACACACCAGATCAACAACTTTTGCAAAATGCGGCCGTGTTGGAAGACACAACAGGCCAGTTGACGCTGGAAGATGTGCGCAGTCCAGCACTGGCAAGCCGTTTTCAAACTTGGGAAGCCGAACGCGGGGAGATCAATTTGGGATTTAGCCAATCGGCGGTGTGGATCCGCATCCCCTTGCAAAGAACCAGCGATGCACCCGCCAACTGGGTTTTGGAGTTGCCTTTTTTCCAATTGAGAACCGTCGATTTTTTTGCCCCCAACCAACCGCCCGTGCGCACTGGCAACGCCTTGGACATTTCGACAAGGCCTTTTTTGTACAGTTTTTATGCATTCCCCGTGCAGATCAGCACCGACTCAGAAGCCTTTTATCTGCGTGTGACCAGCGATCACAGCCTGACGGTGCCTTTGAACCTGTGGCAAGAGCAGCCGTTTCGTCACCACATTCAGAACAAGTTCATTCTTCAAGCCCTGTATTTCGGTGGATTGATCGCTTTGCTCATCTACAACCTTTTCTTGTGGCTATCGCTCAAGGACCTGCGGTTTTTGCTTTACTCCCTGTTTGTGGGTCATTTTGGTTTGGCCATGCTGGCGGGCAATGGCTTGGGACAGTTGTTCCTGTGGCCCGGTAAAACCGCGTTTGATGGCATTGCGCAATCGGTTTTTTTGAGTTTGGTGGGGTGTTTTTCCATGCTGTTTGCCGACCGCTTTTTGCGTGCGCGTCAACACCTGCCCTGGGCCTCACGGGGTTTGATGCTCTTTGCCAGTTTTTACTTGCTGATGGCCATGGCCTTGCTCAGCACACTGTGGCACGGGCAGTTCAAAGAATGGTTGTTGATGGGCTTGTTTATGGTCGTGCTGCCCACCGGAGGCTGGGTGGCGGTCGCGGGGACCATGATCGTGCGTCGGGGCGAAAAAGGAGCCCGCTTTTTCTTGCTGGCTTGGCTGGTTCTTTGGTCGGGGGCCAGCATCGCCGCCTTGCGATCTTTTGACCTGCTGCCCACCAACACCTTCACATCCTACAGCCTGCAAATTTCTTCAGCCATTGAGATGCTGCTCTTGGCCTTGGCCTTGGCCGACATGGTGCACGTCGAACGCAAAAACCGCGAAGCGGCACAACAACAAGCCATCGAAGCCAACCAGCGTCTTTTAGAGAGTGCACGCCTGGCCGAGGAGCGCCTTGAAGGCGCTGTGCAAGAACGGACCGAGCAACTCAAGCTCGCTCTGAGCTCGGAAACCCAATTGCTCAGTCAATACATGCGTTTTGGGGCTTTGATTTCTCACGAATTTCGCAATCCCTTGGGCATCGTCAACAGCCAAATCAGCCTGATTCGCAAAGAGCATGAACTGGGGCAATTGAATTTGGACAAACGACTGCAAACCATCGACAGCGCCACCCGACGGTTGCTTTCCCTGTTTGAAACCTGGCTGCGTGGTGATCGTTTGCAACAAGCCATGCAAGACATGAAGCCGCAACACCTGCCACTGGCGGCATGGCTTCGCGAGTTGATCGACGACCAAACCAGTTACCACGCCAACCACCGCTTGGAGTTGAAAATCAACCGCGTTGTGGGTGATCTCTGGGCGGATGAAAACTTGTTGGAAGTGGCCGTTTTGAACCTGATTGACAACGCGTGCAAATACTCAAATGCGGGCACCAAGGTGCTGGTGGAAACCCTGCAAAAACCAGGATGGGTTGGCATTTGCGTGAGCGACGAGGGGCAAGGGATTGACACCGTGCACCATGAAGCAGTTTTTGAAGACTACTTTCGCGTGGCCTCTGAAAGCACCATCTCCGGCATGGGACTGGGTCTGGCTTTTGTCCGGCGCATTGTCCAAATGCACCACGGAAAACTGGAGCTGCAAAGCGCTGTGGGTCAAGGCAGTCGTTTTTGCCTTTGGTTGCCCCATCAAAACCAGTGACAATCGGGCCCCATGAGCAATTCCAATCCTTTGCACGGACGCATTCTGGTGATCGAAGACGAGGTCGATTTGATGGATGCCATGGTCACTTACCTGAACATGGAAGGCTTCGCAGCCGATGGTGTGAGCAGCCTGAACATGGCCACCCAATGGATGCGCACCCACCAGTTCGATGTGGCAGTGATCGACCTGGGTTTGCCCGATGGCGATGGGATGGTCTGGTTCAAGGAAAACCCCCTGCTGCAAAACAAAGGTGTGATCATCACCACGGCGCGGGGCGAGAGCAGCCAACGCATTGAGGGCATCAAAGCCGGCGCAGATGTGTACTTGGTCAAACCCATTCAGTTGGAGGAGCTGGCCTCTTTAGTCCACAACCTGATGCGGCGGATACGGGCTCAAGCTTCACCCAGCTGGGTCTTGCACCGCATGAACTGGATGCTGCACCATCCTTCTGGCATGCCGCTCAAACTCACCCACTCTGAATTCATGTTCATGCAGGTCATGGCCGAACAAAGTGGCCAAGCGGTGGCACGCCAAGCCTTGGTGACCCGCTTGGGTCATGACCCGCAAACCTATGACTTCAGACGTCTGGAAATTCTGGTCCGCAGACTGCGCAACAAAGCCAAAGAGTTGCTGGGCAGTGACTTGCCCTTGGAAACCGTGCACAAAATTGGCTACGCGTTCACCGCCCCGATCGGATTGGCCTGAGCCGTCACGCCTGCGCTGGTTTACAGGCCTGAGGCCAACCCCCCTTTGAGACCGATGGCCGGGTCAGACCCATTTTGTTGGCCTCCAGGTCAAGCAACTCGGTCATCCCAGCGGGCACATCCACGTTCGCCCGCTGTTGCGCTTTGATCAATGGAAACGGCTCAATCGACCCATTGCGTGAAGTCTTGCGAAGGCACCCGTGTGGTCTGGAAAGTATTGACCAGGGCCGTCTCATCGGCATAACCCAGCGACATGCCGCAAACGAGCATTTCGTTGTCACCTGCGCCCACGAACGGCAAGATGATTTTGGAAAAGCCATTCCAGGCCGCTTGCGGGCAGGTGTGCAGTCCACGCGATCGGGCGGCCACCATGAGGCTTTGCAAGAACATGCCGTAGTCGAGCAAACTGCCCCGACCCATCACTTTGTCAATGGTGAACATCAGACCCACGGGAGCATCGAAAAAACGGAAATTTTTCTGGTGCTGGGCATGCATCAAGGCCTTGTCGCCCTTGCCGATGCCCAGTACGCCGTACAAGCCAAAGCCGCATTCGCGGCGTCGGTCGATGTAGGGGCTGACCCATTTTTCGGGGTAGTAGTCATACGACTCGGCGGAGTCCGCGGCCAGCGCCGGGTTGGCGCTGATGGCATCGTGCGCGGCGCAGGTTTTGGCCACCAACTCGTCGCGTTTGGCGCCTTGCAGCACATACACCTTCCAGGGCTGGGTGTTGGTGCCACTGGGCGCGCGGGCGGCGATGTCCAGCACCTCTTGCAGCACAGCGCGGTCCACCGGCTTTGGCAAATAAGCGCGGGCCGAGAAGCGGCTCAGGATGGCGGCCTCCACGCTGGCCGGGTCGTTCACCCGGGTGCTGACTTGGGGTCCGGTGTTCATCATGTCAATGTCTCCAAAAATGTTTTGAGTGCGGGCGGCAGGGGCACAGGGCGGCGGGTTTCGCGGTCCACGTACACATGCACAAAGTGGCCTCGGGCTGCGGTCTGGTCTTCGCCTTGGGCAAACAGACCCACCTCGTAGCGCACGCTGGATGTGCCCAGCTTGGCCACACGGATGCCTGCGTCAACGCTTTGCGGGAAGGCCAGCGGCGCGAAGTAAAAACACTGGGTTTCCACCACCAAGCCAATGGTGCTGCCCCCATGGATGTCGAGCACGCCACGCTCAATCAGCGTGGCATTCACGGCGGTGTCGAACCAGCTGTAGTACACCACGTTGTTCACATGGCCATACACATCGTTGTCCATCCAGCGGGTGCTGATGGCGCGAAACGCTTTGTAGCTGCTGCGGGCGTCCGGCTGGGGTTTGGCTGTGGAAGAAACTGGGGTGTTCATCGCCCGAGATTGTGCCAGCGTTGCCAATAGCCCAAGGCCACGTCCCAGGTCTGCATTTGCACCTGCACCGTGGTCTCGATGTCGTGACCATAGCCACCGCCCATGCACAGCACCACCGGCAGGCGGCGCTGCCAGGCCCAGTCCAACACCACCCGGTCGCGCGCCTGCATGCCGTCCATCGTCAATTTGAGGCGTCCCAGGCGGTCGCCCTCGTGCGGGTCAGCCCCGGCCAGGTAAATCACCAGTTGCGGATCAAAGCGGTCTTGCAGGGTTTGCAAGGCCTGGTGCAAGGCGGCCAAGTAGGGCTCGTCGGTGCAGCCGTCGGGCAGGCCCACGTCCAGGTCACTGGGCTCCTTGCGGAACGGGAAGTTCTTTTCGCCGTGCAGCGACAGCGTGAACACGCTGGGGTCGTTTGCAAATACATGCGCCGTGCCGTTGCCCTGGTGCACATCCAGGTCGATCACCGCCACCTTCAAGGTCTGGCGCTGGTGCCGCCAGGCCTCGGCCTGCATCAGGCGGGCCGTCACCGCGATGTCGTTGAACACACAAAAGCCCCCGCCCTTGTGCGCATAGGCATGGTGCGTGCCCCCTGCCAAATTGCCCGCCACCCCGTGGGCCAAGGCATCCCGGGCGGCGGCCACCGTGGCCCCGACCGAGCGGCGGGCCCGCTCGGCCATGGCCAAACTCCAAGGGAAACCGATCTCGCGCTGCACCGCCGCATCCAGGCTGCCGGTGGCCACACCCTGGATATAAGCGGGGGTGTGCACCAGCGCCAGCTCGCCGTCGCTGGCTGCCGGGGCCTCGCGCAGGACCACGGCGGGCAGCTCTTGCGTCAGGCGATCGCGCAAGCGGCTGTATTTGCGCATCGGAAAGCGGTGGCCTTCGGGCAAGGGCAATACAAAGTGGTCGGCGTAGTAAGCGTGCATGGGATGCTCTGGTGGGGCCTTATTCTAGAAAACCCTCTCTAAACTGAGCCGCGAGTGGGCACATCCCCTTGCAACACCCCATGGAAACCCTATACTTCAACCCATGCTGCACTGCAACAAAGTTGTACGGCCCCGGCCAGTTACGGCGCAGTCTTCTTGCAACCAAACTTTTATCTGGAGCCCCTCATGATGACACCCGAACAAATCGCTGCAGCGCACAAAGCCAACGTGGAAACCCTGTTTGGCCTGACCGCCAAAGCCTTCGAAGGCGTTGAAAAAATGGTTGAACTGAACCTGAGCGCCACCAAAGCCGCTTTAAACGAGTCCGCCAACAACACCCAAGCCGCTCTGAGCGTGAAAGACGCTCAAGAGCTGATGGCGATGCAAGCCAACCTGTTTCAGCCCTTGGCTGAAAAAACAGCCGCTTACAGCCGCCATCTGTACGACATCGCGTCGGGCACGGGCAGCGAGTTCACCAAGGCCTTCGAAGCCCAAAGTGCCGCCGCGCAAAAGCAGTTCGCCAGCCTGGTGGACAGCGCCGCCCAAAACGCCCCTGCCGGCTCCGAACAAGCCGTGGCCATGATGAAGGGTGCCGTGACCGCCGCCAACGCCGCTTTCGAAACCGTGCAAAAAGCCGTCAAGCAAGCCACCGAACTGGCCGAGTCCAACCTGACTGCGGTGGCGCAGACGGCTGCCCCCAAAGCTGCTAAGAAAAAGTAATTTTTTAGCCGGCAGGTTTTGCAAGCCTATGCCGCTTGTTTTTGCCAGTTGTCTCCTCGGGTCTCTTTGAATTTCATCTGGGAAACAGGGATCCGTTAAAGGGCCGATCGCAAGATCGGCCCTTTTTTTGGCTCGGCCGTGTCCTCTCGCGTCGTTTGACCCGGTGTCCCATGACTTGATCGGGGACCCCAGTCCGTTCACCGCCCCTCTTCAAACTGGGCCAAACGCACTTTCAAAGCGGGCAAAGCCGCCCGCATCGCCACCCGCCCGGCTTCAATCGATCGCAAACGGGCGCTGAAATCGGCGCTTTTGATGCCAGACAAAGCGGGCCGAATCACCAGATCGGCCTCTTTGAGCGCCAGGGTGTTGATGCTTTTGCCCATGATGGCAAAGGTTTGCATCAAAATCTGGAAGGTGTCGCCATAGGGGTTGCCCTCCGGGTCGCTGGAAATGTCCACCGCAATCACAAAGTTGGCCCCCATTTCACGCGTCTGGCGCACCGGCACAGGCGACACCAGGCCACCGTCCACGTATTCACGATCACCCAAGCGCACCGGTTGAAACACCGCAGGCACCGCACTCGACGCCCGCACCGCCGCGCCCGTGTTGCCCCGCCGGAAGGTGATGGCCTGCCCGCTGCCCAAATCGGTGGCCACGATGCCCAGCGGTATTTGCATCTGTTCCATGGTTTTGCCGCCCACCTGGGTGTTCACGTACTTGGCCAAGGCCTCGCCACGCAAAGCACCCCGGTTCAAAATCGGCAGCATCCAGTCGGTGATATCGGCCTCCTGCATGGACTCGGCCACACGCAGCAGCTCGGCAGGCGTTTTGCCGCTGGCGTACAAGGCGGCCACCAAACTCCCCGCCGAAGTGCCCACCACATGGCTGGGCCTGAGTCCGGCCTCCTCCAACACCTGAATCACGCCCACATGGGCAAACCCACGCGCCGCGCCGCCACCCAGCGCCAGCCCCAGCCGAACCTCGCGCCGCTCGGCCGAGGGCGGTGCGCCAATTTCTTGGGGCTTTGTGGACTGCAAGCTGCTGCAGGCCGTCAAAACCACCAGCGCCAACACCAAACCGAGCCGCTGCCCCACTCGCCTGAGCCCACCACCCGCCGTGGATTGCCCTGCGGTTTCGACCCGCAAGCCATGGCTTATCCCTTGCACTGTTTGCATGTATTCCTCAAATCTTATTGATAACGATTCGCATTTGGCTTAAAATTTGGCCATTGACCCCAGCAGTACCAGAGAAACCATGACACCGTCCAAAACCCTGTTGAGCATCACCTGCCTCCTGAGCGCCGCATCGGCCCTGGCGCAAGACAAAGTGCTGAACATCTACTCTGCCCGGCATTACCCCACCGATGAAGTCATGTACAGCGACTTCACCAAAGCCACGGGCATCAAGATCAACCGCGTGGATGCCGACGATGCCGGTATTCTCGCCCGACTCAAGGCCGAAGGCGCCGCATCTCCCGCTGATGTGATTTTGCTGGTGGACGCCGCCCGCCTTTGGCGCGCCGAAGTCGATGGTCTTTTCCTGCCCATCAAATCCAAACTCCTGGAAGACGCCATCCCCGCCAACCTGCGCGCCAAACCCGCCGACAACGGCGGCACGGCTTGGTTTGGCCTGTCCACACGGGCACGCGTGATCGTGTACGACAAAGTCAAGTTCAACAAAACCGATGTGGACAGCTACGAAAAACTGGCCGATGCCAAATTCAAAGGCAGCTTGTGCATTCGCAGCGGCTCACACCCCTACAACCTGAGCTTGTTTGGCGCCATGACCGAGCACCTGGGTCCGCAAAAAACCGAAGTCTGGCTCAAAGGTCTGGTGGACAACATGACGCGCAGTCCAAAAGGGGGCGACACGGACCAAATCAAAGGCGTGACTTCAGGCGAATGCGGCGTGGCCGTCACCAACACCTATTACCTGGCCCGCATGATGCGTTCGTCCAACCCTGCAGACAAAGCCGTGACTGAAAAAATCGGCGTGGCCTTCCCCAACCAAAGCAGCTGGGGCACGCACATGAACGTGGCCGGTGGTGCAGTGGCCCGCCACGCCAAAAACAGTGACAACGCGGTCAAGTTCCTGGAGTACCTGGCCAGCCCTTCGGCCCAAAACCACTTTGCCAACGGCAACAACGAATGGCCAGCCGCCAAGGGCGTGAGCTTTGACAACCCGGCCCTCAAAGCCATGACGGGTGGCAACTTCAAAAGCGAGCTGCTCCCGATCAGCCCTGTGGGCATGAACCAGATCAAGGTGCAGCAAATGCTGGACCGGGTGGGCTTCAGGTGAGGTCAGACATCACAGGAACTTGACGCGCGCGATCAAGGCCTCAAGACTGACTTGCGGCGTCTGCAGGCTGCCCTGAGCACTTTGGCCCACCACCACACCCATGCCCGCCACCGGGGCCAAACTGTCCAACTGAAAACGTCCCACGCCAGGTGTTTGGCGGATGAAGCATTTCTCGTCAAAGTACAGCCGGTCACCGTTGGCGTCGATCTCGTCGCTGTCGACCGTCTCAAAGCCAATCAACGCGCGCACACCGGTCAGGTCACCACCACCTTCGACGGCGGTGATGGTCTTTTGGGTGGGATCAATCAGAAAACACGGCATGGCCAAACTCCTGCGTTACGAAAAAAAAGCAGCTTAAGCCAGTTCGGCCTCGGCTGGGGTCTGCGCCACCGGGGTAGCCACAGAAGCGGCCGGTGTACGGATCAGGTGGTCGAAGGCACTCAGGGCCGCTTTGGCACCTTCACCCGCAGCGATCACGATCTGCTTGTACGGCACGGTGGTGCAATCACCGGCTGCGAACACGCCGAGCACATTGGTGTGGCCTTTGGCGTCCACCACGATTTCGCCAAACTTGCTCAGCTCAACCGTGCCTTTGAGGAACTCTGTGTTGGGCACCAAGCCAATTTGCACAAACACACCTTCCAACTCGACCCAATGGTCATCGCCGGTCGTGCGGTCTTTGTAGCGGATGCCGTTGACCTTGCCGCCATCGCCCGTGATTTCGGTGGTCTGCGCATGGGTGTGGAGGGTGACGTTGGGCAGGCTCTTGAGCTTGGCCACCAGCACCGCATCGGCCTTGAGCTGGTCGGCAAACTCGAACACCGTGACGTGCTTGACGATGCCCGCCAAATCAATGGCCGCTTCGATACCGGAGTTGCCACCACCGATCACGGCAGTGCGCTTGCCCTTGAACAACGGGCCGTCGCAATGCGGGCAATAGGCCACGCCCTTGTTTTTGTACTCGGCTTCGCCGGGCACGTTGACATTGCGCCAGCGCGCGCCGGTGGACAAGATCACGGTGCGCGCCTGCAAAGTGCCGCCATTCTCCATCTTGACCTGCACCATTCCACCGGCTTCGGTGGCGGGGATGATTTGGACGGCACGCTGCAAGTTCATGATGTCCACGCCGTACAGACGCACCTGCGCTTCAAGCGCAGCGGCAAACTTGGGGCCATCGGTCTCCAGCACCGAGATGTAGTTCTCAATCGCCATGGTGTCGTTGGTTTGACCACCAAAACGCTCGGCGGCCACACCCACGCGGATGCCTTTGCGCGCCGCGTACACAGCCGCAGCCGCGCCAGCGGGGCCACCGCCGACGATCAGCACTTCATAGGGGTCCTTGGCGTCGAGCTTGGCGGCGTCGCGCTCACCGGCCTTGGTGTCGAGCTTGGCGACAATTTCTTCCACAGACATGCGGCCTGAGCCGAACACTTGGCCGTTCAAAAAGACCATGGGCACCGCCATGATCTGGCGCTCTTCCACCTCTTTCTGAAAAGCGCCGCCTTCGATCACCACGGTTTTGACCTGCGGGTTGACGATGGCCATGAGCGACAAGGCCTGCACCACGTCGGGGCAGTTGTGGCAGCTCAGCGACATGTAGACCTCGAAATTGAAGTTCCCTTCAAGGGCCTTGATGCTGTCGATGACATCGGCCTCGACCTTGGGCGGGTGACCGCCGGTCCAGAGCAACGCCAACACCAGTGATGTGAATTCATGGCCGAGCGGCAAGCCTGCAAATCGCACCCCGGTGGTCTGGCCTTCACGGGCCACCACAAAAGACGGCTTGCGCGCATCGTTGCCCGAGGTGTCCAAAGTGACTTTGTCCGACAGGCCCACGATGGTTTCCAGCAGGCTCTTCATGTCGGTGCCGGTCTCGCTGTCGTCCAGCGAAGCGATCAGGCGGATCGGCTGGCGCAGCAAGGCCAGGTATTGCTGCAATTGGGCTTTGAGGGTGTCGTCGAGCATGGTGATCTCCGGTTTTCAGGGGGCAGT
>CAMDFT010000022.1 GCA_945897795.1 Limnohabitans sp. Rim8 | reverse complement strand
CAGATCGGTTACCTGGTGCCCGAGCCCCGCAACGCCCAAGCCACCACTGCCAATGTGGACGCCGAGCTGGCCAAGCTGGCGGGCCCTCAATTGGTCGTGCCGATCCTGAACGCCCGCTACGCCCTGAACGCGGCCAACGCCCGTTGGGGCAGTTTGTACGACGCGTTGTACGGCACTGACGCCATCTCTGAGGCCGGCGGTTGTGAAAAAGGCGCGGGCTACAACCCCAAGCGCGGCGCCAAAGTCATCGACTACTGCCGCAACGTGCTTGACCGCACGGCACCTCTTAAGTCCGGATCGCATGTGGGCAGCAAAAGCTACACAGTGAAAGCGGGCAAGCTCGTCGTGATCCTGGCCAACGGCAAAAATTCCACCTTGGTCGATGCCAAGCAGTTCGTGGGCTACACCGGCGATGCCAAAGCACCGGCCTCCGTTTTGTTCGTGCACAACGGCATCCACCTCGACTTGCAAATCAACAAGGCCACCCCCATCGGCCAAACCGACCCGGCTGGCGTGTCGGACCTGATCGCTGAAAGCGCGCTGTCCACCATCCTTGACCTGGAAGACTCGGTCGCGGCTGTGGACGCTGACGACAAAGTGCTGGCCTATGCCAACTGGCTGGGCATTTTGCAAGGCAGCCTGAGCGAAGAAGTGCAAAAGGGCGGCAAGACCTTCACCCGCACCATGAACGGTGACCGCGAGTACACCAAACCCGCGGGCAAAGGGACCGTCAAGTTGCACGGCCGCTCGCTCATGTTTGTGCGCAACGTCGGTCACCTGATGACCAACCCCGCTATTCTTTACACAGCTGCCGACGGCAGCACGAAAGAGATCCCAGAAGGCATTCTGGACGCCATGATCACAGTGACCTGTGCGTTGGCTGATTTGCAAAAGAGCAAATCCAGCGCGTTGCGCAACAGCCGCACTGGCAGCGTCTACATCGTCAAGCCCAAAATGCACGGCCCCGCTGAAGTGGCGTTTGCCGACGAGCTGTTTGGTCGCGTCGAAAAAGTCATCGGCATGAAGCCCTCCACCGTCAAGCTGGGCATCATGGACGAAGAGCGCCGCACCAGCGCCAACCTCAAGGCCTGTATTGCTGCCGCCAAGAGCCGTGTGGCTTTCATCAACACCGGCTTTTTGGACCGCACCGGCGACGAAATGCACACCTGCATGCTGGCGGGTCCCGTCATGCGCAAGGGCGACATCAAGAACAGCACCTGGTTGGGTGCGTACGAGAAGAACAACGTCAACGTGGGCCTGGCCTGCGGCTTGCGCGGTCGCGCCCAGATCGGCAAAGGCATGTGGGCCATGCCCGACCTGATGGCCGACATGCTCAAGGCCAAAATTGGCCACCCCATGGCCGGTGCCAACACCGCTTGGGTGCCCAGCCCCACCGCTGCCACGCTGCACGCCATGCACTACCACCAGGTGGCTGTGCCGGCCCTGCAAAAGCAGATGGAAAAAGCTGTGGCCAAGCAAGACGCCAAAATCCTGCGCGACGAAACCCTGAACCAGTTGCTGCAGTTCCCTGTGGTGGCCAAAGACGCCGCCAACTGGTCTGAAGAAGACAAGCAAAAAGAACTCGACAACAACGCCCAAGGCATCTTGGGTTACGTGGTGCGCTGGGTGGACCAGGGCGTGGGCTGCTCCAAAGTGCCCGACATCAACGGCGTGGGCCTGATGGAAGACCGTGCCACGCTGCGCATCAGCAGCCAGCACATGGCCAACTGGATGCAGCACGGTGTCGTGACCGAAAAGCAAGTCAAGAAAACCATGGAGCGCATGGCCGCTGTGGTGGACGCGCAAAACGCGGGCGACGCGGCTTACCAGCCGATGGCCGGTAACTTCGCCAAGTCGGCCGCTTACAAAGCCGCTTGCGATCTGGTCTTCAAAGGCAAGGCGCAACCGTCTGGTTACACCGAGCCATTGCTTCACGCCTGGCGTTTGAAGGTCAAGGCGGCCTGAACGCGCTGCTGTCGGACGCGGTCTGACCTGTGAAAAAACGGCTCCTCGCGGAGCCGTTTTGCTGTGCGTCATGCGCTGTAGTGCCGGGCATGCCTGAAAATAGGGCTTTGAGGAGGGCGCGATGCGCTGGATTGACCGGATTCCGATGTTGTGGCTGGTAGGCATTGCCGTTTACCTGGCGGGCGCCCCGTTTGTGCCCGAGCCGCATCTGGTGGAGAAGTGGCGCATGCTGTTCGAGGGCGGTTTGAGCAAGCCCATTGACATCTTTGATTTCTTGTTGCACACCGTGCCCATGGTAGTGCTGGCGATTCGCCTGTGGCGTGACGCGCAGCGCCGCAGCCAAAGCTGACACGAATGGACCTGGCTCAAGGCCCCCACAGCCTGCAGGCGCTGCAAGCGCGTTATGGCGAGCGGCACCGCTGGTTGCTGCTGCTGTCGGTCATGCTCGGCTCCATGGCTGCGGTCATGTCGTCCACCATCATGAACGTGGCCATCCCCGACATGAGCACGCATTTCACCCTGGGGCAAAGCCGCGTGCAGTGGGTCACCTCGGGCTTCATGGTGGCCATGACGGTGTCCATGCTCACCACGCCCTGGCTGCTGTCGCGTTATGGCTACCGCCGGGTGTACGAGGTGTGCATGTGGTTGCTGCTGGGTGGCGGGGTGCTGGGCGGCTTGGCCAACGACTTTCCGCTGGTGATGGCCGCCCGCGTGGCCGAGGGTTTGGCTGCGGGTGTGGTGCAGCCCATACCGGCCATCATCATCTTGCGCGCCTTTGCATCCGAAGAACAGGGCCGCGCCAGTGGTTTGTTCGGTGTGGGTGTGGTGCTGGCCCCGGCCATTGGCCCCAGCATCGGTGGCGTGCTGGTCGATGTGTTCGGCTGGCGCTCGATCTTTTTCATGGTGGTGCCGCTGGCCATGCTAGCGCTGTGGTTGTCGCGCCGCTACGTGCCCACCTCGGCCCCGGGCGGCGTGCAGGCCGATGCCGACAGTCCGGGCCTCGACTGGATCGGACTCGCCCTGGCCAGCGCCTCCACGCTGGCGCTGCTCAACGGCTTGGTGCAGCTGCGTGGTGATGACACGGTGGCCGTGGCCCTGCTGGTGCTGGCAGGCTTGGGCATGGTGGTGTTTGTGGCTTGGCAGCGCCATTTGTTGAAACCGCGCCGAAGCGTGCGCACTGCCTCATCGGGTCGAAAAGCCAAGTCCTTGCGCCAAGTCCCCCGGGTGCGGCGTGGTCCGCTCATGAACCTGCAGGTGTTTGGCCACCGCCATTTCGCCATGGGGGCGCTGGTGTCGTTCACCTACGGCATCGCATTGTTTGGCTCGACTTATTTGCTTCCGGTTTACATGCAGATGGGCTTGGGGCTGTCACCGTCCTACATCGGCGCAGCCTTGTTGCCAGCCGGCATCTTGTTGGCTGTGACCATCGCGGCCGTGGGGCGTTTGTCGCACCGCATGCCGCCCGCCCATTGGGTGAGTTGGGGCCTGGCTTTGTTGGCGCTGTCGTTTGTGCTCATGCCCTTGGT
Organism: Limnohabitans sp. Rim8; assembly: GCA_945897795.1. Classification (GTDB taxonomy): domain Bacteria; phylum Pseudomonadota; class Gammaproteobacteria; order Burkholderiales; family Burkholderiaceae_C; genus Limnohabitans_A. The sequence continues at coordinate 36,230 of CAMDFT010000022.1, read as the reverse complement.
CCACCCGGCGGCGGGTTTGGCCTTGCTCTGGATTTTGGTCATCCTCGGGCGCATCGGTCTGGGCTTTATTTTGCCTTCGCTCAACCTGGGGGCTTTGCGCGGCTTGCCCAAGGACCTGATCCCCCAGGCGTCCAGCGTGATCGGCTTTGTGCGCATGCTGGGCGGCGCGGCAGGCGTGAGCATTTGCGCCATCGTGCTGGAGTGGCGTTTGGCGGTGTACGCCCTCGCCTCAAGCAACCCGGTCAGCGCCGATTTGCGGGCCTTCAACGAGACCTTTGTGTTTCTGGCCACCATGACCGCCTTGGCTTTGCTGGCGTCCTGGAAAATGGCCGAGCCTGTAGCCGCAACCGCCAAGGACTGAACCATGTGCCAACTGCTCGGCATGAACGCCAACACCCCCACCGATGTGACCTTCAGCTTCAGCGGCTTTGCCCAGCGCGGCGGCCACACCGATCATCATGGGGACGGCTGGGGCATTGCCTTTTTTGAAGGGCAGGGCGTGCGCCACTTTGTGGACCACCAAAGCGCCAGCAGCTCGCCGATTGCCGAGCTGATTCGCCGCTACCCGATCAAAAGCCAGAACGTCATTGCCCACATCCGCAAAGCCACACAAGGCGAAGTGAGCCTGGAAAACTGCCACCCCTTTGTGCGCGAGCTGTGGGGCCGCTACTGGGTGTTTGCGCACAACGGCAACTTGGTGGACTATGCGCCGCGCTTGCACGGCAACTTCAAACCCGTGGGCCAGACCGACAGCGAACGGGCGTTTTGCTGGCTCATGCAAGAGCTGGCCAAGTCACACGCCAGTGTGCCCAGCGTGCACGAACTCAGCAACACCTTGCGCGAACTGGTCCCGCAGATCGCCAGGCATGGTACGTTCAATTTTTTGCTGTCGAACGGCCAGGCCCTGTGGGCACACGCCAGCACGAACCTGCACTATGTCTTGCGCAAGCACCCGTTCAGCCGGGCCACGCTGAGCGACGAAGACCTGAGCATGAACTTTGCCGAGCACACCCGCGAGACCGACCGCGTGGCCGTGGTCGTCACGCAGCCGCTCACCACCGATGAAAGCTGGGTGGCGTTTGAGCCCGGGCGTTTGTACACCTTTGAAGGCGGTGGTTTGACCGCGAGCCGTTGATGCTGCGCTAAACTTCCCTGTAGGAGTGGTCTCTGACCGCGATGGGCGTTAGTTAAGTGTTTCGCGGTCGGAGGCCGCTCCTACAGTGGCACCCAGGGCATTTCCGCGAAAGAGCACACCCTGTGCGCGATGGTTCTTTGGGTGAGTCCCACGCCCCATCGCCCAAGGGGTGGACTCCCACAGCGTGTCTTACAGCGCCGCTTCCACCGCGTCCATGAACAGCGCCGCCACGTCGCAGCCCATCTGGTCGGTGATTTCCTGAAAGCAGGTGGGGCTGGTCACGTTGATTTCGGTCAGGCTCTCACCAATGATGTCCAGGCCCACCAGCATCAGCCCCCGTGCAAACAAAATCGGGCCCAGGGCTTCAGCGATTTCGCGGTCACGCGCCGAGATGGGCTGGGCCACGCCCTTGCCGCCTGCGGCCAGGTTGCCGCGCACTTCGCCGCCTTGCGGAATGCGGGCCAAGCAAAACGGCACGGGCTTGCCGCCGATCAAGAGCACGCGCTTGTCGCCTTGCGCGATGCCAGGTAAGAACTTTTGAACCATCACGGTTTGTGCGCCGCCCCGGTTCAGGGTTTCGATGATCACGCCCAAATTCAGGCCGTCGGCACCCACCTTGAAGATGCCCGTGCCGCCCATGCCGTCCAGGGGTTTCAAGATGATGGTGCCATGCTGGGCGTGGAAAGCGCGGATGTCGGCTTCGCTGCGCGTGACCAAAGTGGGCGCGATGAACTGCGGAAACTCCAGAATCGCGAGTTTTTCGGGGTGGTTGCGCAAGGCAGCCGGGCTGTTGAAGACCTTGGCGCCTTCGCGCTCGGCCTGGCTCAGCAGGTGGGTGGCGTAAAAGTATTCGCTGTCAAAAGGCGGGTCGGTGCGCATGATGACCGCGCCAAAGTCTTTCAGAGACGCTCGGCGCGTGGCGGTTTGGGTGAACCAGGTGTCAGGTTGTCCGGTGAGCGTGATGTCGCGCACCTGGGCTGAGACGGCCTCGCCTTGCTGCCAGCGCACATCGGTCATCTGGCAGGCCACAACCTGGTGGCCGCGTTTTTGCGCTTCGCGCATCATCGAAAACGTGGTGTCCTTGTAAATCTTGAAGGACTCGAGGGGGTCGGCAATGAAGAGGATGTGCATGGTGTTGATTCTAGAAGGTGATCGATTTGTAGGTCGGTGGCTTTAGCCCCGACATGATGGACCACGAACACCTGTCGGGGCTAAAGCCGCCGACCTACGGGTTGAACGGATTGTTTATTGGAACGCCACTTCGGCAAAGCTGCGCAGCTTGCGGCTGTGCAGTTGTTCGGGGCCTGCGTTGCGCAGCAAGGTCACAGCACGGATGCCGATTTGCAGGTGTTGGTTGACGCGTTCGCGGTAAAAGTGGTTGGCCATGCCCGGCAGCTTGATCTCGCCGTGCAGCGGCTTGTCGCTCACACACAGCAGCGTGCCGTAGGGCACCCGAAAGCGAAAACCATTGGCGGCAATCGTGGCGCTTTCCATGTCCAGCGCCACGGCGCGGCTTTGGCTGAAGCGCCGCTGCGGTTTGTTGTCCGGCAGCAGCTCCCAATTGCGGTTGTCGGTGCTGGCCACGGTGCCGGTCCGCATCAGGCGTTTGAGGTCTGCACCATGACAGCCCGTGACCTCTGACACGGCTCGCTCGAGCGCCACCTGAACCTCGGCCAGCGCCGGGATCGGCACCCACAGCGGCAGCTCTTCGTCGAGCACATGGTCTTCGCGCACATAGGCGTGGGCCAGCACGTAGTCGCCCAGTTGCTGCGTGGTGCGCAGGCCCGCGCAGTGGCCCAGCATCAGCCAGGCGTGTGGGCGCAGCACGGCGATGTGGTCGGTGATGGTCTTGGCGTTGGCGGGCCCCACGCCGATGTTGACCATGGTGATGCCGCTGTGGCCCTTGCGCACCAAGTGGTAGCCCGGCATTTGCGGCAGGCGCGGCGGTGTTTGGCCCAGGGCGTCCACCTCTTCAGCTGACAGACCTACGCGGCGTGTGACCATGTTGCCGGGCTCGACAAAGGCGATGTATTCGCTGTCCGGGTTTTGCATTTCGGCGCGGCCCAGGGCGATGAACTCGTCGATGTAAAACTGGTAATTGGTGAACAACACATAGTTTTGAAACCACCGGGGCGAGGTGCCGGTGTAGTGGCGCAGGCGCTGCAGCGAATAGTCGATGCGCGGCGCGGTGAACAGCGACAGCGGCCTGGCCTCAGAGGCTGCAGGTTCGTGCGTGCCATTGGCAATGCCGTCGTCCATGGCGGCCAAGTCGGGCAGGTCAAATACCTCACGCATCAGGGCTTGGCGCTCTCGGCCCAGGCTGCCTTCCATGTGCTCGTCGTCGGCGAAAGAAAAGTGGATCGGAATCGGCTGGTTGCTGGTGCCCACCTGCAGGCTCACGCCGTGGTTTTGCAGCAGCAGTGTCAGCTGTTGGCGGATGTAATACGCAAACAGGTCCGGCCGGGTCAGGGTGGTTTCAAAGCGGCCCGGATCGGCCACAAAACCGTAGCTCAAGCGGCTGTCCAGCCCCGCGCTTTTGCGGCTGGTACTGGTGACCTGCACCCGCACAAAAGGGTAAAACGCCCGCACCCGTGTGTCGGCCATGTTGGCCCCCGCCACAAAGTCGCGCATGGCTTGGCGCAGGTGGTTCACGCTGTGCTGGTAAATGTGCTGGATTTGCGCCAAGGCGCTGTCGGCATCGTGGTGCTCGGAAGGGGCAATGAAAGGCGGCAGGTGCTGCATGGAGATTCCTGGACGGGCGATCTGAAGGGCTCAAGTCGGGACATTTTGCGGCATGTCCATGGCTTTTGCCTGACCTGTTTTTAAGCTCAGGTGGAGGTGTTGCCTAGGTGACCACGCAAGGGCCTCGGGTCGGGCAAGCTGCGCGGCATGTCCCTGCTCTGTCGGGGTAGCCCTTTCAGGAGCCCATTCATGCGCCAAGCCCGTAAAGTCATCATCACCTGCGCCCCCACCGGGGCTATCCACACCCCCAGCATGTCACCGCATTTGCCGGTGACGGCCGACGAGATTGCCGATGCGGCCATTGCCGCAGCCGAGGCGGGCGCGGCCATCTTGCACCTGCATGCACGCGATCCGGCAGACGGCCGCCCCTCGCAAGATCCGGCGTTTTTTGTGCCGTTTTTGCAAAAGATCAAGGCCCACACCAACGCCGTCATCAACCTGACCACCGGGGGCAGCCCGCACATGACGGTGCAAGAGCGCATGCAACCGGCGCTGACCTTCAAGCCCGAGGTGGCGTCGCTCAACATGGGGTCGATGAACTTTGGCCTGTTCCCCATGCTGGACCGCTTCAAGACTTTTGATCACGAGTGGGAGCGGGCGCACCTGGAAAAAAGCCGCGATCTGGTGTTCAAAAACACCTACAACGACATCGAGACCATCTTGCGCCTAGGCACCGAAAACGGCACCCGCTTTGAATTTGAGTGCTACGACATCAGTCACCTGTACAACCTGGCGCACTTCCGTGATCGGGGTCTGGTCACCGGTCCTTTGTTTGTGCAGTCGGTGTTCGGCATTTTGGGCGGCATCGGCCCGCATCCCGAAGACCTGATGCACATGCGCCGCACGGCCGACCGCCTGTTTGGCAACGATTACCAGTGGTCGATTTTGGGCGCTGGAAAGGGCCAGATCGCGTTGGCCAGCATTGGCGCGGCCATGGGCTCGAACGTGCGTGTGGGGCTGGAAGACTCGCTGTGGATCGGCCCTGGAAAATTGGCCGAGTCCAGCGCTCAGCAGGTGCATCGCATCCGCACCGTGCTGGAAGCCCTGAATCTGGAAATTGCCACCCCCGATGAGGCGCGCAGCATGCTGGCGCTCAAGGGTGGAGATCGGGTGAACTTCTGACGCTCAGTGGGCTTGCTGTCGGACCCTAAAGGCCCGACCTACGAGGGTATCGGTAGGTCGGTTCCTTCAGGTCCGACACTTGGCGCGTGGACCGCTGTATTTTGAAAAAAGCGCGTCGCAAAAAGATGGGATGTCGGACCATAAAGGCCCGACCTACGGGGATATTTGTAGGTCGGTGCCTTCAGGTCCGACTGGGATGGATCACATGTTGCGTCGGTACTGACCACCCACCTCAAACAGCGCATTGGTGATCTGACCGAGCGAGCACACGCGTACCGCATCCATCAGCACCTCGAACACGTTGCCGTTGTCGATCACGGCTTGTTGCAGGCGTTTGAGCATGGCGGGTGATTCGGCAGCGTGCAGGGCGTGGAAGTCGTTCAGGCGCTGGAGTTGCGACTGCTTTTCTTCTTCGGTCGAGCGGGCCAGTTCCAGCGTTTCCATGACTTCGTCGCCTTTGGGGTTGCGGAAGGTGTTGACGCCGATGATGGGCAGCTCGCCGGTGTGCTTGAGCATCTCGTAGTGCATGGATTCGTCTTGGATCTTTCCGCGCTGGTAGCCGGTTTCCATCGCGCCCAGCACGCCGCCGCGCTCAGCGATTTTTTCAAACTCGGCCAGCACGGCTTCTTCCAGCAATTCGGTCAGCTCTTCGATGATGAAGGCGCCTTGGCTCGGGTTCTCGTTCTTGGCCAAGCCCCACTCGCGGTTGATGATCAACTGGATCGCCATGGCACGGCGCACCGAGTCTGCGGTGGGCGTGGTGATGGCTTCGTCAAACGCGTTGGTGTGCAGGCTGTTGCAGTTGTCGTAGATCGCGATCAAAGCTTGCAGCGTGGTGCGGATGTCGTTGAACTGGATCTCTTGCGCGTGCAGGCTGCGGCCACTGGTTTGGATGTGGTACTTGAGCTTTTGGCTGCGCTCGTTCGCGCCGTATTTCTCTTTCATCGCCACCGCCCAGATGCGGCGTGCCACACGGCCCATGACGGTGTATTCGGGGTCCATGCCGTTGCTGAAGAAGAACGACAAATTGGGCGCGAAGTCGTCGATGTGCATGCCACGCGCCAGATACGCTTCGACAAAGGTAAAGCCGTTGCTCAGCGTGAAGGCCAGCTGGCTGATCGGGTTGGCCCCGGCTTCAGCGATGTGGTAACCGCTGATGGACACAGAGTAGAAATTGCGCACGTCGTGGTGCACAAAATACTGCGCGATGTCACCCATGACCTTGAGGCTGAACTCGGTAGAGAAGATGCAGGTGTTCTGGCCCTGGTCTTCTTTCAGGATGTCGGCCTGCACCGTGCCGCGCACATTGGCCAGCACCCATTCCTTGATCTTGGCGGTCTCGGTCTCGGTGGGCTCGCGGCCGTTCTCAGTCTTGAACTTGTCGATGTTCTGGTCGATGGCCGTGTTCATGAACATGGCCAGGATGGACGGCGCTGGGCCGTTGATGGTCATCGACACGGATGTGGTCGGGTTGCACAGGTCAAAGCCCGAATACAGCACCTTCATGTCGTCCAGCGTGGCCACGTTCACGCCGGAGTTGCCGATCTTGCCGTAGATGTCGGGGCGCAGGTCGGGGTCGTTGCCATAGAGCGTGACCGAGTCAAACGCGGTCGACAAGCGCTTGGCAGGCAAACCTTCGCTCACCAGTTTGAAGCGGCGGTTGGTACGGAAGGGGTCGCCTTCACCGGCGAACATGCGGGTCGGGTCTTCGCCCTCGCGCTTGAAGGCAAAGGTGCCTGCGGTGTAGGGGTAGCTGCCGGGCACGTTGTCCAGCATCAGCCATTTCAGCACTTCGCCATCGTCTTCGTACTGGGGCAGCGCGACTTTGCGGATGGTGGTGCCGCTCAGCGATTTGGTGGTCAGCGCGGTGCGGATTTCTTTGTCGCGAATTTTGACGATGTACTCGTCGCCCGCATAGGCTTTTTGCATGTCGGGCCACTGGGCCAGCAGTTTGCGGGCCGTGGGGTCTTGCGTTTGTTCGCGGCTCACGGCCAGGTCAATCGCGGCTTCGGCGGCCTTGGCGCGACCAGATTTGCCCACTTCGAGCATGCGGGCGGCGGCGCGCAGTTGCTGGATTTCACGGGCCAGGCGCGATTGGTCGATGGCCCGCTTTTTGTAGCCGCGCACCGTGTCGCTGATCTCGGCCAGGTAACGGGTGCGGGAAGATGGCACCACCGGGTTTTGGTGGGTGCTGTAACGCACGCTGACCACAGGCAAACGGCCTTCGGTGGTCTTCATGCCCAGCTCGGAAAGTCGGGCCTTGAGGGCTTGGTAAAGGGCTGTCACGCCGTCGTCGTTGAAGCGGGCGGCCATGGTGCCAAACACCGGCATCTGCTCGGTGGGCACAGTCCAGGCTTCTTTGTTGCGCTGCACCTGCTTGGCCACGTCGCGCAGGGCGTCAGATGCGCCCTTTCGGTCGAACTTGTTGATCGCCACAAACTCGGCAAAGTCCAGCATGTCGATTTTTTCGAGCTGGCTGGCTGCGCCAAACTCGGGCGTCATCACGTACATGGGCACATCGACATGCGGCACGATGGCCGCGTCGCCTTGGCCAATGCCCGAAGTCTCGACCACGATCAAATCAAAGCCCGCCACCTTGCAGGCGGCCACCACGTCGGGCAGGGCAGCTGAAATTTCAGAGCCAAAGTCACGCGTGGCCAGCGAGCGCATGAACACGCGCGGGCCTTGTGACCAAGGTGATATGGCGTTCATGCGGATGCGGTCGCCCAGCAAAGCGCCACCGCTCTTGCGGCGTGAAGGGTCGATGGAAATGACGGCCACGCGCAGCGCATCGCCCTGGTCCAGGCGCAGGCGGCGGATCAATTCGTCGGTGAGCGAAGACTTGCCTGCACCGCCGGTGCCGGTGATGCCCAGCACGGGTACTTTTTTGGCCGCAGCTTGCTCGCGAACGGCTTTGACCACGGACGCATCGGCTTTGTCGTTCTCCAGTGCGGTGATCAGTTGTGCCAGCGCACGCCAGTTCATCTCGCCGTGGCCCTGAATCGCGGCCACATCTTTGGGGGCCAAGGGGCTCACGTCTTTGTCGCAGCGCATGACCATCTCGCCGATCATCCCGGCCAGGCCCATTTTTTGGCCGTCTTCGGGGCTGAAAATGCGCACGCCATGCTCGGCCAGCATGCGGATCTCGGACGGCACGATCACGCCGCCACCGCCACCAAACACCTGGATGTGCTCGCCGCCACGGGCCTTGAGCAGTTCGGTCATGTAAGTGAAGTATTCGTTGTGCCCGCCCTGATAAGAGCTGATGGCGATGCCCTGTGCGTCTTCTTGAAGCGCAGCAGTGACCACCTCGTCCACCGAGCGGTTGTGGCCCAGGTGGATGACCTCGGCGCCCATGCTTTGAAGGATGCGCCGCATGATGTTGATGGCCGCGTCATGGCCGTCAAACAGAGAGGCAGCGGTGACAAAACGCACCTTGTTCGTGGGGCGGTATTCGGCCAGGGCTTTGAATTCGGCGGACAGATCGGTCATGGGGCAACTCCGGGTGCAAGCGGTTTTTTGAGCGGGGCTTTGACGTTGACGTAAACGTCAACCAAAACCCGCATCTTAGCCGCTGCAGCTTGTCCTGTCACTGACAGCCTTTTGATGCAGGGCTGGGGTGCAAAAAGCTATGATTCAGATCCGATTGATGCACCCAAGCAGGACCACACGCCATGACCTCATCCGCCTCCTCCCAACCCGTCGCTGCCAAAGGTTATGCCGGAGATGTGTCGCCCGAGCAGGCCTGGGCCTGGGTGCAATCGGGTGAAGCCGAAATCGTGGATGTGAGATCCGACGCTGAACGGGCTTGGGTGGGGTTTGTCCCCGGCGCACACGCCTTGGCTTGGAAACAGTGGCCTGCCACGGACATCAACCCTGGCTTCAATCCAGGCATTCAGGCCTTGGGGGCAGACGGCAAAAAGTTGTTGCTGCTGTGCCGCAGTGGCGTACGCTCGATTGCCGCCGCCCAGAGAGCGACCGAACTGGGGGTGCAGGCTTACAACATCCTCGAAGGCTTCGAGGGCGACCCGGACGCGCAGGCCCACCGGGGTCTCAAGGGTGGGTGGCGCTATCGCGGCCTGCCTTGGCAACAGAACTGAGTCTGTCCGTGGTTTCAAGCAGTGACCATGGTTTAAGAATGATGGATCCCGGATCGAGTCCGGGATGACGGCGACTTGTCACCCCGGGCGAAGACCCGGGGTCCAGGTTTTCAAATACCCGGCGGCCGCTGCCTGATCATGTCCTGGTTGGCCATTTCGTAGGCGTGGGCCAGTTTCAGCAAATCCCAGTCGCCTTGTGGTTTGCCGATCAAGGCCAAGCCCATGGGCAAGCCGTTTTTGCCAAAGCCTGCGGGCACGCTGATCGAAGGCAAGCCCGCGAAGGTCGCGTAAATCACCACCTCCATCCAGCGGTGGTAGGTGTCCATGCTTTGGCCTGCAATGCTTTGCGGCCAGCGAAGCGAGACATCAAAGGGCCAGACTTGGGCCACCGGAATGGCCAGCACATCGAATTTCTCAAACAAGGTCAACATGCTCAGGTAAAAACGCGTGCGGCTGGCGCTGGCGGCCATGAGTTGGGCCCCTGCCAGGTTGAGTGACTGGTCGTGCTCCCACAGGGCTTCGGACTTGATGTGGGCGCGGTTGGCCGGGTTGATCAGGAAAGGCGCGATGCGCGGCCCCACCAAAGCCTGCCGCCACACCAGCCAAGCTTGCCAAATTTGCTCAGGCGGCATGCCCAGCACGGCTTCGTCCACGGTGCAGCCCATGCCCGACAAGCTTTTGAGAGCCGATTGACAAACCTCGAGAATGCCGTCTTCCATAGGCAAATAGCCCTGCAGGTTGCCCAGCCAGCCGACGCGCTGACCCTTGGGGTCCATGTCCAGCGTGCCCGCAAACACGGACGGGTCACCGGTCAGGCTCAAGGGGCTTGAAGGGTGTGCCCCTGCTTGGGTTGACAGCAGCAGGGCCAAGTCAGCCACATGCCGGGCCATGGGGCCTTCGGTGGCCAGTTGGGCGATGAACACGTCTTGCGCGGGCGACATGGGCACACGGCCTTGCGAGGGGCGCAGGCCAAACACATGGTTCCAGCCCGCGGGGTTGCGCAAACTGCCCATGAAGTCCGAGCCATCGGCCACGGGCAGCAGGCGTTGCGCCAGGGCCACGGCCGCGCCGCCGCTGCTGCCGCCGGCCGTTTTGCTCGGGTCCCAGGCGTTGCGAGTAGGGCCAAACACTTCGTTGAAGGTGTGCGAGCCCAGGCCAAATTCGGGGGTGTTGGTCTTGCCGATGACGATCGCCCCTGCCGCTTTGGTGCGTTGGACCATGAGGCCATCTTCAGGGGCCACAAAGTCTTTCATCAGCGGGCTGCCCAAAGTGGTGCGCAGGCCTTGGGCATTGGCCAAATCTTTGATGGCTTGGGGCATGCCGTGCATCCAGCCCATCGATTCGCCGCGTGCCAGTTGCGCATCGCGTTCGCGCGCTTGTGCCATCAAAAGTTCGGGTTCTTGCAGGCTGACGATGGCATTGGACTGCGGATTCAGGCGCGCGATGCGCTCGAGCGTGGACTGCATGACTTCCTGGCACGACACCTGCTTGAGGTGGATGGCGCGGGACAAATTCAGTGCGGACGTATCAGGGTTGACCATGTGGTGCTGCTTTCTGGTTTATTTGTATTATGAAAGCGGTCGAAGGGCGATCAGCCACTGGTGAAAACCCCGACTCCGTTTTGCGCAAAGGTGACGCTTGTTCGTTTTGAAAGCTGTCATCATGATTTTTCAACTGTTCCTATTTTGGAGATCTGATCATGAAGAGACGTGTACTGTTTGCCGCCACCAGCTTGTTGGGTTTGAGCATGCTGGCCCCCTTGGCTGCCCAAGCCCAAGCGCAAGACAACAAAGTGTTCCGCTTTGTGCCGCACGCCAACCTGGCGGTGCTCGACCCGATCTGGACCACCGCCTACGTGACGCGTAACCATGCGTACATGATTTACGACACGCTGTTCTCTGAAGATGCCCAGGGCAACATCAAGCCCCAGATGGTGGACACCTACACCACCTCGACCGACCGCAAGACCTGGACCTTCAAGCTTCGCGCTGGCCTGGAGTTCCATGACGGCAAGCCCGTGACCAGCGAAGACGTGGTGGCCTCGCTCAAGCGTTGGGCCAGCCGCGACGCCATGGGCGGTATCCTGAACACCTTCATCGACCGCTACGAAGCGCCCGATGCCAACACCTTCAGAATGGTCCTCAAGGAGCCCAGCGGCATCGTGATCGACGCCTTGGGCAAGGCCTCGTCCAACGTGCCGTTCATCATGCCCGCACGCATTGCAGCTACACCCGGCGCTGAGCAAATCAAAGAGCACATTGGCTCGGGCCCCTTCATCTTCAAAGCCGATGAATTCAAGCCTGGTGCCTTGGCGGTTTACACACGCAACACCAAATACAAGTCGCGCACCGAGGCGCCCAGCGGCATGGCCGGTGGCCGCCCGGTCAACTTTGACCGTGTGGAGTGGGTCATCATCCGCGATCCACAAACACAGTTCAACGCCATCAAGGCGGGTGAAGTGGACATGGTCGAACAGCCCAGCTTTGAGCAGTACGAGACCCTGAAGAAGACCGAGGGCCTGAAGGTCGATGACTTCTCGCCAGCGGGTCTGCAGTTCATCATGCGTTTCAACCACCTGCACAAGCCGTTTGACAACCCCAAGATCCGCCAAGCCGCCATGGTGGCCATGGGCCAACAGGCCTACATCAACACCCAGATCGGTGTGCCTGAGTTGGGCAAGCTGTGCCGCAGCATCTTCCCATGCGGTACTGTTTATGCCGATGAGAACACCGGTTATTTCACAGGTGTGGCCAACCCGGCCAAAGCCCGCGAAATGCTGAAAGAAGCGGGTTACGACAACACCCCCGTGCTCTTGATGCGCCCGACCGACTTGGCCTCGATCGCCAAGATCCCGTTGGTGGCCAAGCAGCAACTTGAAGCCGCAGGTTTTAAGGTGGACTTCCAGCAAATGGACTGGGCTTCGTTGTTGGCCCGCCGCGCTAAGAAAGACGCGCCTGCAGCGGGTGGCTGGAATGCTTTCCTGACCGCTTGGACTGCCGGCGACATCTCCAACCCCTTGGCCATGGCCATGCTGAACGCCAAGGGAGACACCGGTTGGTTCGGCTGGCAAAACGAGCCGCGCCTTGAAACCCTGAAGGCCAGTTTCGCCCGCGCTGGCACCACCGAAGAGAAAAAGAAACTGGCCAGCCAGATTCAGGCCGTGGCCTTTGAAACCGCCACCCACGCCCCTTTGGGTCAGTACCGCTCGCCCACCGTGCTGCGCAGCAATGTGAGCGGCCTCTTGCAAACACCCGGTATCCCGGCCATGTGGAACCTCAAGAAAAACTGATCTGGTCCTGAGCGATGTTTCAATTCGTCCTGCGCCGCCTGATGGCGGTGCTGCCGGTCCTGCTCGTCGTGTCGCTGGTGGTCTTCCTCATCCTGAGGTTGGCCCCCGGTGACCCGGCGGCGGTCATTGCCGGCAACAGCGCCACCAACGACGACATCAACCGCATCCGCGAACAGTTGGGCCTGGATCGCTCCATCGTTTCCCAATACTTCATCTGGATCGGGCGGGTGTTTCAGGGCGATCTGGGGTATTCCTATTACCTGAGCAAACCCGTCACCGAGCTGATCGGGCAGCGCATCGAGCCGACCCTCTCCCTGGCGGCCGGCACCTTGGTGTTGGCCATTGCCGTGGCCATTCCGCTGGGCACCATTGCCGCCTGGCGCATGGGGGGCTGGCTCGACAAAATCCTGTCCGGGTTTTCGGTGGCCGGGTTTTCGGTGCCGGTGTTTGTGATCGGCTACTTGCTCATTTACCTGTTTGCCATTCGCTTGGACTGGCTGCCGGTGCAGGGCTACAAAACCTTGTTCGGGCCGCGCAGTGTCGGCGTGTGGGATTGGATGCGGCAGTTGATCTTGCCTTGGATGACGCTGGCCATGATTTATGTGGCGCTGATTGCGCGGGTCACCCGGGCCAGCGTGTCCGAGGCCCTGACCGAAGACTACATTCGCACCGCACGGGCCAAAGGTCTGACCGAGCAGGTGGTGCTGTTGCGCCACGCGCTGGCCAATGCGGCCGTGCCCATCGTCACTGTGATCGGCATTGGTGTGGCCTTGCTCATTGGCGGGGTGGTGGTGACCGAGACGGTGTACGCCATTCCCGGCTTGGGCATGCTCACGGTGGATGCGGTGCTCAACCGCGACTTCCCGGTGATCCAGGGGCTGGTCCTGCTGTTTTCCTGCGCCTACGTGTTCATCAACCTCTTGGTCGATTTGAGCTACCTCTTTCTTGATCCGAGGATCCGTTACTGATGTCAGTCTCTCATCGTTTATGGGCCAACGGCTCGATCCGGTTTGGTGCCGTGGTGCTCGGGTTCATGGTCTTGGTGTCATTGCTGGCGCCCTGGCTGGGCACGTTGGACCCGGCCGCCATGGACTCCAACTTCATCAATAAGCCTGCAGGCCTCAAGGGTGACTTCACCTTGGTCGACGGCAGCACGGTGGCCCACACCTTCTGGTTGGGCACCGACAGTTTTGGCCGCGACCTCTACAGCCGCGTGGTTTACGGGGCGCAGGTGTCTTTGCTGGTGGGTGGGTTTACGGCGGCGCTGGCGCTGGCGTTGGGTGGCTTCTTGGGCATGATGGCCGGGTACTTTCGGCAGGTTGATGCGGTGCTGATGCGCTTCATGGATGGCCTGATGGCCATTCCCGCCATTTTGTTGGCCATTGCGCTGGTGGCGGCTTTGGGCGCGCAAGTTTGGACGGTGGTGGTAGCCATCGCCATCCCCGAGGTGCCGCGTGTGACGCGCTTGGTGCGCTCTTTGGTGCTGAGCTTGCGCGAAGAACCTTTTGTGGAGGCGGCCCGAGCGCTGGCCACGCCCACGCCTGTGATTTTGTGGCGGCACATCCTGCCCAATGCTTTGGCCCCCTTGATCGTGCAGGGCACTTTTGTGGCGGCATCGGCCGTTTTGACTGAGGCGATTCTGAGTTTTCTGGGCTTGGGCCTGCCGCCCGACATCCCAACCTGGGGCAACATCATGGCCGAGGGGCGTGTGCAATTTAGCCAGTACCCTGGCAACGTGCTGTACCCCGCCTTGTTTTTGGTACCCACGGTGCTGGCCGTGAATTTGTTGGGGGATGGTTTGCGCGATGTGCTCGATCCCAAGTTTGCGAAGAGGGGGGCGTGATGAGCACAGCGACCCCTCAACCGGTCTTGTCCATCCGCCAACTTTCGGTGGCCTTGCCTGCGGGCAGTGACCGGGCGCACGCGGTGCATCAGGTGTCGCTGAGCATCCTCCCCGGGCAGACCTTGTGTGTGGTGGGCGAGTCGGGTTCTGGCAAATCCGTCATGGCCACCACCGTGATGGGCTTGCTGGCCAAGGAGCTGCGCCCCAGCGGTGGTGAGATCGTGCTGCAAGGCGAGTCCTTGCTCGATGCCTCGGCCTCGCGTTTGCGCGCCTTGCGCGGGCGCAGCATGGGCATGGTCTTCCAAGAACCCATGACCGCGCTCAACCCGGTCATGACTTGCGGTGACCAGGTCGACGAGTTGCTCTCGACCCACACCGATTGGCCCCGTGACCAACGCCGCGCCGAAATTTTGCGCATCTTTGAGCGGGTGCGTCTGCCCGACCCCGAGCGCATGCTGCGCAGCTACCCGCACCAGCTCAGCGGCGGTCAGCGCCAACGCATCGTGATCGCCATGGCCGTAGTGCTCAAGCCCGCCTTGATCATCTGCGACGAGCCAACGACGGCGCTCGACGTGACCACGCAAAAAGAAATTTTGAAGCTGATTGCCGACTTGCAGCGCGAGCAGGGCAGTGCGGTGCTGTTCATCACGCACGACATGGGCGTGGTGGCCGAAATCGCTGACGAGGTGCTGGTGATGAACCAGGGCGAAGCGGTCGAAGGAGGCCCTTCCGAGCAAGTCTTGCGTCGCCCCAAGGCCGAGTACACACGCCAGTTGCTCGCCGCCGTGCCGGGCATGACACCGCCTGCGGCCAAACCTGCCTTCAGTGGCCCGGCTTTGTTGTCGGGCCAGGGCGTGGGCAAAACCTACGCCAGCCGCGACTGGATGGGCCGCAACCGTGCCACCGCCGCGCTGCAAAACGCCCATGTGGCGGTGCACGCGGGCGAGACCGTGGGCATTGTTGGCGAGTCCGGTTCGGGCAAGTCGACCTTTGCGCGCTGCCTGATCCGCTTGATTGACCCGACCGAGGGCCGCATCTTGTGGGGCGACGACGAGGTGGCCGCTTTGCCCGAGAGCCGCTTGCGGCCCTTGCGCAATCGGGTGCAGGTGGTGTTCCAAGACCCCAACCGCTCGCTCAACCCCCGCCGCACCGTGGGGCAGTCCATGGTCGAAGGGGCCATGAACTTTGGTCAATCCCGCGCCGAGGCTGAGGCCTTGGCGGCCGAGTTGATGTTGCAGGTGCGTTTGCCGGTGGAGGCGCTCAAGCGTTACCCCAGCCAGTTCAGTGGTGGACAACGCCAACGCCTGGCCATTGCCCGTGCGTTGGCGTGCCGCCCCCAGGTATTGGTGGCCGACGAGGCGGTGAGCGCTCTGGATGTGAGTGTGCAGGCGCAAATTTTGAATTTGCTGCGCGAAATCCAGGGCCGTCTGGGCTTGGGCGTGCTTTTTATCACCCACGACCTGCGCGTGGCCGCCCAGTTGTGCGACCGCGTGATCGTGATGCACCAAGGCCTTATCGTTGAAGAAGGCCCGACCCACGAGCTTTACGCCAACCCCCAACAAGACTACACGCGCCGCCTGCTGCAGGCAGCACCTGCCGCTTTGCCGCCGCTGGAAGCTGCACCTTGATGTCGCACCGCGACAGCGCAGCTTCAGTCGGCTTGATTTGAACCCTGAACACGGCCCGCTATGACCCGTATCCTGATCGCTGGTTACCAGCACGAGACCAACACCTTTGCTCCCAGCCTGGCCGATTGGGCCGCCTTCCAAAGCGGCGAGGCCTTTCCGGCCTACGTGCGTGGGCAAGCCATGATCGATCAGATGACGGGCGTGAACATTCCGGCGGGCGGTTTCATCGACGCTGCGCGGCGCGAAGGCTGGCAGTTGGTGCCCTCGGCTTGGGCCGGTGCCACGCCATCTTCTTACGTGACGCAAGATGCGTTCGAGCGCATTTGCGGCGCCATCCTGGATGACGTGCGATCGGCCTTGGCGCAAGGCCTGGACGGTGTGTACCTCGACTTGCACGGTGCGGCCGTGGCCGAAAACGCAGACGACAGTGAAGGCGAACTGATCGCGCGCATCCGCGCCGTGGTGGGCCCCAAACTGCCCATCGTCGCCAGCCTGGACCTGCACGCCAACGTGACTGAGCGCATGCTGCAAATGTCCGATGGCCTGGTGGCCTACCGCACCTACCCGCACATCGACATGGCCGAGACCGGTGAGCGGGCCGCCATGTTGCTGCGCGAGCATTTGCGTGCAGGCGGCAAGCGCCCCATGCAGGCGCGACGTCTGCCTTTTTTGATTTCGCTCAACGCCCAAAGCACCTGGATGGCCCCGGCCAAAGACCTGTACGACGAGATGATCGCGCTGGAGTCGCAAACCGGTTGCATGCTCAGTTTTTGCATGGGCTTTCCGGCTTCTGACTTTGCCGAATGCGGCCCCGTGGTTTGGGGCCACGGCCCGCAGGCTGAAATGGCTGTGCAGCGCTTGTTTGAGCGCGTGGCCGAGCCTGGCCAGTGGCGCCCTGATGTGGTGCCTGCACGCGAGGCGGTCACGCAAGCCCTGGCCACGGCCGAAGTGTCTGCAGCCCCCGTGGTCTTGGCCGACACGCAAGACAACCCCGGCGCAGGCGGCGACAGCAACACCACCGGCATGCTGCATGCCCTGCTGCAACAAGGCGCGGGCCAGCGCTGGCCTGGCCAAGTGGCGTTGGGTTTGTTGTACGACCCCGAGGCCGCCCGCATGGCCCATGCCGCAGGAGTCGGGGCCAGCCTGCAACTGGCTTTGGGCAAGGCCGTGCCCACCTTCACGGGCCTGGCGAGTGATCCGCCTTTGCAAGGGCGCTTCACGGTGCGGGCTTTGGGGCCAGATTACTGCGAACTCAAGGGGCCGATGATGACCGGCATGAAAGCCAAGATCGGACCTTGCGCTTGCCTTGAAATCGATGGCGTGTTGATTGCCGTGTCCAGCGGCAAATGCCAGATGCTCGACCGCGAACTGTTTCGCGCTGTGGGCATCCACCCTGAGCAGATGAAGCTGCTGGTGGTCAAAAGCTCCAACCATTTCCGCGCCGATTTCACCCCAATTGCCAGCCGCGTGCTGGTAGCCAAAGCGGCCGGCCCCATGGCCGCTGATCCGGGCGACTTGCCCTGGAAAAAACTCAGCCCCAAAACCCGCACCCGACCTTAAAGCGGTTGGACGGCCAGGCTTTTGATCATTTTTTGAAGAGGCACACCCCATGAGCGCGACACCCCAAGACCTGACCCAAGCTCCCGCCCACGAATTGCTGGCGCTGTACCGCAGTGGCCAAGCCTCGCCGGTTGAAGTCACCCAAGCGGTGTTGCAGCGCATCGAACGCGTCAACCCGCAAATCAACGCTTTTTGTTTGGTAGACGATAAAGCGGCTCTGGCCAGCGCCCGCGCCAGCGAAGCCCGCTGGCAGGCACACCGCCAGCAAGGCACGCCCGTGGGTGCTTTGGATGGTGTGCCCACTTCCATCAAGGACCTGATCCTGACCCAAGGCTGGCCCACCTTGCGCGGCAGCCGCACGGTTGACCCGAACCAGCCCTGGGATGTCGACGCCCCGGCCACGGCCCGTCTGCGCGAGGCGGGTGCCGTGTTGCTGGGCAAAACCACCACCCCCGAATTTGGCTGCAAGGGCGAGACCAACTCGCCGGCCACCGGCATCACCCGCAACCCCTGGAACCTGAACCACACACCCGGCGGATCGTCGGGCGGCACGGCCGCTGCCGTGGCGGCAGGCCTGGGGCCCATTGGGGTGGGCACCGACGGCGCGGGCAGTGTGCGCATCCCGGCGGCCTTTTGCGGTAACGTGGGCCTCAAACCCAGCTTTGGCCGAGTACCGGCCTACCCCTTGTCTCCCTTTGGCTCGGTGGCGCACTTGGGCCCACACACCATGAGCGTGCGCGACGCCGCCTTGATGACCAACGTGCTCAAGCAACCCGATGCCCGCGATTGGACATCGCTGCCACCGGACGCCAGCGACTACACCGTGGGCTTGGAAGACGGCATTCGGGGCCTGCGTATCGCTTACTCGCCCACCTTGGGTTATGCGAAAAATGTGCACCCCGAAATCGCCGCTGCGGTTGATGCCGCCGTGCAGCAACTGCAAGCCCTGGGCGCGCATGTGGAGCAGATCGACCCCGGCTTCGAAGACCCGCTGGACATCACCACCGGCCTGTGGTTTTTGGGCGCCTACACCTTGTGGAAGGGCTTGAGCCCTGAGCAGCAGGCCGTGGCCGACCCCGACTTCCAAACCGAGGCCGAGCTGGGGGCGCAACTGAGCGCCTTGCAAATCCAACAACTTAACCAACGCCGAGGCGTTTTGGGTTCGCACATGCGCCAGTTCATGCAGCGCTTTGACTTGCTGGTCACGCCCGCAGTTTCCATCCCGGCTTTTGAGGCGCGTGCGGCCGGTATGGTGACCATGAACCCGGTGTCCATGCTGGGCTGGACACCTTTCAGCTACCCCTTCAACCTGACCCAGCAACCCGCCATCACCGTGCCTTGTGGCTTGACCCGCAGCGGCTTGCCGATGGGCTTGCAGATCGTGGGGCCGATGTTTGGCGATGCGCTGGTGTTGCGCGCCGCAAGGGCGTATGAATCGGTGATGCCGGTGGCTCGCCCAAAGATCTGATGAACGCGCAGAACGGGTCAGTGCACAGCCTACTTTCGGGGCATGCCTGCAGGCCACACCGAGAGAGTGCCCGCACAAGAGTGGGCAGGGCACTAATTTTGGTCGAAAATCTTTAAATTAATACTAATTATTTAATATTTTCTGTTTTAATTTGCAGGACTTACGTTCGGCCTGTGGGTCAGTGGAGTTCTTATGCAATTGATCTGGGTCAGCGGCCCTGCTTCAAAAGTGGTGACCTTGTCCATCACGGCTCAAAAGATGGCGATGGTGGTGGCCGCCATGGCCAGTTTTTTGGTGCTCCTGGGTTTTGTCTCGCATTTTGTCGGACTGCGGGTGGCCATTGAGTACGTCCCCGAGCTGGCCCACCGGATGGGTGGAGTGACCAGCCAAGCTGAACAAATGAAAATGGAGGCGCACCACCAAGCACGCTTGGACGTATTGAACGAAAAACTGGGTACTTTGGCCGATAAACTCAAAGAGATCGAAAGCATCAAGAACGATGCCCTGGGCCGACTGGGCGTAGAAAAGCTCCTGCCCACCGGAACCCCCAAAAACAACCCCATCTGGGGCCGTGGTGGTCCCTTGAACCTGCTCGGATCTTGGGGCTCCAACGGTGAGCAGCTTGACCATCGGATTGGGCAAGCGCTCAAACGGGTACAGACGTACGACCAATCCATGACCGAGATGCTGGACCTGTGGCAACAAGACCTCGTTCGGCTCGATCAACTCCCCACCACATTGCCTCTGACCGGTGAGTTCGTGTTGTCAAGCGGATTTGGCTTCAGGCCCGACCCGATCACCCACCAAACCAGTCTGCACGAGGGCATTGACTTTATCGCCGGTGTTGGAACTCCCATTCTTGTCACCGCGCCAGGCGTGGTCTCGCGCGCTGAATACATGGGGGCCTATGGCAACATGGTGGATGTCTTGCACGCCAACGGTTTCACAACGCGTTATGCTCACATGCAGACCATTGAGGTCAAGCCAGGTGATGTCTTGGTGCGCCAGCAAAAGGTGGGCACTTTGGGGAACACGGGCCGCTCCACAGGACCTCATTTGCATTACGAAGTCATTTACAACGGCGTGGCCATGCACCCAACCAAAGCTTTGGCAGCTTGGGCCAAGCGCTGACAATTTTGAATATTCGAAGCGAAAAGGAGACAACATGTTTGGTTTAAAAAAATCGGCATATACCCCGTTGGTCATGGGGCATGAAAAGTTCGACACGCTGATCGGGCGCAATGCCGAAATTCATGGGTGCCTGAAACTGAATGAAAGTGTTCGGATTGACGGCAAAGTGGTGGGCAACATCGAAGCGCCCATTGACGCCGCCATCTCGGTGGTGATCGGCCCCAATGGCGAAATTCAGGGAGATGTCATGGCCAGCCGCATCGTTGTGGCGGGTAAAGTGTCGGGCAATATTTATGCTTATGAGCGGGTCGAACTCTTGGCCAGTGCGCTGGTTCAAGGCGACATCAAATACGCCTCTATGGCGGTTGAGCATGGCGCACGCCTGCTGGGCTTGATGCTTCAGATTGAGGGGAATGAGTTGCCAGCCAACTTGGGCCGTGATGCGACAGCTGCCATCCACAAAGCCAAAACCACCAAGCAGCCTGACTGACCTGCTGCCCTAAAAGGCGGTTGTCAAAAATCATTATCATCAGCGGATGACATTTTTAGCCATCGACGTAGGCAATACCCGCCTGAAATGGGCGTTGTACGAGCAACCCAGTCCCCGTGCTGAATTGGTGGCCCACGGCGCCGAATTCCTCGAAAACATCGACCGACTTTCGGAAGGCCCTTGGGCCCAGTTGCCAGTGCCCCACCATATGCTCGGCTGCGTGGTGGCGGGTGATGCCATCAAGCGCCGCGTGCAAGAGCAAATGGATTTGTGGGACTTCCCGCCCCAGTGGGTGGTGCCCAGCTTGCAAGAAGCCGGGCTCATCAACGGCTACGACTATCCCTCGCGCTTGGGGGCAGACCGTTGGGTGGCCATGATTGGAGCGCGCCAGCGCATGCTGGCGCAGGGAGGCCCTGCCCGCCCGCTGGTGGTGGTCATGGTGGGCACAGCCGTCACGGTGGAGGCCATAGACGCCGAAGGGCGCTTTTTAGGCGGCCTGATTCTGCCGGGCCACGGCATCATGCTGCGTGCCCTCGAGTCGGGCACTGCCGGATTGCATGTGCCCACGGGCGAGGTGACCCCTTTTCCCACCAACACCAGCGACGCACTGACCAGCGGTGGCACTTACGCCATTGCCGGGGCGTGTGAGCGCATGGTGCAGCACCTGCGAGATCAATCCCACCAAGAGCCCATGTGCATCATGACCGGCGGCGCAGGCTGGAAAATGGCACCGAGCATGTCGGTGCAGTTCGAGCTGGTGGACAACCTGATTTTCGATGGTCTCTTGGCCATAGCCGCATCGCGCTTTGCCTGAAGGCCGCAGCGCAGCGCGCGTCAGGCGCTGGGTCAGCACTGATTCGCGCTGTAGGCCGCGCTTAAGCCTTGCAGGTGGTTTTGCAAGTCAGCGCTGGCCATATAAGGCGTCAGCAAAGCCAGCACATGCTGAGCCCCCCGGGTCAGGGCCAACCCTGCGCTGGCAGGCTCCATGGCGTGTCGCGGGTTTTGAACATACTCGTAGCTGAGCCAATACGTGACCATCACCGACATGCTGGCTGACAGGGTTTCGATGCTGTCCGGGCTGATGCGCATCAGACCCGCTGCCGCAAGTGACTCCAGCATCTGCCGAAACGCATGGGTCTTGCGCGTGAGCACGGCGTGAAAATGCGTTTCCAGATGCCGGTTGCCAGACAGCAAGTTGTTCAGGTCGCGGTACAAAAAGCGGTGGTTCCAGACTTGCTCAAAAAGCGAGTGCAGAAAAAACCAGGCGTCCTCAATGTCTTGCACATCCGGCGCAGCATCCAGCAGGGCCAGCATGGCGCTCTCGTACTGGTCAAACAGGTGGTTGACCAGCGCGTCCTTGGAAGCGAAGTGGTAGTAAAGGTTGCCGGGGCTGATGCTCAGTTCGGCCGAGATCAGCGTGGTTGACACATTCGGTTCGCCAAATCGGTTGAACAGGCCCAGCGTCACCTCGGCGATGCGCTCAGCGGTGCGGCGGGGGGCTTTTTTGGCCATGGCAAGTCAGCGGCGTGGGCCAGGCCGATCAGGCCGATTTGTTGCGCTGCTTTTTGGCGCTGGCCGATGAGGTCTTGGGGGCGGATTTGGCGGCAGTTTTTGCGGCGGTCTTGCCGACAGCTTTGACCAAAGGTTTGACTGGGGCTTGGCGTGCCGACTTTGACAAGGACTTGGCCTTTTTGGCGACGGCCTGGTCTTGCTGCCCTGTGCTGCCGCTCATGGCGAGCCATTGCGTTTCGAGTTGGGTCACGCGGTCGTTGAGCATCTGAATGTCCAGCAGCGAGGGCATGCCCAGCCGATGCAAGGCCTTGGCCACGCGGTCTTCAAACAGGTGTTCCAGCTTGTCCACTCGCCCTGAGGCGGGTTGACCAAAGTCGGTGGTCATGTGGCTCAGGCGTTCGGTGGCCTCTTGCAGACGTTTTTGCGCCTCGGACTGGCTTTTGCGCTGAAAGGCCAGTCCGTCGTTGACAAGCGCCTCGATCGCTTTGCTGCCTTCTTGCTGCGCTTTGGCCAGCGCCCCCAAGCCTGCCAGCCAAACATGCTGCGTCGGCGGCGTCACGCTCTCAGAGGCGATGGCTTTGGGGTGGGTCTTGTGGGGGGTGTCTTTTGGTGAGGCCATGGTGAACTTCCTGAGCAGACTGCCACTGTAACCTGATGCCGCCAGCGGATGTTTGCCAGAATCGATCGGCGATGCTTCTAAAATCGGCATTTGTTGGTGCAGCCTCCCGTGGCACCCTTGAGCAGATCCCATCCATGACCCTTCTTGTCACCGGCGCAGCCGGATTCATCGGCGCCAACTTTGTGCTGGACTGGCTGGCCTCCAGTCAAGAGCCCATCATCAACCTTGACAAACTCACCTACGCGGGCAATCTGGAAACCTTGTCCAGCCTGCAAGGCGATGCGCGGCATGTCTTTGTGCAAGGCGACATCGGTGATACCGAACTGGTCAACCGCTTGCTGGCCGAGCACCAGCCCCGCGCTGTGCTCAACTTCGCCGCCGAAAGCCATGTGGACCGCTCCATCTATGGCCCAGGTGATTTCATCGAGACCAACATCGTGGGCACTTTCCGTTTGCTCGAGGCTGTGCGCGGCTATTGGGGCACCCTGCCTGTGGGAGCGGTCTCTGACCGCGAACAAGCGCCTTCGCGGTCAGAGACCGCTCCCACGAGGAATGACTTTCGGTTTTTACATGTGTCAACCGACGAGGTCTATGGCTCTTTGGCCAAAGACGACCCCGCATTTTCGGAGACGCACCGGTACGAGCCCAACAGCCCCTACAGCGCAAGCAAGGCTGCGTCTGACCACCTGGTGCGCGCCTGGCACCACACCTATGGCCTGCCGGTGCTCACCACCAACTGCAGCAATAACTACGGCCCGTACCATTTCCCTGAAAAACTCATCCCGCTGATGATCGTCAATGCGCTGGCGGGCAAGCCCTTGCCGGTGTACGGCGACGGCATGCAGATCCGCGACTGGCTCTACGTCAAGGACCACTGCAGCGCGATTCGCCGTGTGCTCGAAGCCGGGCGTCTGGGCGAGACCTACAACGTGGGCGGCTGGAACGAAAAGCCCAACATCGAGATTGTGAAAACGGTGTGTGCGCTGCTGGACGAGTTGCGCCCCCGCGCCGACGGCCAGCCCTATGCCCAGCAAATCAGCTACGTGACCGACCGCCCCGGCCACGACCGGCGCTATGCCATCGATGCCCACAAACTCGAGGCCGAGTTGAGCTGGAAGCCGGCCGAGACCTTTGAAACCGGCATCCGCAAAACCGTGCAGTGGTACTTGGCCAACCCGCAATGGGTCAGCAATGTGCAAAGCGGTGCTTACCGAGACTGGGTGAACAAGCAGTACGCATGATGCGTCATGGCGAGCGAAGTGCGGCCATCCATGGATCGCTACGTCGCCTCGCTCCTCGCGATGACTTTGGGAGCTTTTTTTGAAAATTCTGCTTTTGGGCAAAAACGGCCAAGTGGGTTGGGAACTGCAGCGCAGCCTGGCCCCCTTGGGCCAAGTGTTGGCGCTGGATCGCCACAGCACAGACTTTTGCGGTGACTTGAGCCAGCCAGAGCGCCTGGCGCAAACCGTGCACGACTGGCGTCCCGACGTGATCGTCAACGCCGCCGCCCACACGGCTGTGGACAAGGCCGAATCTGAACCCGACGTGGCCCGCTGCCTGAATGCCACCGCCCCTGCCGCGCTGGCGCAGGCCGCCGCCGCAATCGGTGCCTGGCTGGTGCATTACTCGACCGACTACGTGTTCAACGGTCAGGGCGAACAAGCTTGGCGAGAGAGCGATGCCACCGGGCCGCTCAGCGTGTACGGCCAGACCAAACTCGAAGGCGAGCAAGCCATTGTTGCCAGTGGTTGCAAACACCTGATTTTTCGCACCAGCTGGGTCTATGCGGCGCGGGGCGGCAACTTTGCCAAGACCATGCTGCGCCTGGCCGGTGAACGCGAATGCCTCACGGTGATCGATGACCAACACGGGGCACCCACCGGCGCAGACCTGATCGCCGATGTGACGGCACATGCTTTGGTGCATGCCATGATTGACCCGGCAGCGGGCCTGTCCGGCATTTACCACTTGGTGGCTGCGGGAGAGACCAGCTGGCATGGTTACGCCAGCCATGTGATCGCTCAGGCCCGGCAGATCCAGCCGGTACTGACTTTGAAAGTGACCGACATCGCCCCCGTGCCCACTTCGGCTTTCCCGACGCCTGCCAAGCGGCCTTTGAATTCACGCCTGAGCACCCACAAACTGCAGCAAGCCTTTGGGATAGTGCTGCCGCCGTGGCAACAAGGTGTCAACCGCATGCTGGCCGAGATTCTCTGAGCTGTCTTGGGCTTGCGGCACAATCTCATGAACTTTGTGAACCTTCTTCGACAACCCCGTTTCGCACCATGACCGACACCACCGCTGCCTCCACCGTTGCACCGCATGACCAAGCCCAGATCCTGGCGCAGGCCATGCCCTACATCCGCAAGTTCCACGGCAAGACACTGGTCATTAAATACGGCGGCAACGCCATGACCGACCCGGCCCTGCAACAAGCCTTTGCCGAAGACGTGGTGCTGCTCAAGCTGGTGGGCATGAACCCGGTGGTGGTGCACGGCGGCGGCCCACAGATCGAAACCGCTTTGAAACGTTTGGGTAAAACCGGCGAGTTCATTCAGGGCATGCGCGTGACCGACGCCGAAACCATGGAAGTGGTCGAGTGGGTGCTGGGCGGCGAAGTGCAACAAGACATCGTCGGCATGATCAACCGCGCAGGCGGGAAAGCCGTGGGCCTGACGGGCCGGGACGGTGGCCTGATCCGTGCCAAAAAACTGCGCCTGGTGGATGCCCAAGACCCCAGCAAAGAATACGACGTGGGCCAGGTGGGCGAGATTGAAAGCATCGACCCCTCTATCCTGCAATGCCTGCAAGACGACGCCTTCATTCCGGTGGTCAGCCCCATTGGTTTTGGTGTCAACAACGAAAGCTACAACATCAACGCCGACGTGGTGGCCGCCAAACTGGCCGCCGTGCTGCAAGCCGAAAAGTTGCTCATGCTCACCAACATCCGGGGTGTGCTCGACAAAGAAGGCAACTTGCTCACCGATCTGACCCCCAGCCGCATTGACGAGTTGTGTGCCGACGGCACCATCAGCGGCGGCATGATTCCCAAAATTGCGGGCGCGCTCGATGCCGCCAAGAGCGGCGTCAACGCGGTGCACATCATCGACGGCCGAGTGCCCCATGCCATGCTGCTCGAGGTGCTGTCTGAGCAGGCTTTTGGCACCATGATCCGCAGCCGATAAAACCAGACCGACAGCAAGCGCGGCGACTCAACAAAGGGAAGACATGGCAGTTTCAGATCCATCCTCAGATCACGAGCACGGCGAGGAAGCGACGCCGGCACGCAAACGGCCACGGCCTGGTGAACGCCGGTTGCAGATATTGCAAACCTTGGTGGCCATGCTCGAGCAGCCCGGTGCCGAACGCATCACTACCGCAGGCTTGGCCACCAAAATCGGCGTGAGCGAAGCGGCTTTGTACCGTCACTTCGCCAGCAAGGCACAGATGTTCGAAGGCCTGATCGACTTCGTGGACCAGTCCGTGATCGGTTTGATTCGTCAAGTCACCGACCGCGAACCTGTAGGCCCCAACCAAGCCACGCGCATCGTGACTCTGCTGCTGCAGTTTGCCGAAAAAAACCCCGGCATGTGCCGCGTCATGAACGGCGATGCGCTGGTGTTGGAGCACGAGCGCTTGCAAGAGCGCATCAACTTGCTGTTTGACAAGATCGAAGCGCAACTGCGCCAATCCCTCAAAGGCACCGAGTCCGCCACGCCAACGGCCAATGCCCAAGTGACCGCATCCTTGCTGGTAGCCTTCATTCAGGGGCGCTTGCAGCGCTTTGCCCATTCGGGCTTCAAGCGTTTGCCGTCAGAGCATTTGCAGGCGGCTTTGGGGCGGATGATTTAAGCAGGCTTCGAGACCCCCATGTACGAGCTGTCTGACCATGGACAGAAGGCGCAGACTGGGGAGTTGGGATATGGCTGTAAGAGGTGGCTTTTTGGCCAGTCGCACCCAGCGAGGACGATTGCATTGGCCGAGCAATTGATTCAATCTGTAAAAATCAAAATGATCGTAACCCTTGCATACGATCGCAAGTCCTGATGACAAGGGTCATGGGCTGACGTATAAACGATCCATGCAAGAATTTTGGGACTTTTCCAAGACAACGGGTTCAGCCAAGATGCCCGTATCGGTTTTGTCGAACCTGCTGAATGTGAGCGTTCAGACCATTAGCCAGCCCATACTTCAAGCCATCAACCAGATCAGCGACGTCGATTACATCTCCCTGGTTGAGCATCCCTCTTCGGGTCAAAAACCGACTCAGTTCGCCTACGCGACCAAAGAAAGCCACCCGAACCGTGATGTCACACGAGAGTGTTTTGAACGGTACCGCAACTTGTATTTCAAACAAGATCCGGTCACGCACCTACTGGACCAAATGCACACCCATGACAAAAAGTGCGATGGTGTTGCTGCCTTGCATGTGATGCGCGAAGATATTCCAGACAACGCTTGGAAACGTGACATTTATGAACGTGAAAATTTGCCAGACCGCTTGTCGTTTCTGTTTTCACCCTCGCCCGAACATCGCTTGGCGGTGAACCTTTACCGCTCTGCCAAGCAGGGTCACTTCACTCCGGGTGAACTTGAGAAACTTCTTCCACTGGGTGCACTGATTGCACAGGTTTGCAGGTCGCGCTTGGCTGGCCTCAAGATTTTCAGTGGTGCCACAACGGCGGAGCAATTGGAAAATGCTCTGCATGACCGTGCGCCAGGCCTGTCGGCCCGGGAAAGGGCCGTGTGCGCACGCATTGCTTCAGGCATGAGTGTGGATGGCATTGCTGTTGACCTGGACGTTGCACCTTCAACTGTCATGACGCTGCGCAAGCGTGCCTATACAAAGCTGCAAGCGCAGGGTGGTCCCAGCGACCGTTTGCGTTTGGTTCGCTGGCTCACGATCAACTGAACAGTTTCGCAAAGCCTTTCAAAAGCCTGGGGCTGTCCCTTTCGAAGGGGACAGACAGCTTGTTCTCATGCTTGTACATTGATTGTTGACTTGGGTCAAACGGCAACAACAAGGTTTATGCATGTGGATTAAAAATTGCTGGTATGTGATTGCTTGGGAGCATGAAATACCATCGGCTGAATCAACAGAGTTATTCCAGCGAAAGGTTCTTAATGAGCCCGTCGTGGTGTATCGCAAGCAAGACGGCAAATTGGTCGCCCTTGAAAACAGATGCTGCCATCGACACGCACCACTGTCAGCTGGTCGCCGCGAAGGTGACAGCATCCGCTGTGGTTATCACGGCCTTAAGTTCAACGCCCAAGGGCTTTGCACCGAAATTCCGGGGGTCGACAAGGTTCCCCCAAAAGCTTGTGTGCGCGCTTACCCCGTGGTCACTAAAAATAACTGGGTATTTGTCTGGATGGGCGACCCGACCAAAGCAGATGAAGCCTTTTTGCCAGACAATTTTTCATGCAGTGACCCGGCTTGGAAAAACATCCCTGGTTACCTGCACTACGACACCCCTTACCTTCTTATCTGTGACAACCTGCTGGATTTTTCTCACCTGAGTTATGTGCATGAAAAAACTCTAGGCGGTTCAACGGCCATTGCCCAAGCCAGGCCGAGCATCGAGAAGGTCACCCAGCCTGGGCAGCGTGGAATTCGTGTCATTCGTCACATTCCTGACGTTCCTTCACCGCCTTTTTATCAACGCTTCAGGACCTTTACAACCCATCTTGACCGTTGGTTCGACTACGAATTTTTATTGCCTGCAACCTTGTTGATGCACTCGGGTGGCAAGCCCGTAGGTACCGCACCTGACGACATGCGCCAAGCTGTTCAGCTGCACAGCTGCCAGACACTGACCCCTGAAACCGAAAACAGTACCCACTACTTCTTTCAGCAGTCCCACCAAAGTGACTTGGGTGATGAAGCGGTCACACAAAGCATTTACAACTCTTTGGTCCAGGCCTTTGAAGAAGACCGGAACATGATCACCGCACAGCATCTGAACATGCAAACACCCGCAACCAAGCCCATGCTGCCTTTGCATTTCGATTCCGCGTTGATGCAGTTCAGAAAGATCCTTTCTGACGAGAAAAGCGCCGAAGACCTTATGTCATGACCGTTTAAAAAACTCAACACACCAGGAGACTCCATGAAACACCTGATCAAGCCCCTCGCTTTGGGACTGTTCGCGACGTTGCTTTGCCTGACAGGGCATGCGCAAACTTACCCGACCAAAACCATCCGCCTCGTTGTACCTTACCCAGCAGGAGGTGCCACTGATTTCGTTGCCAGACTCTTTGGTGAAAAACTCTCCAAATCACTTGGGCAGCCCGTGGTGGTGGAAAACAAATCGGGCGCAGCTGGCAACATCGGTGTCGCAGAGGTTGCCAAGGCTGAGGGGGATGGCCACACCTTGCTTCTGTCCATCAATGATCCACTGATCAACAACGTGGCCTTGTTCAAAAGTTTGCCTTTTGATCCTCAAAAAGACCTGGTCTTTGTAGGCTAGATACTGCGCAGCCCGGCACTGATTTCGAGCAGCACCTCCAGTGGTATCAAGAATTTTGCAGATCTCAAGCGCATGGCCGTGCCCAACGCCAAATACAGCTATGGCTCATGGGGTGTCGGGGGTCTGGGCCATTTGGCCGGTGAGTCGCTCAACCGAGAACTCAAGGCGGAAATGGTGCACGTCCCACAGCGTGGCGAAGGCCCGGTGGTGACTGACTTGCTGAACCAAACCCTCACCCTGGGGTTGTCTTCTGTAGCCACCGCGCGACAGCACGTAGCCACAGGCAAGATCGTGCCCATTGCCATGATGGGCGCAGAGCGCTCCCAAGCTTTGCCCCAAGTGCCCACGCTCAAAGAATTGGGGCTGACCGATCCCCTTTACCTCAACAGTGTCTGGATGGCCATACTTGCACCGGCCAAAACGCCAACCGCCATTGTTCAGAGGCTTGGACAGGAAATGCGTGCCATTGCCAATACACCAGAGGTCAGGAATCAGCTGGTGGAGCGTGGGTTTGAAATGATGGTGACAACACCTGAACAGGCACAAGCCAACTACAAGCTTGAATTTGACGTCATCACCCGGCGCATCAAGGAACTGGGCATCGAAGCACAGTGATGAAAGCTTCGCAGGGCATGGTGTATGTTTAAAACGCATGGAGCTTTGTCCTGCACAGTAAAACGATTTGGCTTCGAGCCCGCCAACTTAAACAAGACGGCAAAAGCGCGACTTTACAAGAGCTCAGCAATTTCAAAGTGGGTCAAAAGATGCGCCTTATGCACAACGCTTAAGGGGGCGTGGGAGGCCTGAACTTCTTGAACATTGGTGCAAACATACAAGTCATTTACCAAATCATGTTTCAAGTGGAGTCATGAATGAATCTTCATGTCTTTGTAAGCCTGTTGGATTTCACGTACACCAGCATCGATCAATGAGCCATGGATGGCTGAATAACCTAAGCGAAAGTAAGCTTGGTTCTTGTTCGATGATTTACTGAAGAAAATATCACCTGGCTCAATCAAGACGCCACGAGCAGCGCATAACTCTGCCAAAGCTTGGCTGTTCAAACTCTCAGGCCCCTTGATCCAGGCACCAGAGCCTCCTTGTGAAGGCACGATTTCAAAATCTGGCAAATATTTTGAAAATGCACGGGTCAAAATCTCGCGTCGCTCTTTGTAAGTCACGTTCAACTTGCGCATAAATGCATCATGGTGCCCTTGTGCAATAAACAAGCTGGCCGTGTGCGAGTTGTTGGTGGGTTCATGGCGCATGATCAATCGACGCAAGGCCCGAAGCTCGCGTATCAATTCAGCAGGTGCAACGATGTAGCCAATTCTCAGGCCGTGCACCAGAGTTTTGGACAGGCTGCCAAGGTAAATAACCCGACCATCCGTATCCAGGCTTTTCAGCGCAGGCAGAGGGCGACCGGAAAAGTTCAATTCGCTCTCATGGTCGTCTTCGAACAAAACAACATCACGTTTTTTGGCCAACTCCAAGATCTCCTGCCTGCGACTCAATGGCATGGTGACGGTGGTGGGGCACTGATGACTGGGGGTCACGAAAACATAGGCACATTGCCCCATGGCACGGGAGGCAGTCAGTCCATCGGCATCCATGGGCAGTGCTTTGACATGGTCGCTGCGCAGCAAAAAGTTATTGCGCGCATCCGGGTACCCAGGGTCTTCTATGCCAACAACGGTTTTTTTATCGACCAACACATTGGCCAACAGGTAGCAGGCCATTTGCGAGCCTGCGGTCACAAGAATTTCATCGCGCCTGGCCATGATGCCGCGCGCAGGCAACAAGCGGTGTTGAATCTGCTCCACCAAGGCCTCAGAGTCGCGGTCAATATGGTTCTGAGCCCATTTCTTGACAGCCGGTACAAACAAGGCTTGGTGAGAGCAGGCGCGCCAGTCTTTGAGCGGCACCAAGCTTGCGTCAAATTGGCCATAAACAAAAGGGTAAGCGTAATCCTGCCAGTTGGCGGGTTTGGTGATGTTGCGTTGATTGATGAGGTGCGATTTAAACCGCTCGGACCACTTCAAGCCTGCAGTCATAGGTTCTGAAGGGGCCGATCGGTCTGCCTGGCCAAGCAAAATGTCGCCATTGACGATCAGCCCACTTCGAGGACTGGCAATCAAAAACCCCTTGTCAACGAGCACTTGTAAAGCCAGTGAAACCGTGTTGCGAGACAAGCCCAAGGCACTCGACAGCGCGCGACTGGTGGGAACTTTTGCGCCAGGCGGAATGAGGCCCATCAAAATGGAGTGCACCATCATCTCTCGCACTCGACCTTGAAGCGTGGCACTGTTGCCAGAAAATTTTGGAAAAAGCTTGGCCCAAATATCAGTGATTTCCTGCTTTTGCCGCATGCTCTTTTCCTGTTCAATTGTGATTGTGGCGACACCTGGTTGATGTGCTGGCATCAAGCAAGGGTTAACCCGGAAGCGTTTGAGGGCTGGTCTGAAGTTTTACTTGCGAAGCCAAGCAAATTCCAATTTATTGAATTTTGGCACTATACAAAAATTAATCTGGCACTATTTTTAAAAAATAGCTTTATCTAACATTGATTGAGGTCATGTGTGATGAGAGCATGTGAACCGATTTCAGTCCATCAAATTCCCGCAACTTTTTTACTGAAAAATCACCATGAAAAATCTGCTTAAAACACTGTTAGTCGGCTCAGTATTCACTTTAGGTCTCGTGACCCATGCCCTAGCTCAAACCAAGGTGGTGATCGGCCACTTTGGTGATCCGGCACCCTACAAAGCCATCGTTGCAGACGGAACACTTGAAAAAGCAACTGGCTGGACCATTGAATGGCGTCAATTCGCTTCAGGTGCTGAGGTCAACGCGGCCATGGCCTCTGGCGGCATTGTGATCTCCGAGATTGGCTCTTCTCCCCTATCAGCCGGCCTTAGCTCAGGTCTGGACTATCAGATGATTTCTGTCGGCAAGGTCATTGACAGTTCAGAAGCTTTGGTGACCCGAAATGGGGCAGGTATTGACAAGCCCGCAGATTTGAAAGGCAAGCGCATCGCTGTGCCGATTGGGTCCACAGCGCACTTCTCGCTGATGGGCGCATTGAAGATGTACAACTTGACAGAGAAAGACGTGACGGTCGTCGGCATGTCGCCCGCTGAAATCGCAGCTGCCTGGGCTCAAAACGCAGTGGATGCAGCGTTTGTCTGGTATCCGGTCCAAGCCAAGATTCGTGAAAACGGTAAGGTCATGACGACGGCAGGTGCCATTGCCAAAACCGGTTTCCCTACTTTCAATGGATGGGTTGCCACCAACAAATTTGCGGCGGCAAACCGTGCTGGCTTGGTGAACTTTTTGAAGGCCATGAACCAAATCAATGGTGACTACAGCAAGAACCGAGCTGCATGGACAGTGGATTCGCCTAAAACCAAGGCGGTCGCCACCAATGTAGGCATAACCCCCGCTGCTGTTGTGTCGGCATTGGAAGGTGCAATATACCCAGATGGCGAGTTGAATATGTCCGCAAACTGGATGGGCGGTGGTGCAGCGACAACCATTAAATCCACCGCCGACTTCCTGAAGGGTGCGGGCCGTATCAGCGCAGCCGCTGACAGCTACACCAAGTTCGTGAATCCCGAATTCGCCAAAGCCGCTGCTGGCAAGTAATTGGCTTTGCATGTTCGCGTGCTGCGCTGACCAGTTCAGGCTGGCTCAGCACGTGGCTCAAACCTCTCGAGGTCCTCAATGACAGCACTTGCCATTAAAAACGCGTCGGTTTATTACCCTGTTCCTGGCAAACCCCCCGTTCATGCTCTCCAAAGCATCAACCTCGAGATTCATGAAAAAGATTTTGTGGTGGCATTGGGTGCATCTGGCTGTGGCAAATCAACGCTGTTGAATCTGATCGCAGGATTCATGGCCCCAAGTGAAGGGGAGATATCTCTGAACGGTGAGGTTGTCACAGGCCCAGGCGCTGATCGCTCTGTGGTGTTTCAAAAACACGCCCTGCTGCCCTGGCTGAATGTGCTGGACAACGTCGCTTTCGGCTTGAAAATTCAAGGCCATGGCAAGGTTAAGCGGGAAGCTATTGCGCGCGAGTTCATCAAGCTGCTGGGTCTAGAGCAATTTGAGCAATCGGCCACCTATGAGTTGTCGGGGGGCATGCAGCAACGCGTCGGGATCGCTCGGGCACTGACCAGTGACCCGGCGATCTTGCTGATGGATGAACCATTGGGTGCATTGGATGCGCTGACCCGAGAGCGAGCGCAAGAGCTGATTTTGAAAGTTTGGCGCGACACTGGAAAGATGGTTTTTTTCATCACCCACAGCGTTGAAGAAGCCTTGTTCATGGGGACAAAATTGATTGTGATGTCACCTCGTCCCGGTCGAATATCACACGTCTTTGACTTGCCGTTTAGTCAACGTTATTTTGAAACGGGCAATGCCAGAGCGATCAAAGCGTCTTCTGAATTTATTGAACTGAGAGAAGAAATATTACAGATCATCTTTGCTGATGAGGCAGGAGCTCACGATGAGTGACAACCGTTCAACGACTGGCAAAGGCATCAAGGCAAGTTGGATGAAAGCCAAACCCGCCAAGCCGGGTGAAATTTATGGCGTGCCAGGTCAAGGCGAAAGCCTCAAGATTAGCGTTGTTGTGATTTTTGGCTTGATCTTAGTGTGGTGGTTGGTGACTTACGCGGGATACATCAAACCACTTTTTTTGCCATCACCCATGGGCGTCATAGACGCTTTTCTGGTCATCTTGAGAGACGGATTTACAGGGGCCAGCTTTTGGGAGCACACCTGGGTCAGTACATTGAGGGTTTTTAGTGCTTTCTTGTTGGCTTGTATCGTAGGGATCCCACTGGGCATTGCGATGGGGATGAGCCCAATTGCACGCGGTATTTTTGACCCTCCTATTGAGTTTTACCGACCCATTCCACCCTTGGCTTACTTGCCGCTCATGATCATCTGGTTTGGCATTGATGAGCTGTCCAAGGTTTTACTGATTTTTCTTTCTGTACTTGCCCCTATGGCTTTGGGTGCCCGCGCGGGTGTCAAGTCGGCCGCAATAGAGCAAATTCATGCCGCCTATTCGTTTGGTGCAACCCGCTGGCAAGTGATTCGCTTGGTCGTTTTACCGTCTGCGATGCCAGAAATTTTTACAGCAATGCGTGTTGGCATCGGTTTTGGCTGGACAACACTCGTCGCCGCCGAAATGGTCGCTGCCACCTCCGGCTTGGGGTACACGGTTTTGTCAGCATCTCGATTTTTGCAGACGCCGATTGTCATCATGGGCATTGTGGTGATCGCTGCCATTGCTTATGCCTTTGACCACCTGGTGCGATTTGTTGAGCGCCGCGTTGTGCCCTGGAAGGGGCGTGGTTAAGCCAATTTTAAATTTTTGAAAGTACGGCATGACGATTGAATATTTGAAGAAAGCCACCCCTTCGCAACTGGCCATCGACACGGCAACGTCAGAGACAGTGCAGCTTTTGCTGGCAGATATCCAAAAGAATGGTCGTGAAGCAGTTGAGAAATACGCGCGCGACTTGGATGGCTGGCACGGCAGTATCGTGGTGAGTGAAGATGACTTTGCGAATGCTTCAAAAAAGTTATCACAAGGTGTCAAAGACGACATCGTCTTTGCGCACGCTCGCATCCAGGACTTTGCGTTACGTCAGCGGGAGTCACTGCATGAATTTGAAGTCGAACTGATAGACGGCCTGATTGCCGGTCAAAAACTGATTCCAGTCAATACGGCTGGCTGCTACGTGCCAGGGGGTAGATATGCCCACGCTGCATCAGCCATCATGAGCGTCTGCACGGCCAAGGTGGCTGGTGTGCCCAACATTGTGGCCACCTCACCGGGCCACAAAGATGCGGGCATCAACCCCGCCATTTTGCACACCATGAAGTTGTGTGGTGCCGACATTGTGTTGGCACTGGGTGGTGTACAAGGCATTGCTGCAATGGCCTATGGCTTGTATTCACCCAAACCTGCCGATGTGATTGTTGGCCCAGGCAACCGCTTTGTGGCAGAGGCCAAGCGCGCATTATTTGGCCGCATCGGTATTGATGTTCTGGCTGGTCCTACAGAGTCCGCCATCATTGCGGATGAAACAGCCGATGAAAATTTGGTTGCAGCCGATCTTGCTGGTCAAGCTGAGCATGGTCCGGATTCCCCGGTCTGGCTCTACACCACGTCACGCGAGTTGGGGCTCAAGGTCATAGAGCTCATGCCCTCAGTGATTGCCGCGCTGCCCGAATTGGCTCGCAATGCAGCTACGGCTGCCTGGCGAGATTATGGCGAGGTCGTTTTGGTTGGAAGCCGCGAGGAAATGGTAGAGGTCAGTGACCAATACGCGCCGGAGCATTTACAAGTTTTTGCCAAAGACCTTGACTGGTGGTTGAGCCATTTGACCAATTACGGTTCATTGTTTTTGGGTGAAGAAACCACAGTGGCTTATGGCGATAAATGCGCAGGTCCGAACCATATCTTGCCGACACGTGGCGCTGCTCGCTACTCAGGGGGTCTGAGCGTCGGCAAGTTCATCAAAACCGTGACCTACCAACGTCTTACGCAAGGCGCCAGTCGTGCTGTAGGGCAGGTTGCAGCCAGAATTTCGCGCCTTGAAGGCATGGAAGGTCATGCGCGCACCGGTGACATCCGGTTGAAAAAATACTATCCGCAGGAGGCCTTTGAGCTGGGTACCTTGGCCGGTCATCAACACTGATCAAGCCATGTCCTCAATGATTTCAACACCACCTTCAGCCATGCAGCTTGAGCCTGACGGCCTGTGGTTTGGCAAAGACTTGAGCACCAGCGAGCCGATACCTGAAGAAGCCATCGAGCGCGCCATTGCCCTGATGCGTTCGGGACGCTTGCACCGTTACGGTGAACAAGGCAAGGGTTACCCGGAGCCTTCGCTGCTGGAGCAAGAGTACGCTGAATATGTGGGCAGCAAATACTGCGTGGCCGTCAGTTCTTGCGGTGCGGCAATGTTCATTGCGCTCAAGGCGCTGGGTGTGAAAACGGGAGACAAGGTGTTAACCAATACCTTCACACTGTCTCCTGTACCGGGGGCCATTGCCCATGCTGGCGCTGATGCGATTTTGATCGAAACCAGCGACAACTA
>CAMDFT010000021.1 GCA_945897795.1 Limnohabitans sp. Rim8 | reverse complement strand
GCCTGTTGCAGCCCTTTTTTGGACAGGTCAGCGGCCCAATTGATCTGGTGCAAGGTCGCGCCATTGCTCAGGTGAAACTTGCCCACTGCATCGCCCCGGGCTTCGGGGGTCTTGTGCATCAGGTACAGGGCACACAGGCGCAAGATGGCGATTTTTTCCGCATCGGCACAGCGCTCGGGGTGCCAGCCGGTCTTCAGGCGATCGGCCCAGCTCATGCTGCCCACCGACAAGGTTTTTTGGGCTTCATGCCATTTGCGGCGCTGCACCGCACTGAGTTTTTCTTCCGGCAAAGGCGCGCCCGCGTCCAGCCATGCGCTCCAACCGGGAATGGGCGACAGGGTACAAAAGGTTTTCAGGGAGGGCATCTCTTCAATCAATTTTTGCGCCACACGCTTGATCAAAAAATTGCCCAAGGACACGCCTTTGAGGCCGGGTTGGCAATTGCTGATGGAGTAAAAAATGGCGGCCTTGAAACTTTTGGGTTCGCTCACTGGGGTCTGTTTGTGTATCAGCCCCGCAATGTCTTTGGCAATGCCGGGCACCAAGGCAACCTCGACAAAAATCAAGGGCTCACCCGGCAGTTGTGGATGGAAAAAAGCAAAGCATCGGCGGTCCGGTTGCAAGCGGCGGCGCAAATCGTCCCAGCCATCGATGGCATGCACCGACTCGTGCTCAATGATTTTCTCGAGCAGTTGGGCTGGCGAGTTCCAGGTGATTTGGTGCAACTCCAAAAAGCCGGGGTTGAACCATGAGCTGAGCAGGTGGTGCATGTCGGCATCTGTGGCCGCAAAAGCCGGGTGCTCTTTTAGATAGGTCAGCAAGGTCTGACGCATCTTCAAGATGGTTGAGGTGCCCGCTGGTGCCCGGTTCACGCGCCGCAGCAGCTCTTGCCTAGGCGGCTCTACGGTCTGACACAAATGGATCAGGCTGGCCTCGTTGCGATCAACGTTGTATTTGTTGGCCGCATCCAGAACCATGGCCGGGTCCGGGTTGAACTGGCTGGACAAAAAATGGAAAAAGTCGATCTGGCTGCGCTTGTCCAGGTGTTCGTAGTGGTCGATCAGTTTCACGGCCATGCTCTGCGCATTGGCTTCTCCCCGCGCACTCAGCAGCTTTTTGGCGCTGAGTTTGGCCGCATCGAGTTGCTTGTTTTGAATGAAGCGTTCTAGCATGAAAGGCCCTTAAAGATGCGGTGAGCGAAATCAATGGGAAGCCGACCCCGTCTGCACCAGCTTACACGTTGGACATAGGCGCTGACGCTCACACATCAAGTTTTCTGAAAATCACCCCGTTCCATCCACCACGACACCGCAAACCCGACCACCAAACCCCAGAAGGCCGCGCCGATGCTGAACAGGCCGATGTCGGCCACCGTGACCAGCAGACTGACCAAAGCGCCCAGTGAGAATTTGCCCGCACCAAACGAGGCCACAAACGCCCCTTGCAACACGCGCAGCATGGCCAGACCGCCCAGCACCATGATGAATTCTTTGGGTGCAGCCAGCATCAAGCCGGTGAAGGTGGGCGCCATCAGGCCGAACAGCAAAGCCAGCACACCAAACAACAACGCGCCTATGTAGTGGCGATGCTTGTCGCCCGACGAGGTGAGCAAGCCATTGGTCGGCCCAGTCAGGCATGTGCTGACCGCGCCAAACACCGCGCTCACCGCCGCGCCCACACCGCAGGCCACGGCGATCGCGTTCACGGGTGGCTCGTGCCCCGCGTTTTTGAGCACCGCCACGCCCTGCCCGTTTTGCACCACCAGCACCGTGATGGCCAGCGGCACCACCAACTCCAACATGGCGGCAAACGACCAAACCGGTGCCTGAATGACCGGCTGCGCCAAACTCAGCTGCCCCACGGCCGAGGCATCCAGCCTGCCCGACACCGACACCGCCAAAGCCCCCACCAACAATGCGCCAATGACAGGCGGCAGGCGCTTGCCCCAATCGGCACGCGCCGACAACAACAAGAACACGGCCACCATCGGGGCCGCAATGGCCACATCGCTTTGCAGCGCCCGCACGATGTCCAGGCCAAAGCGCAAAAACACCCCAGCCACCATGCCCATGACGATGGGCATGGGCAAAGCCGCCATCAAGCGCTTGACCCAACCACTCAAGCCCAACACCAGCACCAAAGCACTCGTGACATAAAACGCACCGATCACCTCGGGGAAAGTCAGGTGTTGCAAGGCCGGGCCGACCAACACGGTGCCGGGAATCGTCCAGCCAAATGCCAGCGGCGTGGTGTAGCGCCAACTCATCAGCATGCTGACCAGGCCGTTCACAAAAAACACCCCGAACACCCAGGACGCCAACTCTTGTGGCGACAAACCGCCACGAGTCCCCACCGACAAGATCACCGCCACAGGGCCAGTGGCCGCAAAAATGAACCCGATCAGTCCATTGGCGGCATAGGTGCTGCCAAAGTCGGACAGGATTTGCCGCCAAGTGCGTTGTGTCAGCAGGGGGGTTTCAAGTTGATTGCGCAAAGACCATTCCTTTTAAAAAAGCCGCAAGAGACTCAAGTCAATTGCCGCACCACGGCTTGTAATTGCGGTGCAATGTGTTGACGTAACCAGTTCTCATCAAGTTCACGCCCTTGAAAAGAGCAGTTGATGGCGGCCAGTTCCCCGCGGTTGATGCGACCCAATGGAACGGCCACGGCTTGAACATCGGAGAAAACTTCCCCCACGGAAACGCAACAGCCATATTTTGGATACTGCTGCAAATTTTCCATCAATTTGCCGCCGTAGCGCTGCCAGTCTAGGGGGCTTTTGACCTGAATCTGGTTGAGCAAGGCTTCGCGCTCAGGCGGGCGGCAAGACATCAAGTAAGCACGGCCAATCGCCGTGCCCGCCATGGAGTGGCTGGTGCCAATCTCCAATGGATAAATCCGCTTGTTGAAGGAACGTACTGCCTCGATGTACACAATGGTCAAACGGTCCCGGATACCGATGGAAATGGACCCACCCGTCGCCTCGGCCAACTCCTGCATCAAGGGCCTGGCTTGTCGGCGCAGAGTGAACTGCGACAACAAGGGAAACCCCAGAGAAATCACGGCCGATCCCAATTGGTATTTGCCGTAATGCTCGGTCTGGGTCAGATAACCCATGCACATGAGGGTGTAGGTCAAGCGAGACACCGTGGCAGCCGGCAAACCCAGTTTTTGCACCAAATCCTTATTCCCCAGAACCGGCTGTTCAGGCGAAAAACACCGCAGCAACTCCATGCCCCTGGCCAAGGTGGTGGCAAATTGCTTGTCCCCAGCGTACTCTTGCAAGCCCGCTGGAACGCGGTGGATGGCGGCATCAGAATTCAACATAGCGGAATAATATTCAATATATCGAAATTTGACAAGGATCAAAAACAGTAACTCACTAGACTGAGTGTTGAAAAAAGCCCTACCCTAGACGGGGCTCACAGGAGACAAAGCATGCAATTGAATGATTTGCCGGTGCACGACATTCCGGCACTCGATGGCAACAACGGCCCCATCCACCAGGAGGACGTGTTCACCAACCTGCAGGTCATTGGGCAGGTGCCCACGGACCTCAATGGCTTGTATGTGCGCAATGGCCCCAACGCTTACTTCACACCCGACTGGCGTTACCACGCCTATGACGGCGATGGCATGCTGCATGCCGTGCGCTTCGAAAATGGCCAGGTGACTTACCGAAACCGCTGGGTTCAAACAGCGGCCCTGCAGGAAGAGCAAGCTGCTGGGCATGCTTTGTGGAAGGGCCTGAAAGAACCCTGGCGCAAAGACCGTCCTGACGAACCTCAGAAGAACACCGCCAACACCGATGTGAAATACCACGCGGGTCGCCTGATCAGCATGTGGTACCGCTCCGGCATGCCTTATGCGATCGATCCTGACACCCTTGAAACCCTGGGCCCAGCCGACTTTGATGGGACGGTCAGCCGCCTCTCTGCGCACTCCAGGCCCGATGAGCACACCGGAGAGTTGCTGTTTTTTGACTACAGCCTCCAAGCGCCCTTCATGCAATATGGCGTGGTCGGACCAGACCGGCAGCTCAAACACAAGATCGATGTCGATCTGCCGGGTCCGAGCTTGCCGCATGACATGGCGATCACCGAGCACTACACCATCTTGCATGACTTTCCGCTTCGCCCCGACCCCGAGGCCCTGCAGGCGGGTCGTTACAAAGTGCGCTTTGATGCCACCCAACCCTCGCGCTTTGGCGTGCTGCCGCGGTATGGCCAAGCCCATGAAATTCGGTGGTTTCTGGCCAAGCCAACCTACATGCTGCATGTGGTCAATGCATGGGAAGAAGGCGATGAAGTGGTCATGGTCGGCACACCCTATCGACTGCATGAAGATGAGAATGGTCAGCCCGATGGACGTCGGCTGGAAAAAACCATCCATCTGCGCCAGCGCGATTTCATGCTGTACGAATGGCGCTTCAACCTGGCGACGGGGGAAACCCATGAGCGTGTGATCGATGACGTGCTCAACACCGAGTTTCCGGTCATCAACAGCCTCTACCAAGGGCGCAAGAACCGCTACTCCTACAACATCATCTTCCCCCTTGGCGGCAAAGAGGAGCCGCGCTTTCCGGGTCTGGTCAAGTACGACTTGAGCACGGGGGGCTATTTGGCCTACAGCGCTGGGCCCAAGTACTTCTACAACGAACCCGGCTTTGCGCCGCGTGACAACGCGCAATCCGAAGACGACGGGTATTTGGTGGTCCCAGTCTGGAACCCGGACGAGCAACGCTCTGAAATCCAGGTTTTCGATTGCAAAGGCGCACGCATCGCCGAAGGGCCGGTGGCCCGCATCCTCTTGCCTCGGCGCATGCCCCATGGATTTCACGCCACATTTGTCAGTCAGCACACTTTGAACCGCTGGAAATAAACATGATTTTGGTGTCACCCGAAAAAATAAAAGCCTATGTCGAACAGGGTTGGTGGACCGAAGAAACCATGGGCGAGCTGTTCATCAAGACGACCGAGCAGCAAGCCCAGGACATGGCGGTCGTAGACCCCCCAAACCGTCGCAGCATCAGCGGCGACGATCCCCAATGCTGGACATGGGCGCAGTTGCTGACGCAAGTCGGGCGCTTTTGCGCCTTGTTGCACCTGCAAGGGCTGCGCAAGGACGACATCATCGTCATGCAACTGCCCAACTGTGTGGAGATGCATGCCATTTACTTGGCGTGCGCCATCAATGGCATCGTGGTTTCACCCGTGCCTGTGCAGTACCGAACGCATGAACTCACCCATGTTTTCGCCATCACGCAAGCCAAACTGGCCATCACCACCCAGCACATTGGCAACTACCCGGCGGCCCAGCAATGGGCCATGCACGCCCCACTCTTTGAAGGCCTGCAGCACATCTGGTCGCTGGGTCAGGACCTGCCAGATGGCGTGACGAGCCTGTCCCAGTTGCTGGCCGATGCGCCGACCTGGAACGCCCAGCAATTGCGCCAGCACAGCCATGACATGGGCGTCACCGCCCACGATGTGCTCACCATCTGCTGGACCTCCGGTACAGAAGCGCGCGCCAAGGGTGTGCCCAGGAATCACAACGAATGGTTGATCGCTGGACAATCGGTCAGCCAGGCTGGGCAATTACAACGGGGTGCCCAATTGCTGATTCCGTTCCCCTTCGTCAACATGGCAGGGGTGTCTTCCAGTCTGGCCGCCTGGCTGGTCGTGGGTGGCACCTTGCACCACCATCACCCCTTTGACATGGAAGTGTTTGTGGCGCAACTGCGCGCCCATCCCATGGACTACAGCGTGGCAGCGCCTGCCGTGCTGAACATGCTGCTCAAGCAACCCGAAAAAATGCAAGGCGTTGACTTGAGCCGACTCAAAAGCGTGGGCTCGGGTGGTGGCCCGCTGTCCGAATGGATGATGGAAGAAATGAAGAACCAGTTCGACATCGAAGTGGTCAATTATTTCGGCTCCAATGAAGGCGCAGCCTTGAGTTCATGCCCTCTGGACATGCCAGAACGCAGTCAACGCGCCCTGTATTTCCCCCGCATGGGCGTGCCTGGCTTCAATTGGAAAATGTCTGTGTCCCAAAAAATCCAGACACGGCTGGTCGACATCGACACAGGCGAAGACATCCTGAGCAAAGGGTACGTTGGCGAATTGCGCTTCAAAGGCCCCACCATCTTCAGCGGCTATTACAAAGCCCCCGAACTCACCGCTCGGGCCTTTGATGAACAAGGCTATTACTGCACCGGCGATCTGTTTGAAATTGCGGGCGATGAACTGCAGTTCTACCGCTTTTGCGGGCGACAAAAAGACATCGTGATCCGGGGCGGCATGAACATCTCTTCGGAAGAAATCGAAGGCCTTCTCATGAGCCACCCCAAAGTGCGCGACAGTGCGGTCATTGGCTTGCCCGACCCGGTCATGGGCGAGCGGGTTTGTGCGGTGGTGGTGGCACAGCCGGATCAAGACATCTGCTTGCAGGATTTGGTCGATTACCTGAAAAATGTCAAAGAAGTGGCCTCCTTCAAATGGCCCGAAAAAATGATCCTGCTTGACGAACTGCCCCGCAACCCGGTCGGCAAAATCTTGAAACGGGAATTGCGTGCCTTGGTGGCCTCTGGCAACCTGCCACAAACCTTAGCCTCCAACGAGGTCACCTCATGAAGCCGGTCTTGCTGCTGATCCCCGGCATGCTCAACGATGCCAGCGTCTGGGACGATGTACTGCCTTGTCTGCCGGGCGGCTGGACAGTCCGCATCGCCAACGTGCATACCCAGGAAAGCATTGCCGAGATGGCCCACGATGCCTGGCGGCTGCTGGAAGATATTCCAGTGAACGCCCCGGTGATGGTGGCGGGTTTTTCTTTGGGTGGTTATGTCGCCATTGAGATGCTGGCTCAGCCGCAAAGGCCTCTCTCAGCGGCAGCCTTGCTGTCAACTTCTGCGCTGCCAGAGTCCGAGGAAAGTCGGGCTGTTCGTGAAAAAACCATGTTGGCCATGCAGACCAACTTCCCCAAAGTGGTGGAGGGCATCGTGAAGTTTGGCACGCACGAAGCCAGCGAAGCCGTTCAAGAACGCTTGCGGCAGATGTTGTTGTCGGTGGGTTGCGAAACCGCTCTGCGCCAGACTCGCGCCATCATGGGTCGAGCCGATCACCGAGAGGCGTTGTCCCACCTCAGTTTGCCCGTGGCGCTGTTGTGTGGCGAACACGACCGCGTGACACCGCCGCAGTTGACCCATCAATTGGCGCAATGCATTCCCCATGCCCAAACTTGCATCATTCCCCAAAGCGGTCACATGCTGCCCGTACAGCAAGCGCCCGCTGTTGCCCACGTCCTGGCATCCCTTTTGTCCTGAACCCATCCACCCCACCTAGAGAAACACATGCACAAACGCTCAACTCTTTTCACCTTGGCTGCATTCCTGTTCGCGGGCACAGCCCTTGCACAAGCCCCCAATTTTCCTGAACGCCCCATCCGTGTGGTCGTGCCGTTTGCACCGGGCAACACCCTGGACAACGCTTTGCGGCAGGTGGCCGAGGAATTCAAGAAAAACACCGGCCAACCCATTGTGGTGGACAACAAACCCGGGGGGTCCGGGATCATTGCCGCGCAGAACGTGATGCAGGCCGCACCCGATGGTTACACGCTGCTCTTGTCCAACACCAGCATGATGACCATCAACCCCTACACCTTTGCCAAATTGCCTTACGACCCGGAAAAAAGCTACAAACCGGTCACCGGCTTCTTGGGGGCATCGCTGGTACTGGCCGTGAATGCGGCCAATGTGCC
The DNA here is from genome assembly GCA_945897795.1 of Limnohabitans sp. Rim8. GTDB lineage: Bacteria > Pseudomonadota > Gammaproteobacteria > Burkholderiales > Burkholderiaceae_C > Limnohabitans_A. Next base: position 32,385 of record CAMDFT010000021.1, on the reverse strand, counting down.
TGCCAACAACGTCAAGGAATTCGTGGCTTGGGCCAAAACCCAAAGTGGTGGTGTCTCTTATGCCTCATTCACCGCCGGCAACTCCTCGCACTTTGCCGGGGTAATCATGAACCAGCGCACCGGCATGAACATGGTGCACGTGCCCTTCAACGGCACACCACCGGCCGTGCAGAACTTGCTGGGGGGTCAGGTGCAGGCCGCCTTTTTGCCACTGATGGCTGTCAAGTCTCATGTGGAATCGGGCAAGATCAAGGTCCTTGCATTGACCAGCCCGCAGCGCTCACCCCTGTTGCCCAATGTGGCCACATTCACCGAACAAGGTCTGCCTGATCTGGAAATCTTCATCTGGTCGGGCCTGTCTGCGCCTGCGGGAACACCCGATGCCATCATCAGCAAACTGCAAGCCGAATTCTCCAAAGTCCTCAAGTCACAGACCATCATCGAAAAATGGCGCGCCATCGATTTCGAGCCTTTGCCCTTTACCTCGGCAGAGTTCCAGACCTTCACCCGCAACGATGCCAAACGTTGGCAAGAAGCGGTGAAGATCTCGGGCTTTAAGGCCAGCGAATAGATCGGTCGATCATGTTTTATTCGCCCCAGTCCGAGGTCTCTGGCCTGCCCTACAACCCGTTCAAGTCCTGCTGTGTGCCGCGCCCCATCGGCTGGATTTCGACCGTCAGCGCCAGTGGGGTTCACAATTTGGCACCTTACAGCCAGTTTCAGAACATCACCTGGGATCCCCCCACTGTGATGGTGGCGGCCAATGCAAGAGAGTCCGGGCAGCTCAAGGACACCACGGCCAATATTCTGGAGACAGGCGAGTTTGTCTGGAACATGGCCACCTATGACCTCAAGGACTGGGTGTTGGGTTCTTCCAAAGACATGGCACCTGGGGTCGATGAGTTTGAGGCACTGAACATTCCATGGTTGCCATCACGGCATGTTCAAGCGCGCAGGGTCAAAGGCTCCCCCGTCCACTTTGAATGCCGACTGACGCAAAAACTGCATGTTCCTGGCCGCAGTCTGGATTCGTCTGCATGGATCTTGGTCGCCGAAGTCGTGGGCATACACATAGAAGATAACGCCTTGACCAAAGATGGGCGCATCGACATCAGCCGCCTCAGGCCCTTGGCACGATTGGGCTACAGGGATTACACCGATGTCAGTCACAGCTACGAATTGACAGAGTTCACAGGCAGAGACGCTGCAGGCATTTCACATTTGCATGAAACCCTGTCCCATCAGCTTCAAAACGGAGATGACAATGAACCACTTTGAAATACCGCGACTCAAAACTTGCCGATATGCCATTCGTTTTTGGGCGGGTATTTTTCTGGCCTGTCTGACAGGCTTGGTCTGTGCCCAATCGCCATGGCCCGATAAGCCCGTGCGAATCATTGTGCCCACAGCAGCGGGCTCTGGTTCTGACCTGATCGCCCGAACCCTTGCGCAGCGATTGTCCGAAATTTGGAAGCAATCGGTTGTGGTCGAAAATAAAGCAGGGGCTTCGGGCATCATTGGTGTGGACGCCGTGGTCAAAGCCGCACCAGATGGTTTCACACTGTTGATGAGCTCCGCCTCACCCCTTGTCATCAACCCCGTCATTTTCAGAAAACTGCCTCATGACCCACTCAAACAACTGGCGCCAGTCTCGCACGTAGGCATTGCACCTGCCGCCTTTTTGGTCAACAGCACCACAGCAGTCACCAACCTCAAAGAGCTGGTGGCATTGGCCAAAGCACAACCCAAAAAATTGAGCTATGGCTCTTTTGGACAGGGATCGGGTGCGCATCTGGCCATTGAAGCCTTTAATCAAAGTGCCGGCATAGACATGATCCATGTCCCCTACAAAGGCACAGGGCCCGCAGTGAGCGACTTGATTGCCGGTCAAATCACCCTGACTCTGGCCGACTTGGCAACAGCGCAATCCCAGATCAAAGCAGGCAAGCTCAGAGCGATTGCCATCAACGGGCCCGCTCGGTCACCCTTGCTGCCGGATGTCGCCACCTTCACCGAGCAGGCATATCCCGCCATGGAGGGCACTTATGCGCGTTTTGGTCTGCTCGCGCCGGTAGGCACACCTCAAGCCATTTTGAACAAGGTGTCCGCAGACACCATCACGGCACTGAATGATCCCTCCGTGTCTGATCGGTTCACTTCACTGGGCTACACCTTGACAGGAAGCACACCCGACAAACTGCGGAATTGGCTCAAGGAGGATGCAGAACGTTGGGGCAAAGTCATCCAGGCGATCGGCGGCATTGTGCTGGACTGAACCCCGTACCGATGCGATTGGCCTCATGAATTTTTAACACCCATGAGCCCTTGGCCACTTCCTATAAAGCCACTCATGCAAGCTGAACTCGTTTCGGAAATCCGTCCCACCCTGATTCCTGACAAGCATCCGCTGATGACCGGGCCTTTCACGCCCAACTACCAGGAATGGAATGCCACCGACCTGCAGGTCATTGGTGAGATCCCCAAGCGCCTGAACGGGGTGTATCTGCGCAACACGCAAAACCCGGTGCACCAGCCCTTGGGCACCTACCACCTGTTCGATGGCGACGGCATGCTGCACATGATGCGCTTTGAGCATGGCCGCTGCGAATACCGCAACCGCTTCATCCGCACCCAAGCCTTCATGGAAGAACAAGCCGCAGGCCAGGCTCTGTATGCCGGGCTGATCGACAAACCCTCGCTGGCTTTGCGCCCAGGTTGGGGCGCTCGCGGCGGCCTGCGCGACAGCTCGGCCACCGATGTGATCGTGCATGCAGGCATGGCACTGACCACGTTTTACCAATGCGGCGAGCCCTATCGGCTGGATGCCCGCACACTCGAGTTCAAAGGCGTGGACGACTGGGGCCACCAAGTCCTGCCCGATGGCGGCATCAGCGCCCACCCCAAAGTTTGCCCTAGGACTGGCGATTTGCTGTTTTTCAACTACAGCAAACATGCGCCCTACATGCATTACGGCGAGGTCGACCGCCACAACCAGTTGGTGCACTATGTGCCGGTGCCCTTGCCTGGCCCGCGTTTGCCCCATGACATGGTGTTCACCGAACACTTTGCCATCCTCAACGACTTCCCCCTGCACTGGGACGAAGATTTGCTGCCACAGGGCAAACACAAGCTGCGCTACTTTGAGCAGCAGCCCTCGCGTTTTGCCGTGGTGCCCAGGCGAGGCGCGCCCCAGACCGGTATCCGCTGGTTTGAAGCCAGCCCCACCTATGTGCTGCACTGGCTCAACGCCTGGGAAGAAGGCGACGAGATCGTGCTGCATGGCTACCACCAGAAAACCCCCATGCCCAAGGCTGGCTACGACAACTCGGGCAACACCTTGGGACCCGAACGTTATGGCCCCACCTTGTACGAATGGCGATTGAACCTGCGCACGGGAAAAAGCTCAGAGAAGCGACTGGATGAAAGGCATCTGGAATTCGGCATGATCAATGCCGCTTATTGGGGCCAGCCTTACCGCTATGCCTACAACATGATCGCGCACCCGGGCTCCTTCCTGTTCGATGGCATCCTGCGCTACGACCACACCACTGGGCAATCGCAAACCTACCTGTTCGGCGAAGGCCGCTTTGGCAGCGAGTCCCCCATGGCCCCCTGTCACGATGCCCAAAGCGAAGACGACGGCTATGTGGTGAGCTTTGTGACCGACATGAAGACCGATCAGTCGGAATGCGTGGTACTGGATGCGCAGCACATCGATGCCGGCCCGGTGGCGCGCATCATCTTGCCCCACCGCATCAGCAGCGGCACCCATGCCTGCTGGGCCGATGCGCGTGAATTGAGGCCGTAACGCTGAACCGGCTCCAACAAAAAAGGCTGTCCATGGACAGCCTTTTTTAAATGGCGGCCCGAAGGCCGCTCAGCACACCCATCACTTGCCTGGGATCTTGCCTTCCACGCCCTTGACGTAGAACATCACGCCGCCCAGGAACTTGTCGTCGGCGACAGTGTCTTTGGCCAGCATTTCCTTACCGGACTGGTCCACGATCGGGCCCTTCCAGATGGAGAAGCTGCCGTCTTTCAGGCCCGCATTGATCTCGGCGATGCGCTTTTTGGTGTCTTCTGGCACGTCAGCGGCCACGTTGACCATCTCGATCGCGCCTTCTTTCACGCCCCACCAGCTCGAACCGGTGCTCCACTTGCCTTCCAGGGCTTCACCCACGGCCTTGACGTAGTAAGGGCCCCAGTTGATCACGGCCGAGCCCAGGTGGGCCTTGGGGCCGTAGGCGGTCATGTCGGAATCCCAGCCAAAGGCGCGCTTGCCCATTTTCTCGGCAGTCTGCAACACAGCTGACGAATCGGTGTTTTGCATCAGCACGTCTGCACCGCCGTTGATCAGCGAGGTGGCGGCTTCGGACTCTTTCGGTGGGTTGAACCACTCATTGACCCAGACCACTTTGGTCTTGATCTTGGGGTTGACCGACTGCGCGCCCATGGTGTAGCTGTTGATGTTGCGAATCACCTCGGGGATTGGGATGGAAGCCACCACGCCCAAGACGTTGGTCTTGGTCATCTTGCCCGCGATCACACCCGCCATGTACGCGCCTTCGTAGGTGCGGCTGTCGTAAGTGCGCATGTTCTCGGCGGTTTTGTAGCCGGTGGCGTGCTCAAACTTGACGCCCTTGTTGTCTGCAGCGACTTTGAGCATGGGCTCCATGTAGCCGAAGGTGGTGCCAAAAATCAGCTTGTTGCCTTGGGCAGCCATGTCGCGGATCACGCGCTCAGCGTCAGCGCTTTCTGGCACTTTTTCAACGAAGGTGGTGACGACTTTGTCGCCGAAGGCTTTTTCGATTTCTTTGCGGCCGTTGTCGTGCGCAAAGGTCCAACCGCCGTCGCCCACAGGGCCGACGTACGCAAACGCAATCTTCAAAGGCTCAGGCTTGGCCACAGCGGGGGCCGCAGCCTTTGGGGCTTCTTCTTTTTTGCCACAGCCGACCAGTGCGGCGGCGGCCACAGCGGTCAGGGCCACCATCTTGACGATGGAGCGCTTGGAGAGGTCTGTCATGTCATGTCCTTTAGAACAGGGTTACGGGGGGTTGAAAGAAAGCAATTATGAACCGGGATAAAAGGGCTTGCCCAGCGAGGCTGGCATGTTCACGCGAATCCAGGTGGGGTTGCGCGAGATCAGGGCCAGCACCACGATGGTGGCAATGTAGGGCAGCGCCGTGAGCAACTGGCTGGGCACTTGCACGCCCACGCCCTGCAAATGGAACTGCAGCATCGTGACGCCACCAAACAGGTAAGCCCCAAGCAATACGCGTGCCGGACGCCATGTGGCAAAGGTGGTCAAGGCCAGGGCGATCCAGCCCTTGCCCGCCACCATGCCCTCGACCCACAGCGGGGTGTAGATCACCGAGATGTAGGCCCCGGCCAGACCGCACAAAGCGCCCCCAGCCACCACCGCCGCCAGACGAATGCGGCGCACCGGGTAGCCCAAGGCGTGCGCCGAAGCGGGCGATTCACCCACCGCGCGCAGCACCAAACCGGTGCGGCTTTTGTAAAGGAACCAAATCAGGGCCAAAACCAGCGCCATCGCCCCATAAACGAGCGGGTGCTGCTTGAACAAAGCAGGCCCCACCAGCGGGATGTCGGCCAGATAAGGCACCGCAAAATGGGACCGATCGGGCAGCTTTTCCTTCACATAACCAATGCCCACAAAGGCCGAAAAACCCACACCAAACAAACTCAGCGCCAGGCCCGTGGCGTACTGGTTGGTGTTCAGCCAAATCACCAGCACCCCAAAAATGGCCGCCAGCACCGCGCCCGCGCCCATGCCCGCCGCAAAGCCCAGCCAGTCGTTGCCGGTGTGCACCACGGCCGCAAAACCCGCGATGGCTGCGCACAGCATCAGGCCCTCGGCACCCAGGTTCACGACCCCAGCTTTTTCATTGATCAGCAAACCCAAAGCGGCAATGGCCAGCACCGTGCCCGCATTCAGGGTGGCTGCGATCAGCAATGCATACGACTCCATCACACGCCTCCTTTCTTGGACGCCACCCAGCGCAAGCGGTAGGCCACCAGCGTGTCACACGCCAACAAACAAAACAACAGCAAACCCTGGAACACGCCGGTGATCGACTTGGGCAGGCCCAAGCGCGATTGCGCAAGCTCCCCTCCGATGTAGAACATGCTCATCAGCACCGCCGATAACACCATGCCCGCCGGGTGCAAGCGACCCACAAACGCAACGATGATCGCGGCAAACCCGTAGCCCGCAGGCACATAGGGCGTGAGCTGGCCAATGGGCCCTGCCACTTCCAAAGCGCCCGCCAAGCCTGCAGCCCCACCCGACGTGAGCAAAGCCACCCACAGCGCCTTGCGCGAAGAAAAGCCGGCATAGCGCGCCGCCGCCGGGGCCAGACCGCCCACTTGCTGGGCAAACCCGGCACGGGTGCGGAACAAAAACACCCACAACAAGCCCGCGCCCACCAGCGCCATCAACAAGCCCACGCTCACGCGCGAGCCGTCCATCAAACGCGGGATCTGCGTCACCGCCTCGAAGGTTTTGGATTGCGGAAAGTTGAAACCTGCCGGGTCTTTCCAGGGGCCATAGACCAAATAGCTCAGCACCATGTCGGCCACATACACCAGCATCAGGCTGACCAGAATTTCATTGGCATTGAATCGGTCGAGCAGCAGCGCCGTGAGGCCCGCCCACAACATGCCGCCCAACACCCCCGCCAGCAGCACCGCCAACACGATCCAGCGGCCCGTGTCTTTGTCCGCCAGCAGCGCCATGCCCCCGGCGCACACCGCGCCAATGACAAACTGCCCCTCGGCCCCGATGTTCCACACGTTGGACCGGAAGCACACCGACAAACCCAGCGCGATGATCAGCAAAGGCGTGGCCTTGACCATCAACTCGCCCAAGGCATAGCCACTTTTGATGGGCTCCCAAAAGAACATTTGCAGCCCGCGCACCGGATCTTTGCCCAGCGCCATGAACAGCGCCACACCCAGCAGCACCGTCAGCACCAGCGCCAGCACGGGCGAGGCATAAGTCCACAGGCGCGAGGCCTGGGGCCGCATTTCAAGCTTGAGCATGCTGCGCCTCCTGGGTTTGATCATGGACTTGGGCTTGGGCATCGGGCCACAGGCCACTCATCCACTCGCCAATGCGTTCCACCGTGGCCTCGGCCCGCGCCACAGACGGCGACAAACGCCCCTTGGCAATCACATGCAATCGGTCAGACAACTCGAACAATTCTTCCAACTCCTCACTCACCACCAACACGGCACAACCCGCGTCACGCAGCGCCAAAATCTCGGCGCGAATTTGCGCCGCCGCGCCCACGTCCACGCCCCAAGTGGGTTGCGAGACGATGAGCAGCTTCGGGGTCGCGCTGATCTCGCGCCCCACAATGAACTTTTGCAAATTGCCGCCCGACAGCGACTGCGCTGGCGCGTCAGGTCCGGAGGCCTTCACCTTGAATCGATCGATGATGCTGCGGGCCTGATCAGCCAGCACACCCATGCGCACCCAACCGCCTGCGCCCACGGCCTCGCTGCGCGTGAGCAGCAGGTTTTGCGACAGACTGAGCGAGGGCACAGCGCCCCGGCCCAGCCGCTCTTCGGGCACAAAATGCAGCCCCATCTGCCTGCGCGGCACCGGCCCCAGGGCCGCCACCGGATGGCCCAACAAGCTCACACTGGCCGCGCCGCACTGCGCGCCTGCGCGGGTGTCTTCACCCGACAAGGCCCACATCAATTCTTTTTGGCCGTTGCCCGACACGCCCGCCAAGCCCACCACCTCGCCTGCACGCACCTGCAAGCTGATGCCGTCCAGGTCCACCCCGAACGGGTCTTGGCGCGTCAGGCTCAGGCCCTTAACGGCCAAAACCACCACACCCGGTTCGCGCGCCACATGCTGCAAAGCCGGGGGCTCAGCCCCGATCATCAAACGGCTGAGACTGGCGTTGGACTCTTCACGCGGATCGCACACACCTGTCAGCTTGCCGCCGCGCAGCACGGTGCAGGCGCTGCACAGCGCCCGTATCTCGTGCAGCTTGTGCGAGATGTACAAAATGCTGACGCCTTGGCTGACCAGTTGGTGCAGCACCACGAAAAGTTTCTCCACTGCTTGCGGTGTCAGCACCGAAGTCGGCTCGTCCAAAATCAATAGCTTGGGCTCGGTCAACAAGGCGCGGATGATTTCCACCCGCTGCATCTCGCCCACGCTCAGGGTGTGCACCGGGCGCTCGGGCTGCAGGTCCAGGCCGTATTCGCTGGCCTTGGCCACGATGCGCTCGGTTACCTCCGCCAAGCTAAGTGTTTTGTCCAGCCCCAGCCAAACGTTCTCGGCCACGGTGAGCGTGTCAAACAGGCTGAAGTGCTGAAACACCATGCTGATGCCCAGCTTGCGCGCTTCTTGCGGGTTGCGGATTTGCACCGGCTGGCCATTGAACACCACCTGGCCCTCGTCGGGCTTGACCGAGCCGTAGATGATTTTCATCAGCGTGGACTTGCCCGCGCCGTTTTCGCCCAGCACGGCATGGGCCTGGCCAGGCATCACGGTGAGCGACACGTCCTGGTTGGCCACCACGCCGGGGTAGCGTTTGGTGATGCCCTGTAAAGACAAGAGGGGGGTGGTCATGTCGGGTTAGAGATTTGGGGATGGGGCAATTGGGAAGCGCTGATTTTCACCTGTTCCCGCAACCATTTGGCTGCGGCGGAGCTGTGGCTGCGTTCGTGCCACAGCTGGTAATAAACCATCTTGGGAAAGGGCACCGGGCAAGGCAGCAGGGCCAAGCCGCCCTGCGATTCAGCGCCTTGTAAAAAGCGCTGGCAGTACTGGCGGCCGGTGGTCAGCACAAGCAAACTCGATGCCACCATGCGCGGCATCAAACCAAAGTGGGCGCAACGCGCGGTGATGTGGCGCGACAGGTTCAGCCGATCCAGGTGCTCGTCGATCACGCCGCGCCAACCGGGATAAGCCGGAGTGGGCGCAATGTGCTCGCAGGCCAGCCAGTCGTCTTGCGTCCAGCCACGGCGCACCGCCGGATGCTTGCTACTGACGAGACACATCACATCGTCTTCAAACAACTGGGCGCGGTGCAGCTCTTCGCTGGGCTGAGCCCAGTTGCCAATGACCACGTCAATCAGGCCCTGGCCCAGGTCGTGTGCGTATTGGGCTTGGCCCGACAGCGCATGCACCTCGACCCCGCAACCGGGCGCGAGTGATTTGATGCGGGCCATGAGCGCGGGCAAAAACAGTGGGTCCAGCGTGTCGCTGGCAGCAATGCGAAAGGTCTTGCTGGCATGGGCCGGATCGAACACCCGACTTGGCGAAAACAGGCTCTCGGCCGATTGCAAAATTTGCGACACCGGCCCCAGCATCTGCAAGCCTACATCGGTGGGCACCATGCCGGTGCCAGCGCGCACCAAAATCGGGTCACCCGTCAGCTCGCGCAAGCGCTTGAGCGCCACGGACACGGCGGGCTGCTGCTGGCCGAGTCGCATGGCGGTTTTGGAGACACTGCGTTCGATGAGCAAGGTATGGAGGGTCCGAATGAGTTGAAGGTCGATCTTGTCGAAAAGATGCGGCTGCTTCATATCAGATTCCCGATACACCTTATGGCTGGATGCACGCGCATTTCAGGGTTAACCCTGAAATTTTTGAATACCGTACGTGCTAGTGAATCGATCACACCCATGCCTTTGTCTCTTTGTTTTCTCGGTGAAGGTCTGCCCCGTGGTCAACCCGGAATTTTGATGGAATGCAGGCGAATGTAACACCAGCGATTGTTACGAATCCAAAGTCAAAAATGGGCTTGACCGCTTGCCATCAAATAGCCATGGCTTGACGCCTTGCGCTTGAAGATCCAAGCCAGCGGACGATCCCTGCCCAAAATTCTGACTGGCCCCTCGCACCCTTCGGCAGCGTTCATCCTATGATCTGCCGCATGACCGAAGACACCGACATCATCCACTCCCCACTGACGCAGACTTACAGCGCTGACGGCCACTGCTTGCGTATCCAGATCTACCGCAGCGCAGATAGCCAATGGCTTCTTGAAGTGGTGGACGAACGCGGCACATCCACCGTGTGGGATGACCTGTTTGAAACGGACAAGCAAGCGCTGGAAGAAGCCATCATGGCCATTGAGTCCGAAGGCATTGGCAGTTTCATCAGCAAGGCCGACAACGAGGCCAAGGCCGCAGAGCCGGATTTACTGAAAGCCTTGGCACAGGGAAAAATTCAACCCACAGTTCAAGAAGTGCAGGACATGATGGCGCCACTGTCTGACGCGGAGCTTGAAGAACTCGATCGTTTCTTGCTTTATGGCGTGGACAACGACGAAGCCATGACGCTGGACAGGCTGGATGGGTATTTGCATGCCCTGGCCATCGGCCCGCAGACCATCATGCCCAAACAATGGATGCCCAAGGTCTGGGGCGAGGACAGCGCCATGATGCCACCCATGGACAGCCTGGAGCAGCTCAACCACATCATGGGCCTGGTCATGCGGCACTACAACAGCATCATTTCTGGATTTGAGCAAAAGCCACCGTTTGTGGTGCCCTATTGGGGCATCCGCAAATACGAGACAGGCGTGTTCGAGGACGCGGAAGGCTGGGCCTACGGTTTTACCGAGGGTGTGGCGCTGAACCGCGCCGCATGGAAACCTTTGTTTGACACCCCGAAAGGCCAGCAGTGGTACAGGCCCATTGGCTTACTGGGTGAAGACGAGTTTTCTGCCGACCAGGACGAGCTGATCCGAACACCCGATCTGAGGCAAGAACTGACCCATGAGATTGAAGACAGCTTGGTGAAGATCCACGCCTTTTGGCTGCCGCTGCGCCAGGCTATTTACGAGCGCGAAACGTCCCAACGCTTGCGCACCAAGGTCGGCCGCAACGAACCTTGTCCTTGCGGCAGTGGGAAGAAGTTCAAAAAATGCTGTGGCTCAGCGGCTGAGTTGCATTGATCGTTTTTCGCAGGCACAACAACCAGCTTGACCCGGACTAAATTTAGGGATAAATTCAGTCTCATTCAAGGAAACACCATGCAAGCCCGCGAACACATTCGGTCCATTTCATACCTCAAAAGCCACGCCGCGCAAATATCCGAAGACGTGGCGGCCAATGGTGCGCCTTACATCATCACGCAAAACGGCGAAGCCGCCATGGTGATTGAAGGCGTGCGGCAATACCAAGACAAAGAAGACCTGATCGCCTTGCTCAAACTGCTGGCCTTGGGCGAAAAAGACCGGCAAGCCGGCCTGGGCCTGTCGGTGCAAGAAGCCCGCGCCCAACTGGCCGAGCGTCGTCAGCCAGCCAAACCCCAAGCATGACCATCGTCATCCTGCCCGATGCACAGGCCGACCTGCTCGACTTGCAGGACTACATGCTGGAACGCTGGACGCCTGAATTGTGGGCGGCCGCAGAAGAGGACATCTTTGCCCAGCTGGAGCGTGTCGACTCGAGCTTGATCAACGGCCCAGTGGTCCCACTCCTGGGCAGCGTGGGCATCACAGACTACCGAACCGTGCTGTCCTCACACCACCGACTGCTGTACCGGCAAGTGGACGGCCACACCTATGTGTATGCGGTGACCGGGCAAATGCAAGATTTTCAGGCTTTGTTGTTGCGGCGTTTGTTCAGGCGGTGAGACGTGCATGGCGTGGCCGAGCGCGCAACACCCGCCAGCCGATGGCGAGCGACTGCCTTGCAAGCGCCCCAGACCATGCTGATTGACCCATAACGGGTATCTCAAATTCTGAATAGTGCCCAGAGAGGTTGGGTCTAGCATTCAGCACGCCTTGGACGATGCCCATGAACCGAACTCTTCACCCTGTAACCGAAGCCCCGCTGCGCTTTTGGCACCGCGATGCGGTGATTGAGCGCCATCACATCCCACCAGACCGCACCCTCTTGGACTTGCTGCGCGAAGACCTGCGCCTGACGGCCACCAAAGAGGGTTGCGCTGCAGGCGACTGCGGGGCCTGCACGGTGGTGGTGGCCGAAGCCGTGAACGGGCAGTTGCAGTACCGCGCCGTCAACAGCTGCATCAAACCCGCCCACGCCATCGACGGCCTGGCGCTGTGGACCGCCGCCGACCTGGCCCAGCGCGATGGAACGTTGCACCCAGTGCAGCAAGCCATGCTGGCGTGCCACGGCTCGCAATGCGGCTTTTGCACACCAGGCTTTGTGATGAGCCTGTTTGCGCTGTACCAGCGCACGGTGGTGCAAGGCCAGGCCGTGGACAAACACAGCGCCATGGCGGCCTTGTCGGGCAACCTGTGCCGCTGCACCGGCTACCGGCCCATTGTGCAAGCCGCTTGCAGCTTGAGCGCCGAGCCTGCGCAAGCCGTGGATGAAAAACCCATCGTGGCGGCGCTGGACCAGTTGGCCGCCACCGAAAAGACGAATGGCGCTTACCTGCGCCCCAGCACCCTGAGCGCTTTGTTGCAGGCGCGCGCGCGTCACCCCCAATCGCAGCTGATCGCTGGGGCCACCGATGCGGGTTTGTGGATCACACAGGGCCTGCGCCGCCTGCCGCAGATCATCGACCTGACCCGCGTGGCTGAGTTGCGCCGTGTAAAGCATTACCCGCAGCACATCGCCATCGGTGCGGCTGTGAATTTGCAAGACGCATTTGAAGCGCTGGCCGCAGACCGGCCGTTGATCGCGCCGTTTGGTGAACGCTTTGCGGGCTGGCCGGTGCGCCAGTCAGGCACGCTGGGCGGTAACGTGGCCAACGGCTCGCCGATTGGCGACAGCATGCCCTTGCTCATCGCTTTGGGCGCACAGGTGGTGCTGATGGCGTGGCGCAAGGGCAAAGCCGTGCACCGCCATGTGCCACTGGACCAGTTCTACACAGGCTACCGCCAAAGCCTGCTGGCCCCGGACGAGGTATTGGCTTGGGTGGTGGTGCCCCGCCCTGCACCCGGCGAATGGTTGGGCGCTTACAAGGTGTCCAAGCGGCAAGAAGACGACATCTCGGCCGTGTGTTTGGCGGTGCAACTGCACATGGCAAACGGGCTCATCACGGCAGCCCGCATCGGCGCGGGCGGCGTGGCGGCCACACCGGCTCGTGCCATCAAGACGGAAGCTGCGCTGATCGGCCAGCCTTGGAACGAAGCCACTTTGCTAGCGGCGCAGACCGCCATCCAACAAGAGTTTTCACCGCTGAGTGACTTGCGCGCCAGCGCCGATTACCGCCGCCAGATTTTGGGGCAGCTCTTGCAGCGCGCCTGGCTGGAAAGTACTGGGCACCCCACCGTTCGACTGGAGGCACTCGCATGAACACGCCACCGAACATCGCCACCGAGAGCAGCCGCCCACGCTTTCACGAAAGCGCCACCGCGCAGGTGCAAGGCCGCGCCAGCTACATCGACGACCTGCCGCTGGTCGAAGGCACGCTGCACGCCGCGCCCTTGATGAGCCCAGTGGCCAACGCGCAACTGATCGACATGGACCTGAGCGCCACCCTCGCCTCGCCCGGCGTGGCAGGCGTGGTCACCGCGGAGGACATCCCCGGTGATGCGCTGCTGGCCACCTTTGTGCACGACGAGCCCATCTTTGCAGGGAAACAGCTCATGCACGTGGGCCAAGTGATGGGCTTGGTGCTGGGCCGGAGCCACACACAGGCGCGACAGGCCGCACGCCTGATGAAGTTGCAGACGAAGAACGACACGCTCTTGCTGCACGCCCGCGAGGCGATGCAAGCGGGCAGCTTTGTGCTGCCCCAAGTCACGGTGCAGCGCGGTGACGCCGCCGCGGCCTTGAGCGCCGCACCGCACCAACTACAAGGCACGCTGGAGATCGGCGGGCAAGAACACTTTTATCTGGAAAGCCAGATCGCCTACGCCATTCCGCAAGACAACGGCCATTGGTTGATCCACAGCGGCACGCAGCATCCGGGTGAGGTGCAGCACTGGGTGGCGCACGCGCTGCACATCCCGCTGTCGCAGGTGCGCGTGGTGTGCCGTCGCATGGGCGGCGGCTTTGGCGGCAAAGAAACCCAAGCCGGGCATTTGGCCGTGTGGGCGGCGCTGGCCGCGCACAAGTTTGGGCGGCCCGTCAAGATGCGGCTGGACCGGGGCGACGACATCCTGATCACCGGCAAACGCCACCCTTTCAGCCACGACTGGCAAGTGGGCTTTGATGCGCAAGGCCGTGTGTTGGGCCTCGATTCGGTGCAACTGGTGCATTGCGGGCACAGCGCCGACCTGAGCGGCCCGGTGGCAGACCGGGCGATTTTTCACACCGACAACGCTTACTTTTTGAGCGACCTGCACATCACTTCGCACCGTTGCAAAACCCACACCCAAAGCCACACCGCGTTTCGCGGCTTTGGCGGGCCGCAAGGCGTGCTGCTGATCGAGACTGTGATGGGCGACATCGCGCGGCACCTAGGCGTGGATGCACTCGATGTGCGCTTGGCCAACCTGTATGGCGTGGATGAACGCAACACCACGCCTTACGGCATGAAGGTCGAAGACAACATCCTGCACCCACTGATGACACAGCTGGCCGAGCAGTGCGACTACCGCACACGCCGCCGCGCCATCAGCGACTGGAACGAGCAGCACACGGTCATCAAAAAAGGCCTGGCGCTCACGCCGGTCAAGTTCGGCATCAGCTTCACCGCCACGCAGTTCAACCAAGCGGGAGCGGTGGTCTCGGTCTACACCGACGGCAGCGTGCGCGTGAACCACGGCGGCACCGAGATGGGCCAAGGCCTGCACACCAAGGTGTGCGGTTTGGTGGCCCGCGTCTTGGGCCTGCCCGCAGGCCAAGTGCAAGCCAGCGCCAGCGACACCGACCAAGTGGCCAACGCCAGCGCCACTGCGGCCTCCAGCGGTACCGACCTGAACGGCCGCGCCGCCGAAAACGCAGCGCTGCAGGTGCGCCAGAACATCGCGGGCTGTATCGCCAAAGCCGACGCTTGCAGCGCCGAGGCCGTGCGTTTTGAGGGCGGCCAAGTCATCAGCCCCACGCGCCAGCGCAGCTTCACCGACGCCGTGCAATACGCTTATGGCCAGCGCGTGCAGTTGTGGAGCGACGGCTTTTACGCCACGCCCAAAATCCACTACGACCGCACCACCCTGAGCGGCAGGCCCTTTTATTACTTCGCCTACGGCGCGGCCTGCAGCGAAGTGGCCATCGACACGCTCACGGGCGAGTACCGCGTGCTGCGCACCGACATCCTGCACGACGTGGGCCATTCGCTGCACCCCGAGATCGACATCGGCCAGATCGAAGGCGGCTTTGCCCAAGGCCTGGGCTGGCTCACCACCGAAGAGCTGGTGTGGAACGCCAAAGGCGAATTACTCACCAAAGGGGCCAGCACCTACAAAATCCCCACCGCAGCCGACATGCCCGCGAAGTTGAACATCGACCTGTGGCACGAGGCCAACCGCGAGGACACGGTGGGCGGCAGCAAAGCCGTGGGCGAGCCCCCCTTCATGCTGGCCATCAGCGTTTTCGAAGCCCTGCGCGACGCCATCGGCGCTACCCGCCCCGGCCAGGCCCTCATCCGCCTCGACACACCCGCCACCCCCGAGCGCTTGCTGAACGCTATCCTTGCTCGATGACGGCTTCTTTTAATTGGGGTCAGATCCCAATTTATTTGACTTGAATTGATCCACCGATGACGGCCCTTCCCTCTGTTTCTCATTTGCAAGGCTGGCGCGCTGGCCTGCTGTGGTTTCCTGACCCGCTCAGTGCCCACGCCCAGCACGAAACCGACGGCCTGCTGGTCACCGCCCGCGAAGCCGATGGCATCGTGCGCATCCAGGCCATAGGCCCCTACCGCGAGCTGGCTCCGCACTACCCCGACTTGCCCGTCACCCACTGGCCGGGTCTGTGCATCGCGCCCGGCTTTGTCGATCTGCACATCCATTACCCCCAAACCGACGTGATCGGCTCGCCCGCCGACGGCCTGCTTCCCTGGCTGGAGCACTACACCTTTCCACACGAAAAACAGTTTTCAGAGCCCGCCTACGCCCATGAAGTGACCTCGTTTTTCATGGACGAACTGATGCGCCACGGCGTGACCACCGCCCTGTGCTTTGCCACCGCCCACCCCGAATCGGTGGACGTGTTCATGGCCGAGGCGCAAAAGCGCCGTCTGCGCATGGTCACCGGCAAGGTGCTGCAAGACCGCCACAGCCCCGACGGCCTGCGCGACACCGACACCGACTTGAGCCTGCGCCAGACCGAGGAACTGATCCGCCGCTGGCACGGTGTGGACAGACTGGGCTACGCCATCACACCGCGCTTTGCCCCCACCAGCACACAGGCCCAGCTGCACGGCGCGGGCGAGATCGCGCAGCAATTCCCCGATGTCTGGGTTCAGTCGCATGTGGCCGAGAACTTGGACGAAATCCGATGGGTGCACGAACTCTTCCCCGATGCGCGCAGTTATCTGGATGTGTACGACCAAGCAGGTCTCTTGCGCCAGCGCTCGGTGTACGCACATTGCATTTACCTCGACGACACCGACCGAAGACGCATGGCCGAAGTCGGTGCAACGGCCGCCGTCAGCCCCACCAGCAACCTGTTTTTGGGCAGCGGTTTTTTTGACTACACCGCGTCAGACGCTGCAGGTCTGCGCTACGGCTTGGCCAGTGATGTGGGCGGCGGCACCAGTTTCAGCCCTTTTCACACCATGCACGCGGCCTACACGGTGGCGCGGCAAAACGTGGGCCGCCCCGGCATCAGCCTCGCGCCCGAGCACCTTTGGTGGCAGCACACGGCGGGCGCGGCTAACGCGCTTGACTTGAGCGGCCAAGTGGGTAACCTGCTGCCCGGCTGCGAAGCCGACTTTGTGGTGCTCAACCCCCAGGCAACGCCCTTGCTGGCCCGTCGCAGCGCACAAACTGAGACCTTGGCCGAATGGCTGTTTGCGATGATCGTGCTGGGAGATGAACGCCTGATTGCGCACACCGTGGTGCAGGGTCAATCCGTGAATATCCATCGGTAGGTCGGCGGCTTTAGCCCCGACAAATGCTGGCGGTCCACTTTGTCGGGGCTGAAGCCACCGACCTACAAAAAACCAAGCGTGAGCTGACCGACAATTGGGCATGACCTCGAACGAAGAGCACCCCATCATCGACCCCTACGCATCCCAGCGCGCATCCGTGCGCCGGGGCATTGCGCAATTTCAGGAACGCCTGCAAGCCGCAGGCCACGACTTCCGGGAGCCGCCACCCGAGCCCACCTCGTGCTGCGGGCGCGGCTGCAATGGCTGTGTATGGGAAAGCTACGACGCGGCGCTGCTGTTTTGGTACGAGGATGCAGGGGCTTTGCTGGCTTGAACTCCATGCAATGGATCGTTGTTTTGTAGGAGCCCGCCCTGTGGGCGATGGGCGTGGCACATGCCCTGCAAGCCTTCGCCCACAGGGTGGGCTCCTACAAAGACCCATAGTTCCACATGGTCGACAAAAACATGGTCAATTCAAACTTCATCGGGCCGGATCAATAGGTCCCCTACCACCCCGTCAAGCCTTTGACATCGCGCTTTCGATGTCCTGCGCAGCCGCAGGCCGCACCAGCCGCCCCACTTCCTGCCCATCGCGCAACAGCACCAAGGTGGGCCACAGCTTGACACGGTAATGGCGACCCAGCGCACGGCCGGGGCCGTCTTCTACTTTGCAGTGCTGCCAATGAGGCTGCGCAGCCAATGCCTGTGTGATCAGGGGCTGTGCGGCGCGGCAGTGACCGCACCACTCGGTGCCAAATTCCAGCAGGGTCAGGCCATGCCAGGCTTGCACATCGGCCAGGCTGGGGGCTTCGATGGCGCTCAGATAAGGTTTGAAAGTGCTCATGGAGCCACTCTGTGGGTGCTGAACAATTGGGCCATGGTGGCACGCAGCCACTGCAAGCACGGGTCTTTGTCAAAGCGCTGACTCCAGTGCATGGACACGGTGAAATCGCGCAAGGGCAAATCGGGCTCGATGATGGCCAGCTCCCCCGCCTGTGCAAAGCCTTGCGCAAAATTACGCGGCATGAGCACGGCCAGATCGCTGCTGCGCACGATGCCGGGCAGTGACAGGAAATGGCTCACGGTCAGGCGCAAGCGGTGTTGCCAATGCATCAACTCCAAAATGCGCAGCGTGTCGGCATGTGTGCGCACGGCGGCAAACTCCAGCTCTGCCAACAAGGCATGCGTTGCATCGGGAGACGCCCCTGCCTTTTTTTGTAATTGGGCCCATCGCTTGGCCACCGGGTGGCCCTGGCGCATCAGCACCACGTAGCGGTCGCTGAGCAAGGGCTGCTGCAAGGTGTCGTTGACTTCTGGCAAAAATCCAATCGCCAGGTCCAGCTGGCCGTTGTCCAAGGCTGCTCCAATTTGGTCGTGCGGCACAGGCCTGGCTTCGAGCCGCATGCCCGGCGCCATGCGCTGCAAGACCAGCACCAGCTCAGGTAAAAAACGCGCTTCGCCAATGTCGCTCAGGTGCACGCGCAGCATACGCTTGGACCGCTGCGGGTCAAACACCTGCGAGGCGTTCAGGGCCTCTTCGATCGTGGCCAAGGCCATTTGCACCCCCTGCGCCAGCCGGTCGGCGCGCGGCGTGGGCCGCACGCCCGAGCCGCTGCGCTCAAACAGGGCATCGCCCAACATGGCCCGCAAACGCGCCAAACCCTGACTGGCCGCCGGTTGCGACATGCCCAGTTGCTGCGCAGCCAGGCTCACGCTGCGCGTGCGCCAAACCGCGTCAAACAAACGCAAAAGGTTCAGATCCAAGTCTTTGATATTCATTCAATGCATACCGATCATGGTTGATATTTTGCACCGATAGATCATCCGTCTGGGGGCAGCGCTTTGGTTTGGTCGCCGGTCCCACCCCTCTTGGGCGTCTGTCGCACGGGTAACCTTTGCGAACTCCGTTGCGGTCAATACTTGAAAAAATCCCTTGGAGACGCTTCATGATCCTTTTGAAAACCGACAAGATGATCGCCCACAAAGACCAGCATGTGGGCTGGATCACCTTCAACAACCCGGCCCGGCACAACGCCGTGTCACTGGAGATGTGGCAGGGACTGGCAGACATTGCGAACGACTTTGCGCGCGACGACGACATTCGCGTGGTGGTGGTGCAGGGCGCAGGCGATAAAGCCTTTGTTTCGGGCGCTGACATCTCGGAATTCGCCGAGCAACGTGACTCGGCGCAGGCTACCCGTCATTACGACGAAGTGGCCGAACGAGGCACGCAGGCCTTGAAAAAACTCAACAAACCCACCTTGGCCATGATTCATGGCTACTGCATCGGCGGTGGCGTGGGCGTGGCTTTGAACTGTGACATCCGCATTGCGGCCGACAACGCTCGATTTGCGGTGCCTGCGGCCAAACTGGGTCTGGGCTACGAATTCGATGGCGTGCGCAAATTGGTGGATGTGGTGGGTCCGGCATTTGCACAGGAAATCTTTTTCACCGCTCGTCAATTCACTGCTGCTGAAGCGCTGGCCATGGGCTTGATCAACCGCATGGTCCCCAAGGATGAATTGCTCGGCTTTGTTCAGCAATATGCCGACACCATTTCGGCCAATGCGCCTCTGACCGTGGCGTCCATCAAAACCATTGTGGGCGAAATTGTCAAAGACGACGCCTTGCGCGACGTCGCTCTGTGCGACCGCTTGGTGGCGCAATGCTTCAACAGCGCCGACTTCACCGAAGGTCGCACCGCCTTTATGGAAAAGCGCAAAGCTGTGTTCACTGGCCGCTAAAACTTTCTAGCCAATTCATGAAAGCCCTCCCATGAAACTGCCATTGTCTGAACTGCGTGTTCTGGATTTGACCAATGTGTTGGCTGGCCCTTACTGCAGCATGGTCCTGGCGGACATGGGGGCCGATGTCATCAAACTCGAAAACGCCGACAAAGGCGACACCTCTCGCCAATTTGAGCCACAAGTCAATGGCGAGTCGTATTGTTTTGCAGTGCTCAACCGCAACAAAAAAAGCATCGCCCTGAATCTAAAAGACCCAGCCGGTCTCAAGATCGCCCACCAGTTGGCTGCACAGGCCGACATCGTGATGGAAAATTTTCGCCCCGGTGTGGTCAAGCGCATGGGGCTGGACTACGAGAGCATTCGCGCGCACAACCCGGGTGTGATTTACGCGTCCATGTCGGGCTTTGGCCAGACCGGGCCCTATGGCCAAAAAGGGGGCTACGACATCATTGCCCAAGGCATGTCCGGCATCATGATGATGACTGGCGAGCCCGGCGGACGCCCAGCCAAAGTGGGCATTGCCATGAACGACATTGCCAGTGGCGTGACGGCCCTATCGGGCATATTGGGTTCCCTGATTGGCAAGCTGCGTTTTGGCGAAGGCCAATACTTGGAGACCTCTTTGCTGGAAGCGGGGCTGGCCTGGACCCCTTGGGAATTCGGGGCGTTTTTTGGCTCGGGCGAAATCCCCACCGCCACAGGGACTCGGCACAGACGCTCTGCACCCTACCAAGCCTATCGCACACAAGACGGTTACGTGACCGTGGGGGCTGGCACGCACAAAATGTGGATGGCTTTTTGTGAAAAAGTGATCGTCCAACCCGATTGGCTTGAACGCCCGGACTACCGCACACAGGCCCTGCGGGTCAAGAACGTGGATGCGCTTGAACGCGACATTGAATCGGTCACCACGCAACAAACGACGGCCCACTGGGTGGCGCTGCTGGATGCCGTGGGCATCCCTGGCGGTCCGGTTTTTGGTTACGAGCAAACCCTGAAAGACCCCCATGTTTTGGCCCGAAAAATGGTGCACGACATCGATCACCCCATCATTGGCCCGATGAAGACCTTGGGCTTGTCCATCAAATCCAGCGGTGCGCTGGGCAGCATTCGCATGCCTGCGCCTTGGTTGGGCCAACACTCGGCATCGGTGCTGGCCCAGCTTGGCTATTCAGCCCAAGACACCGAGGCTTTGTTCCAGCAAGGCGCGGTGTTTGATCAGTACCGCGACAAGGCACGACCCAACGCCTGAAGTCAGCACGCGTGCCGAAGGCCAAACCCACCCGTTCAACTGTCCATGGTGATTTTGGCGCGGCGAATCACATCGCCCCACTTCAGGTTGTCCAGCCGCATTTGCTCACTGATTTGGGCCAGGGGCATGCGTCCTATTTCCTCCACGCCTGTCTTGCGCAAAGCCTGAATCACCTCGGGGTCATCCATCGTGGCACGAAAGGCAGCGCGCAAGCGGTCCAGGGCTTCAGCAGGCACGCCGGCGTTGGTCACAAAACAGTTCCAGGGTTTTTCATCAAAGCCTTCAAACCCTTGCTCGGCGATGGTGGGGACATCGGGCATGGTGCTGGAACGCTTGCCAGTCGACACGGCCAAAGCACGGAAGCGGCCTGTTTGGATGTGCGGCATGGCCGGCCCCAAGGTTGAAACGGCCAAATCCACCTGCCCGCCCAACAAATCGGCGATGTACTGCGCAGCCCCCTTGTAGGGCACATGGTTCATGGAAATGCCTGCACGTTGCTTGAAAATCTCGGCAATCAAGTGATGTGGTGAACCCACCCCGGCGCTGGCGCAATTGAGTTTGTTGGGGTTGGCTTTGGCAAAGGCAATCAGTTCTTGCAGATTGCGAACAGGCACAGAAGGGTGGGCCACCAACACAAATGGCAAGTCGCCCAAATGGACCAAGGGCGTGAAGGATTTGAGCGGGTCATAAGACACTTTGCGCATGTTGGGCACGTAGGCAAAAGCGGTGCTGTCAATCAAATGCACGGTGTACCCATCGGCGGGCGCTTTGGCGGCAGCATCTGCCCCAATGGTGGTGCTGGCACCGGGCTTGTAATCCATCACGATGGGCTGCCCCAACAATTTCTCGGCCTTGCCCGCCACGATTCGGGCCCACTGGTCAGCACCGCCGCCTGCCGGATAGGGCACGATCATTTTGATCGGTTTTTCCGGAAATGGACCGGCCCAAGCGCGGCCCATCACACTCAGCGAAGCGGCACCCAGGCTGGCCCATTGAATCCACTGTCGTCTGCTGCTCATGTCTCGACTCCTGTTGGTTGGGGGATGCTGCATGGTGGCGTCTCGCAGCGGGGTCGGCTGTAACCAAGATGACTGGACACGGCTCATATGTTTGATGCATGAGCGTTATTCATTTCATTGAATAAACTTATAAGTAAGATGGCCCACAGCGAATGTCCATGGACTGCAACAACGCAAGGAGCGTACTTTGGAAGTTTCATTTCACGAAGAAATCAAGGCCCTGCGCATGGGCGCGGGCGAGGTCTTTCACGGCGAGGGCATTTTGGCCATCACCAAGGGACTGCTGCAGTCGGGGGTGAGTTACGTGGGCGGCTACCAAGGCGCGCCGGTCTCGCACCTGCTCGATGTGATGGTGCAGGCCAAGCCCTACATGGACGAGCTGGGTGTGCATGTGGAGGCGTGTTCCAACGAAGCGTCAGCCGCCGCCATGCTGGGCGCGTCCATCCATTACCCGATTCGCGGCGCGGTGACCTGGAAGTCGATTGTGGGCACCAACGTGGCGGCCGATGCGCTGTCCAATTTGTCATCGCCCGGCGTGACCGGTGGCGTGCTGATCGTGGTGGGCGAAGACTACGGCGAGGGGGCCAGCGTCATTCAAGAGCGCACCCATGCTTACGCGCTGAAGTCGGGCATGTGCCTGCTCGACCCCCGGCCCGAGTTGGGCCAGATGGTCAACATGGTCGAACACGGTTTTCGGCTGTCCGAAGCGTCCAACATGCCGGTGATGATGGAGCTGCGCATCCGCGCCTGCCATGTGCGCGGCCAGTTTGTGGCCAAGGACAACCGGGCCCCCAAGTTGTCCAAAAAACACCTGATCAACGAGCCTGCAGGCTTTAACTACATGAAGCTGGCGCACCCGCCGGTGACCTTTACACAAGAAAAGCGCAAAGTCGAGCACCGCCTGCCCGCTGCCCGCCAATACATTGCCGAGCAGTGCCTGAACGAACACTTTGAAGGCAGCACCCACCGCCATCTGGGCCTGATCGTGCAAGGCGGTTTGTACAACACGCTGATGCGTGCCCTGCAGCAGTTCGACTTGGCCGATGCGTTTGGCGTGTCCAGCCTGTCGGTGCTCGTTCTCAACGTCACGTATCCGCTGGTGCCTGATGAGTTGGTGAATTTCTGCAAAGACAAATCGGCCGTGCTGCTGCTCGAAGAAGGCCAGCCCGAATACATCGAGCAAGAGCTTGCCCTGACGCTGCGCCGCCTGGACCTGCAAACCCCGCTGCACGGCAAAGACATGCTGCCGTCTGGCGGCGAGTACACCGCCGAAGTCATGGCGCAGGGCTTGCTGAAATTCATGGACCGCCACCAAGCAGACGCTGTGCCCGAGGCCACGCGGCAATGGCTGGCCACGAATGGTGAACGCCGCCAGCTAGTGCAAGCCCTGCTGGGCACCCCCTTGCCAGCGCGGCCACCGAGCATGTGCATTGGTTGCCCCGAGCGGCCCGTGTTCTCAGCCCTCAAGCTGGCCCAGCAAGATGTCGGCCCGGTGCACATTTCAGGCGACATCGGCTGCCATGCGCTGGCCACTTTTGAGCCGTTTTCAGTGGGCCACTCCATCTTGGGTTACGGCATGAGCCTGGCCAGCCGTGCGGGCGTGTCGCCCCTCATGAAACGGCGCGTGCTGTCGGTCATGGGC
Organism: Limnohabitans sp. Rim8; assembly: GCA_945897795.1. Lineage (GTDB taxonomy): Bacteria > Pseudomonadota > Gammaproteobacteria > Burkholderiales > Burkholderiaceae_C > Limnohabitans_A. The sequence continues at coordinate 8,774 of CAMDFT010000021.1, read as the reverse complement.
GATGGCGGCTTTTGGCACAACGGCTTGCTGACGGGTGTGCAAAGCGCGCTGTTCAATGGCGACGACGCGGTGCTGCTGATCTTCAAAAACGGCTACACCTCGGCCACCGGCACGCAGGACATCATCAACACGCCCACCGACATCGCCAAAGAACTGGCGGGCGACAAACGCCAAAGCATGGTGCACACCAACCAGACCATCGAGTCCACCCTCAAAGGGCTGGGCGTGCAATGGCTGCGCACGGTGCACACCTACGAAGTGAGCCAAATGCAGGCCACGCTGACCGAGGCCTTCACCACCGAGTTTCAGGGCCTGAAGGTGATCGTGGCCGAGGGCGAATGCCAGCTGGAACGCCAGCGCCGCATCAAGCCTTGGCTGGCTTCGCTGCTGTCCAAAGGCAAACGCGTGGAGCGCGTGAAATACGGCGTGGACGAAGACGTGTGCAACGGCGACCACGCCTGCATTCGCCTGTCGGGCTGCCCGACCTTGACGCTAAAAGACAACCCCGACCCGCTGAAGGTGGACCCGGTGGCCACCGTGATCGACGGCTGTGTGGGCTGCGGTTTGTGCGGCGAAAACGCCCACGCGGCAACGCTTTGCCCTTCTTTTTACCGCGCCGAAGTGGTTCAAAACCCCAAGCTGCACGAGCGCCTGTGGGCACGCTGGCAAGGCCTGGCCACCCGCTGGCTGCAACCGGCTTGAGCCCCAAAGACGCCTGAAAGAAACACCATGACCCAACCCATTTCCATTTTGTTGTGCGCCCTGGGCGGCGAAGGCGGCGGCGTGCTGGCCGACTGGCTGGTCGACGTGGCCCGCCACGCGGGCTATCCGGCGCAAGCCACCTCGATTCCCGGCGTGGCGCAGCGCACCGGGGCCACCACCTATTACCTGGAGATTTACCCCCTGCCCCACAGCCAGCTGCAAGGCCGCTTGCCGGTGCTGGGCCTGAACCCGCTGCCCGGAAGACTCGACGCGCTGGTATCTTCCGAGCTGCTGGAAACTGCCCGCCAGATCGGCAATGGCCTGGCTTCAAACGACCGCACTTTGGTCATCAGCGCCTCATCCCGTGCCCTGACCACCGCCGAAAAAATGACCATGGGCGATGGCCGTCGACCCGAAGGCCCGCTGCTCGATGTGATCGCTGCGCACAGCCTGCGCCACCACGTCATGGACATGGCGCGCCTGTGCCAGGAAAGCGGCACCCTGGTCAGCGCCGTGATGTTGGGAGCGATTGCGGGCAGCGGCTTGCTGCCCTTCACGCGGTCGCATTACGAAGCGGTGTTGGCTGGCCCGAGCAAGGCGGCGCAAGCCAGCCTTCGCGGCTTTGCGTCGGCTTTTGACTTGGTGACTCGCCAGCGCGAGCAAGCCCAGTATGTGGAGCAAGTGATGAAGCCAGCGGCCCCTGCACAAGCTGTGTCAGCCGTTTTGCCCAACGATGTCGCAACCAAATTTCCCGCCGTGCTGCACCCCCTGATGGGCTTGGCGCACCAGCGCCTGGTGGAATACCAAGGCCCCGCTTATGCCCGCTTGTATGTGCAGCGGCTCGAGCGCTTGCTGGAGGCTGAATCCACGTCAGCCGACGCCACCCGCCCCGTGACCGCCGAGGCCACCCGTTGGCTGGCTTTGTGGATGGCGTTTGACGACATCATCCGCGTGGCCGACCTGAAGAGCCGCGCCAGCCGCTGGGACCGCGTGACGCAAGAAGTCAAAGCCAAAGCGGGCGATGTGCTTAAGGTGTACGACCATTTCAAACCCGGCGTGCCCGAGCTGGCCGCCCTGTTACCGCAGAGCCTGGCCAACCGGCTGCTGCGCTGGGACCGCGCCCGCGTGGCCAAGGGCAAAGCACCTTGGGCCCTGCCGATCAAGGTGGCGCGCCATGCGCTGTGGGGCATGACCAGCTTGCGCCTTTTGGCCAGCTTGCGTGTGCTGCGTCCGCTGGGCAGCCGTTACGCCACAGAACAAGCGTTGATCGAAGAGTGGTTGGGCGGCATTGAAAGTGCCACACGCCAGTCGCCCGCGCTGGGCCTGGAGCTGGCGCGTTGCGGCCAACTCATCAAAGGTTACGGCAGCACCAACGAGCGCGGCAAGGACAACCTGCTGCACATCCTGCGCCATGTGTGCGGCGCGGCATCTGCCGTGCCATTGGCAGAACAAGCCGCTGCCGTGGCCCGCATCCGCCAAGCCGCCTTGCAAGACGAAGCGGGTCAGGCGCTGGACCAGGCCTTGCTGCAACATGGCACTCCGGCCCGTCCAGTCAAGGAACAACCCGTGCTGTGGATGAAAAATCCACGGCTGCAAAAATCCTGAAGGTCCAACAAGCTCACGCCCCGGCCAACTCGCGCAGCGCCTGTGGGTTGGGCAGGCCTAACACCCGGCCACCGCCACTGATGAGCTGGCGTTCGCGCAGGTGACGCAGCACCCGCGAGAACGTTTCTGGGGCGATGCCCAGTTGCGCGGCAATGGTGCGTTTGCGCTCGGTCAGTTTCACGGCCAAACCGCCGGGCTGATCGGTGGGTTCGGCATGGCGCAGCAACCATTCAGCGCATCGCGCATCAGCATCTTTGGCTACCCGACTGACCGCCAGTTCGCTTTGTTGGCGCTGCGATCGCGCCATGTCCATGAGCAGGTTTTGCGAGGCCTCGGGCAAAGCGTGCATTTCGGCCACAAAATCGGGCACGCTCACGTACTGCACATGCACCTCGGTTTCGGCCACCGCATCAACCGCGTGTGGCAAGCCCAGCAAGCCCGATGCGGCCTCTAGCCAGAATGGCCCTTCCACCACGCCCAGCTGGTGCGCCATGTGGCCATCCGCCATCACCCCCAGCACCACACGCCCCTGCATGACGTGCAGGATGCGGTCTACCGCGTCACCTCGGTGCAGCAACACAGTGCCTGCTAACAAGGGGGCTGCGGGTTCGGACAAAGTGGGCAAAGAGGTATCCAACATGGTGGAGACAACTGTGCCAGAGCCCCAGCCTGTGGGCTTTGACGCAAATCAATGAGACCCCATCACCGCACAAGGATCGCCCGGAAGTCGTTCACATTGGTGTGCGTGGGCCCGGTGATGACCAGGTCGCCCAGCGGCTCAAAAAAACCGTAAGCATCATTGCGCTGCAGGTGTTCGCTCACTTTTAGCCCTTTTTTGGCAGCGCGGGACAGCGTATCAGGGGCCACTTGCGCTCCGGCGTTGTCTTCGATGCCGTCGATGCCGTCGGTGTCGGCCGCCAGCGCCCACACGCCGCTTTGGCCTTGCAGGGCCTCGGCCAAGCCCATACAAAACTCCCCCGCCCGCCCACCGCGCCCGCGAGGCGTGCCCGCAGGCTGGGGCTTGATGGTCACCGTGGTTTCGCCGCCGCTCAAAATCACGCAGGGCTTGATAAAAGGCCCCAGACCCTTGGCCGCCGCACGCGCCAGCGCTGCGTGCACTTTGGCCACCTCGCGTGACTCGCCCTCGATCTCGTCGCTCAGGATGTAGGCATTCAGCCCCATCTCACGCGCTGCAGCGGCTGCGGCCTCGAGCGACTGCTGGGGCGTGGCGATCATGTGCACGCTGTGGCCCGCAAACACCGGCGAGCCAGGTTTGGGCGTTTCCCAAACACCCGACTTCAAGGCCTGGAGCAGCGAATCGGGCACGTTGATGGCGTAGCGCTTGAGAATGGCCAGCGCATCTGCACAGGTGCTGGCATCGGGCACGGTGGGTCCGCTGGCGATGATGGACGGGTCATCGCCCGGCACGTCGCTGATGGTGAGCGTGACCACCCGCGCCGGGGCGCATGCCGCCGCCAGACGCCCACCTTTGATGCGCGAGAGGTGCTTGCGCAGGCAATTCATCTCGGCAATGTTCGCCCCACTGGCCAGCAATTGGCGGTTGATGTCCTGTTTGAGCTGCAAGCTGATGCCGTCCGCTGGCAAAGTCAGCAACGACGAGCCACCGCCCGAAATCAGGCACAAGACCAGGTCGTCGGCGGTCAAGCCTTTCGTGAGTTCCAAAATGCGCTCAGCCGCTTTCAGCCCTGCTGCATCGGGTACCGGGTGCGAGGCCTCGACCACCTCGATGCGCTCGGGCAAGCCCGCCGGACGAGGCGGCGTGTGGCCATAGCGCGTAACCACCAGGCCCGACAGGGGCGCGTCGTGGGGCCACAGGGCCTCGACCGCCTGCGCCATCGCGCCCCCCGCCTTGCCAGCGCCCAGCACCAGAGTGCGGCCCTTGGCAGGGTCTGGCGGGGTGGGCAAATGGGCGGCCGTGTTGTGCAGGGGCAAAGCGCGTTGCACCGCCACGTCGTAAAGCGCTTTCAAAAAAGCAGAGGGGTCTTGGATCAAGCTGGAGATGTGGGGCTGGGCGTCTTGCATGGGCAAATTGTGCCCCAAGGCAGGTAAAGTTCGACCCATGACCACCCTGCTCATCCACCGCGCCCGCTGCATCGCCACCATGGACGATGCGAACACCGAACTGAAGGATGCCTCACTTTTGATCCGCGACGGCCGGATCGAACGCATCATCCCTTCCAGTGAGAACATTGACGAACTGATCACGCAAGTCGATGAAGTGATCGATGCCCGCCGCCATGTGGTGGTGCCGGGCCTGATCAACACACACCACCACATGTATCAATCGCTCACGCGGGCGATACCGGGGGTACAAAACGCCGAGCTGTTCAGCTGGCTCCAAGGTCTCTACCCCATCTGGGTGGGCCTCACGCCCGAGATGGTGCGTGTCTCGGGCCAAGTGGCCATGGCCGAGCTGTTGCTGAGCGGCTGCACCACCAGCAGTGACCACCTCTACATCTACCCCAACGGCGTGCGGCTGGACGACAGCATCGAAGCCGCGCACACCATGAGCATGCGCTTCACCGCCACACGCGGCAGCATGAGCGTGGGGCAGTCGCAAGGTGGCCTGCCGCCGGACAGCGTGGTCGAAAAAGAGCCCGCCATTTTGAAAGAAACCCAGCGCCTGATTGAGACTTGGCACGACGCCAGCTACGGGTCGATGACGCATGTGGCCGTGGCCCCCTGCTCCCCGTTCAGCGTGAGCCAAGACCTGATGCGCGAATCGGCAAAATTAGCCCGCGCCCACGGCGTTCGCCTGCACACCCACTTGGCCGAAAACGACCACGACATCGCGTACACCCGCGAGAAGTTCAACTGCACACCCGCGCAATACGCCGAAGACTTGGGCTGGGTGGGCCACGATGTGTGGCACGCCCACGGTGTGAAGCTGGACGACGAAGGCACCTATTTGTTTGCACGCACGCGCACCGGCATCGCCCACTGCCCTTGCAGCAATATGCGCTTGGCCAGCGGCATATTGCCGCTGCGCAAAATGCTGGACGCCGGTGTGCCGATTGGCCTGGGGGTGGACGGCAGCGCCAGCAACGACGCGGCGCACCTGCTGAACGAGGCCCGACAGGCCATGCTGCTGGCGCGTGTGGGCCGAGCGATGGAAGCACCGCGCGTCGAAGACGGGCGCACCGTGTTCGGCTGTGACCGAGGCCCTGCCGAGATGACACCCCGCGACGCCCTGCGCCTGGCCACACGCGGCGGTGCCGAAGTACTGGGCCGCGCCCATGAACTGGGGCAAATCACCGAAGGCTATTGCGCCGACATCGCCATGTTCCGCACCGACACCCTCAGCATGGCAGGTGGCGCGGTGCACGACCCCGTGGGTGCGTTGCTGCTGTGCGCCAGCGACAACGCGGACTACACCATCGTCAACGGGCGCGTGGTGGTGCGACAAGGTGAGATTGCCGCGGTGGACATGGGGCCGCTGATCGAGCGGCACAACCAATTGGCGATTCAGTTGGTGTTGGCGCAACATTGACCCTACACGCCATCCAAGCCATTGAGCTCCAGGACAGACTCAGGTCCAATCGGATGACAGCCGAATGAATACACAGGAGTGCGTCATGAGTGAGCCGGTCAGCAATCCCGAGGCGCGAGTGGCGCTTTTCCAAAGCCGCGAAATCCGCCGCACGCTGCACAACGACGAATGGTGGTTCGTCATCACCGACATTATTGCAGCGCTGACGGATGCCGCCGATCCATCGGACTACTGGAAGAAGATGCGCAGGCGTGACCCCGATTTGAGCCTGGACAGCCAAGGGGGGGGACAAATTGACCCCCCCCTTGCGCTGGCGTTTAAGACGACGGGTGGACGGCAAAAACTGCAATGCTGGAACACGCAGGGCATTTTCCGTTTGATCCAGTCTATACCCAGCCCCAAGGCCGAACCCTTCAAGCGCTGGTTGGCCAAGGTGGGCAAAGAGCGCCTTGACGAGATCGAAAACCCCGAGCTGGCCATGGGCCGTATGCAAGAGCTGTACGAGAAAAAAGGCTACCCCAAGGAGTGGATCGACAAGCGCCTAGGCGGCATTGCCGTGCGCCAAGACCTGACGGATGAATGGCAAAGAAGCCAGTTCGAAACCGAATTCAGCGACTGGATTGCCGCGCAAAACAACTGGGTAGAAAAGAACGGCATCCCCGGAGCCGACATGCGGCCTTGGTAAACCGCCAAGGAGATGGCGCTTGAGAATCACCGAGACCCCACCGATATCCTCGCACTGAAGTCACAAGTCTTTCGCCCCCAACGCGAACGCAAGCTGTCTACACTGAGGCCATGATCCAAGGCCTCGTTCAACTCTTCATCTTCCAAGCCTTGGGCGAGCTGCTCTCCAAGTTCGCCCTGCCCTTCATCCCCGGCCCGGTGCTGGGTCTGGTGTTGTTGCTGGCATTTTTGGCGCTGCGTGGCCATGTGCCAGCCGCCATGGACTTGGTGGGCAGCAGCATCTTGCAGCACTTGGGGCTGTTGTTCATTCCGGCGTCGGTGGGTGTGGTGCTTTATTTGCCGGTGCTGCGGGCCAATGCGTGGGCCATCAGCGCGGCGCTGGTGATCAGTGTGCTGGCCACTGTGGCGGTGACAGCGCTTTTGCTCAAGCTGCTGGCCCCGAAGGAATGAGGCCATGAACCCCATGACGCGATCCGACCTGCCCGCCATCTCCGAGATTTGGGTCTACCTCTCGGGCAGCCCGCTGCTGGCTTTGGTGCTCACGCTCAGCGCTTACCTTATCGGCTTGACCGTGTACGAACGCAGCCAGCGCAACCCGCTGGCCAACCCGGTGCTGATCGCGGTGGTGCTGGTGTGCCTGAGCATCAGCGTGCTCGACATGCCCTATGCCCAGTACTTTGAAGGCGCGCAGTTTGTGCACTTTTTGCTCGGCACGGCCACGGTGTCGCTGGCCATTCCCATCTACAAAGGTTTTGCATCGCTCAAGGGGCGCATGGGGGTGTTGGTGCTGTCGCTGGTGGCAGGCGGCGTGACCTCGGTGCTCACCGCTGTGGGCGTGGCGCGATGGTTGGGCGTAGACGAAGCGCTGGTGCGCGGCCTGGTGGCCAAGTCGGTCACCGCGCCGATTGCCATGGGCATTGCCGAGCGCGTGCAGGCCTCGCCCACCCTGACCGCCATCTTTGCGGTGAGCACCGGCATTTTGGGGGCGGTGTTGGGCCGCTATGTGCTCGACGCCTTGCGCGTCACAGCCTGGTGGCAGCGCGGTTTTGCCTTGGGTGTGGCCGCGCACGGCATTGGCACCTCTCGCGCTTTCAGCGTCAATGCCGAAGCCGGGGCCTATGCCAGCTTGGGCATGGGGCTGCACGGCATTGCGGGGGCGATGTTGATTCCGTACGCCGTGGGCTGGTGGTTTTAAAACCGCTCAGGCCTGAGCGGCGCTGGCGCAGCGGCTGGTGCGTGAGGGGCTTTCGCCAAAATAGTTTTTGTAGAGCACCGCAAAGCGCCCCAGATGCCAAAAGCCGTGGCCCATGGCGATGTCGGTCACGCTGGCGTTTTGGGTCAGCAAGGCACGCCGCGCCTTGGCCAGGCGCTGCAAGGTGATCAGGCGCTGCGGGGCCATGCCATAGGTGTGCTGAAAAGCACGCTCCAACTCCCACACGGGCACGCCCATGTCCTGGCACAGCGCATCGATGCGCAGCGGCGCGGCGCTGTGGTCTTCGCACCAGTTTTGCACCGACTCGACCAAGCGCTCGCGCGTTTGCAACTGCGTGATGCTATGCGGCGTGGGGTGGTGCCAGCGGCGGGCCAACTCGTGCCAGATGACTTGCACCAGTTGTTCGTGGGCCTGCTCCATGACCGCGCTGCCCGGTGCTTGCAGTCGGTCGGGGCCCAGCACGCACGACAGCTCGGCCAGCCGTGTGGCCGACTCGGCAGACAGCTCGCCGGGCAAGTGCAAGGCGCTCAGGCCCTGCGGCATCTCGAAACCCAGCGCCTGCAGCCGCGCCATCGGAATTTGCACGCCCATCCACTGCGCCTGCGGCGGCAAGCTGATGCACATGTCGCTGCCCGGGGCGTACACCACCAAGTCGCCATTGCGCAGTGCCTTGCCTTGCACGCGCCAGCTGTCCTGGCCTTGCAGAAAAATACCCACCGACAACCATTGCCGCGACAGGTCGCCGCGCGCCAGCAAGGCCAGGTTGTACTGACCCCAATCGGTGCGACATTGGGTGCTGATGCTGTGCACGATCTGCCCGCCAAATCGCCCGGGCTGCAGCTGCACATGCTCCAAAAAACCCTCTTGCAAAGCCAGCACCAACGCCTGCGGATCGAAGGCGTTCAGCTGGGTCACAAAACCGGCAGAAGTAGGTGTGGGCAAAGACATGGTTTGGGCAGGCAAGCCGAAATTGGATGCTTTGGTGCAGCTTCTGTCAATCCGCCATGACCCGCATGTGGCGGCCTGCACCACCCCGCCATGCAAGGGTAAACACCCATC
>CAMDFT010000020.1 GCA_945897795.1 Limnohabitans sp. Rim8 | reverse complement strand
AATTTATTGGACATCCAGTCGATTTACATATACAAATGAGGCATGAAAAATCATCGCAAAAAATTTGCTAGATCCCATGTTTTTTGGCCCTCCAACATACAAGTTGCAGACGATGAAATGCAAGCAGAATTCGTTGCAAAGTTATCTGTAATCTTGCAAAAATACGGGGCACGATCAAATGCCAAAAATGAGGGAGAACGTGAACGAGCATGCCGTTGGCTGATTGATGGCCTTTATCAAAGTTTTTTTTATGCACCGCAAGCCCCCCTTTTATTGCCGCTGGGCAAGTCAGCTTACGGACCAAAATCACAATACAAAATTCCCTTTAGTCATCGCGTAGTGAATGATGTGCTTAAGGCTGCAGAATTGGCCCAATTTGTATCCGTTGTAAAAGGCATCTACGTACCGGATGGAGAGGGAATCGTGACGCGCCTTTATCCAAACGGAAGGTTGCTGGAGCATTTCAAAACTCAGGGACTGCGATGGCGTTTTACGCAGCCACCGGATAAGCATGATGGATTATTTATAAATCCCGGACGCGGCCCCAAAAATAGGCGCTTAGTACAACGCGATGAGTCAAGCACTGTTCCGATGATGCAGGACAACCTTCTTAAAATTAACGATTTTCTAAGTAGGCAGTGCATCAGCATTGACCTCCCCAACACTGCATTTGCCGCTAACTTTGGAAATTGCAAAGCCACCGCCAAAGGAGGCAAGATGATGCCGTTTGAAAATCTTTCGGCTTTGGGCAAGCAAACAATCAACATGCAAAGCGTATTTCTGCACCGGATTTTTGCCGAAGGTTCGCTATCTAAGGGTGGACGTTTTTACGGAGGATGGTGGCAACAAATTCCAAGTAAAGCACGGCGCAGAATTTTGATAAATGACGACATCACCATTGAGTGTGACTTCTCTGGCCTTTCCTGCTCAATGCTTTACGCGATGGAGGGGCTTGTCCCTCCGCATGACGCCTATGAAATTGGCCTGAACTATTTGAAGAATGATCCCAGACGAAAGATCGTTAAAAGATACATGAATGCCGTTTTGAACGATTCAAGCCGCCGATACAGGCTGGCACCTGATGAGCTTAAATGTATTGGACTGTCTCACGGCGAACTTCATGCAAGGCTGTCTAATTTGCACAAACCTATTGCCAAGTACTTTAACTCTGGCGTTGGGGTTGATCTTCAGTTCCACGACTCTGAGATAGCAGAGCAGGTGATGCTGAATCTTATGGAGCAAGGGGAAGTCTGCCTACCAATTCACGACAGTTTCATTGTTCGTGCCACTGCACTAGGAAAATTGAAATGCGCGATGACCGATGCTTTTACCAAGCGCTTTTCTGTGGCTCCCGGCGTCAAGTTTGAATTTGCCTACGAGGGCAATAGCATGAAACAACCACGCAGCGCAATTCTTTCGGCCCAAGGCCTTACTCTTGCAGAAAAGATCGCCCTCCACATGGATGAATATAGTTTGATAAGCAATTTCTTCAACTCATGGGAGCAAGCCAACTTCACTGATCAGCAAATTTACGATAGGGGTAAGGCATTAAACCTTGAAATTAGCCATCGTAAGGACCTCGGACTCCCGCCACTCCACCGGCATAAATTTTTTGGACTACCTTTGTTTATCTTGGCGAAGCATCCTGCTTCGCTTGTCTCTACTGAATAACTTCATTACTGGGGCCAGTTTCTGACGGAATCCAAATGAAAAAGAGGGGAAATTGATCTAACCCATTGTCAGATAACAAGATTTTCATTTCATTATATAAAAAGCGCCCCCAACTATTACCGTCAAAAGCTCCTCGCTACTGCCGCAGTTCGAGGGCTCACCAGATAACGCTACAACGCAATACGAGAAGCTCACTTCGGTACATCCCCGCCTCAATCACAAACTTGAGGCAAAGCCAAACAGAAGCTGCAGGACTTGAAAGGTAAAGTTTTGATGACGACACGGACAGTGACGAGCTCCCGTACTAGGGTCAGTGGTTGATGGGATTGATGATTTAAAAACTCGATCCCATCAAAAGACCCCCTACTCACGCTGTTCTTCCCTCTCCCTAATAATCCGAACCACATCCTCCTGCGAATAAACCCCGCAGTACCCGATGGGTTTTCTTCCGCGCATCCTTGGGCCTTCGCCAAGCTTCAGGACTCGAACAGCATCTGCAAGCTGGCGGATCCAGACTGCGTCTTTTCTGAATTGCTCTTTGGCAGCTTTGGTCGATTCTCCGTGGATGGTGTTGGCTTCGGAGATGCGACGCAGCACCTCCGGGGTATGAGGTCTACCCCCATGGGTGGGGCATAACGGCTTCTTTGAGGACTTCAAGGCAGGCTTGCCGCATTGCTGTTTTTTACGGCTAGAACTTGCTTGGCATCTGAGGCAACGGATGCGGCCACCCGCAGTTACAAGGAACTGCTCTTTGCAATTGGACAGTTGGCTTGCGGTCTGTTCTTTCGTCATTTCATGGCTCATTTTTCGGCTCCCAATGTCTATCTGTAATGCTCACTCATTGTAATTTATTGCTTAATTTTTAAGCATCTTTTTTGGGTGTGTCGAGCCAAGATTGAGCTTGAGAATTGCGTTGATCACAGGTAAAATTCTGACAACATCAAGAGTTGTTCTGAACACGCCAACCTGCCTGACCGGGCAAGGTGGTATCCGAAGATGTGGCCCTCGGGCAACCAATCGGTAAAGCGTCAGCCCACCCCTTGGTGGGCTTTTTTATGTCGCTGATTTATGACCACTTGCAGGGCGACTCACAAATGCTGCTAAAGCGTCGCCCGCGCTCTTAGCCCCTGCGCGTTCTGGCGATGCCAGACATCAGGGGCGCAGGAAGAGTGAAATGAAATGCAAGCATGGTGACTTGGCCATCATCGTCGATGATTTCGATGGCTGCAAAGGTAATATTGGTCTTCTCGTCCGGGTAATAGGCCCGGCAGAGGTCATCATGGAAATGGCCTGCTGGCAGGTCATTCCACTGAGCGGCCAAAAGATGTGGCTGATCGACGAGGGCAAAGCCTACAAGCAATCGATCACCCCGAAGATTCAGGCGATCCACCCAGACAAATGGTTAAGGCCAATCAAAGGCAACAGCACTGCCCCGTCGAAGCTTGAGCGGGAGTTGGCATGACTTACTGCAAACCGGGTGATTTGGCAGTCGTGGTCGAAGCCTACAACGCCTGCAACATTGGCACCATCGTTCATGTCATTGGGCTGTACACAGGCCAGTCGGATTTGTGTGCACCAAAGGGGGACGTGATCTGGGAGGCGCAGGCCAGCCACCCCCTGACCTATGACTACAGCGGTGTCCTCAGGAGGCGGCGGATAGGACCTGTCCCAGACAGCCAGTTGAGGCCGATACGAGGTGCGCCTCAAGCCAAGACGGTCAAAGAGCCCAATGACTTGGTCACAACCTAAAGGAGCAAACATGCGCAGACTCAATTGCCGCCCCGGCGAACTTGCCATCGTGATCAATTCCTTTGACGGTGCCAATATCGGCTCCATTGTCAAAGTCCTTGGCAGAGACGCCAAAGCATGCGGGAAGCAGTTCTTTTGGAGAATCCATGCCCCTCACCTGCTGAACTACGCGAATGGCGATAAGCAACACCGCAGAAGAAAGGGAAGCCTCGCGGATGCGGACTTGCTGTTGCCGCCGACCGAAAACTGACCATCTAAACCTAGGAGTGCCGACTCAAAATTGACCAGGGTGTTCAACTGGCCTGCTGAATATTTCAGCAGGAGAGCAAGAAGGTGATCACCATGGAAATGATAGGTAAGGTCAGGCGCATGAAGTTGCGCGAGCAACTCTCCAACAGCGAGATCGCCAAGCGCACAGGGCTGTCGCGCAATACGGTCAAAAAATGGCTCAAAGCCCCTGGCGACCAGGCTCCCAAATACAAAAGGCAAAGCGGATTCACCAAGCTCAGCGCGTTTGAGGCGACGTTGGAGCAAGCGCTCAAGGCCGACTCCCACCGCCCCAAACATGCCCGGCGCAGTGCGCGGGCGTTGTTGACGCAGTTGCAGGCGCAAGGCTATCGGGGCGGCTACAGCCGGTTGACCGAATTCATTCGAGCTTGGCGCGAGCAAGAGGGCAAGGCTGCATCCAAGGCGTATGTGCCTTTGAGTTTCGAGCTGGGCGAGGCGTTTCAGTTTGACTGGAGCGAAGAAGGGCTGCTCGTTGGCGGGGTGTACCACCACATGCAGGTCTCGCATCTCAAGCTGTGCGCCAGCCGGGCGTTCTGGGTGGTGGCCTACCCCAGCCAGGGGCACGAGATGTTGTTTGACGCGCACACCCGCAGTTTTGCGGCGCTGGGCGGTGTGGCGCGTCGGGGCATTTACGACAACATGAAGACGGCGGTGGATAAGGTCAAGAAAGGCAAAGGCCGAATCGTCAACGCCCGCTTCAATGCGCTGTGCAGCCATTACTTGTTTGAGCCGGACTTTTGCAACGTGGCCTCGGGCTGGGAGAAAGGGGTGGTGGAGAAGAACGTGCAAGACAGCCGCAGGCGTATCTGGATAGAGGCTGGAACAAAGCGTTTTGGCTCGTTTGTGGAGCTCAACGCTTGGTTGGCTGAGCGTTGCCGCTCAATCTGGGCCGAAACAGCGCACCCGGAGCACAAGCAGTTCACGCTGGCCGAGATGCTGGATTTGGAGCGTGAGCACTTGATGAGCATGCCTGAGCCGTTTGATGGGTATGTGGAGAATCCGGCTCGGGTAAGCAGCACCTGTTTGGTCAATGTGGCGCGCAACAAGTATTCGGTGCCGTGCGAGTGGGCTGGGCAGATGGTGAGTGCGCGGCTGTATCCGAGCCGGGTGGATGTGGTGGCCCAAGACGCCATTGTGGCCAGCCACACGAGGCTGACCAACCGGGCGCAAATCAGCTATGACTGGCAGCATTACATTGATCTGGTGCAGCGCAAGCCGGGCGCATTGCGGAACGGCACGCCGTTCATGGACTTGCCACCTGCGTTGCTGAGATTGCGGCAGTCGTTGTTGCGCCATGCGGGAGGTGACCGGGTGATGGCACAGGTGCTGGCCGTGGTGCCGCAATCGGGGCTGGACGCTGTATTGGTGGCGGTGGAGGTTTTACTGGAAGGAGCCACCCCCAACGGTGGCATCAGCGTGGAGCATGTGCGCAACGTTTTGGCGCGTTTGAGCAGTCCAGCGATGCCGCAGCAAGCTGAGACATCGCTGCAGCTCAGTGAGGTGCCGATGGCCAACACGGCGCGCTATGACGGCCTGCGCTCTGGCGTGGAGGTGACTTATGACTGAGCACAGACCCATACAGCGTGACATCCACGCCGAACTCAAAAGCCTCAGGCTCAGCGGTATGGCCATGGCCTGGGCGGATCTGGTGGAGCAAGGTGGCAATGCTGAGCTGCAGGCATCTCGCTGGCTGATCGAGCACTTGTTGCAGGCCGAAGAGGTCAACCGTCACATGCGCTCGATTGCGCATCAAACCAAGGCTGCCCGCTTCCCTGTACATCGAGATTTGGCGGGCTTCAACTTTGAGGCGTCACAAGTGGACAGGGCCTTGGTGCACAAGCTGGCCGATCTGTCGTTCACGCAGGATGCGCAAAACGTGGTGCTCATTGGGGGGCCGGGGACGGGCAAAACGCACCTGGCCACGGCGCTGGGCATCTCGGGGCTGACCCACCACGGCAAAAAGGTCAGGTTCTACTCGACTGTGGACTTGGTCAATGCACTGGAGCAGGAGAAGGCGCAAGGCAAAGCGGGTCGGCTCGCGCTGAGTTTGTCCCGCATGGATTTGGTGGTACTCGATGAGTTGGGGTATTTGCCGTTCAGCCAGGCTGGAGGAGCCTTGCTGTTTCACTTGCTGTCCAAGCTGTATGAACGGGTTAGCGTGCTGATTACGACGAACCTGACGTTTGCAGAATGGTCGAGTGGGTTTGGGGATGCCAAGATGACGACGGCGCTACTGGACCGGTTGACGCACCACTGCCACATTGTGGAAACGGGCAATGAATCCTATCGGTTCAGGCACAGCTCCAATGAGGCAAGGGGCCGAATCAAAGCGAGGGAGCAGGCAAGAAAAGCGGATAGGAAGGAGATGCAGGACGACAATTGAACTTATAGTTATCCACAGCCAGCAGACATAAAAGCTGGCTCAAGCCCCTGGTCAAAATTCAATCGGCACAGGTGGTCAATATTGGATCGGCGTCAACACTTTGCATCAAGAAAGTAAGACTTGGTAAGTGTACTGTTACTCCAAAGACCAGACCGACTGATTGAACCGTTAACCCCGTACTCGATGCCATTTCCATGGCGTTGATCGTTTTGATACTCTCCAACGTAAGTCACGCCGTCAGGTCGGGCGTGCGTCCCAAAGCAATTATTCCATGTCCCACTCGGAGGACAAGGTGGCAAAGAACTTTGCGCAAAGGCAGAGCCTGCAATTAGGCAGAGCAGCGCAAAGCGGGTGAGAAAAGCATTAACTTTCATTGAAATAAATGTCCCAAAATGGATTTTTCATTTTTAAAATACAAAATGGTTTTCAGAATTAACTTACCCACAAGAATTCATAAATTTTTTAGTCCAAAGGTCTGAAGCCAAGAACAATTAAAGGCGGTACACGACCGTCGGTATCCTTTGGTAGGATTTCGGTTTTTTCGATGGCACGAAGCACGGCATCGTCCCATGCCTTGAAACCGCTGGATTCGAGAATTCTTCGATTGGTAATTGTGCCGTCCGGCGCGACTCTCAACTCCACTTCGACGCGAGGGCTACCAGCTATGTCCACAGGGTAAGTGATGTTGGGTTTAATGCGCCCGATTAGGCGACCGGCATAACTTGCAGAGAAACCTGATGATTTAGTTGGATTGGCCTGCAATTGGTACGGCGCAATTTGAGACTGAGGTACTGGCACAGAAAGAAATGAGGATTGCTGCGTTGGACTGCTTAGGGCTATCTGTTGCTCAGTCTTTTCAAGACTTAAGATTTTCGCTCTGGCAACGCCTGCAAAAAGGCCAGTTGGAAATTTTTCAAGATATGCCTTGATCTCATTCATATCCCGACTGTCTTTCACCGTGTCCCAAAGCGTCCGGTCGTCACTGACACCAGATTGAGCAACCATTGCCAAGCAGCTACCAAAGCAAAACTCACCATCAATGCTGCCCTCCATCCAAGGTTCTTGCTGGTTTTTAGAACCTGCCTTTACACGGGTAACGACTCGTTTGAGCACTTGCTCAATTTGGTCACCCCTGCTGTCCATCGCCTCAAGCAAGGCGCCCGTGTAAAGACCATTCCGCCCTGTCCCGTCTGCAGCCACACTTCCCGGACGAGTTGCAAATGAGATCAACGTCCCAGACGGTGCGTTGACCCTCGACAAACCATCGCTACTTGAGCGAAAACTGCGTTGATATGGGTTGTTACGGCAGGCATCCAGAAATACCAAATTCAGTCTTGTCTTTGCATCCTCGAGCACATCCATGATCTGCCGCATGGCAAGGCTTTGATTGGGTACATCTTCTTCCCCGGCAATCTCTGCGTCAACGGTGGGAAAGAAGTTCTCACCCTTTATCTGCAGTCCATGCCCTGCGTAGTAAACAAGAGCGACACTGCCCGGAGTTAATTTAGAACGGAACTCACGCAAGGTACTACCAATCTGCTTGACGGTCAGGTTGTTTCGCTCGACCACGGTAAAGCCCATACCTTTGAGCTTCGCCGTCATGTCTTTGGCATCATTTGTGGGGTTCTTCAAAGGCGCTGTCTTGTAAGCACTGTTTCCCATAACAAGAGCCACTCGGTTTTCTTTGGGCTGAGCGTGGCCAACGTTACTGAAAACGACCAGCAAAACAAAGATGAGGCGAAAAATCATGGAGCTCGATTGAAACAATCTGAATATTAGAACATTGCCGGGGTAAGTGAGAACGTTTTTAAAGTGGGAAAGGCCTTTAGTAACCATCACAGATCAAGTCTCAAGAAGGTTGCGCTTTTAAAACAAAAATATTTATCTACCCCCCGGGGGGGCTGGTTTTGGAAAGTAAGGGGGGTGTTTGGATTTGGTCCGAAGGGCAATCGGACGAGCAAATTACAGTGCATAGGGCAGGCAGGAGTCCCTGCTCAGGATTTGGGGGGTGGGAGTACGGTGGGGTCAGACTAGGCTGGAATTTAGCCCAGCATCGTCACTTAAATAATCATCGACAAATTTTATTCAAGCGCTGACTGATACGCAGTTTGAACTGGTCACAAT
This sequence comes from Limnohabitans sp. Rim8, assembly GCA_945897795.1. Lineage (GTDB taxonomy): Bacteria > Pseudomonadota > Gammaproteobacteria > Burkholderiales > Burkholderiaceae_C > Limnohabitans_A. Next base: position 31,967 of record CAMDFT010000020.1, on the reverse strand, counting down.
TTACGAAGTTTGCAACGTCAAATTTTTACGGTTCATGGTTTACCTGCTCCAAAATTCTTCGGCATTGAGTCTAGAATTGAGTTTTAAACTGTGTCACCTAGGTGTGTCACATGAGATGCAAAACTGACGGGCCTTCCCGCATGGTGAAGCGGCCAACCGGGTCAGGTGGGGAACCAAGCAGCCCTAACTGTGAATCCAGTGCCGGGGTCAAGGCTCGTCACCCCCCATCTTTGCCAATCGCAGCACGCCCAAGCGCCCAGCCCGCAGTCTTATCTTGGCGGCTGCACATCGCGCCCCATGATGCGCTGCCCCAGCCATTTCAAACCCGCCCCCACGTCCATGCGGCGGCTTTGCTGTTGCGCCACGGGGTGAGCTTGGCCGGCTTGCAGCGGCGGGCCAATGTCAAAAGAAAACACATAGGCGGGCTCTTGCCCCATGCGCAAGTCGGTAAGCACCAACTTGCCGTTTTGGTCAGCGACCTTGTAAAACCCGTCGGTGAAGCGCGCCAGGCGCTGCAACTGGGGGTGATTGGCGTGTTGCGTGGCCAGCGCCCCGCCGCGCTCGTGCGCCACAAAGCAAATCTCCCGCCCGCCGTCCATCAGCGCATAAAAGCCTTCGTGAAAGCGCTCGCCATCGAGCGCCACCACGCGCCACAGCAAGGTGCTCAAGGGCGCGGGGGTCACCATCAACTGCTGGCTGGGCAAGCCCTGCGCCTGCAGCGACTGGCGAGCGTGCTGCGTGACCCAGGCCTGGCCCAGCGCGCTCCAGGCTAAATAAGCGGTGCTCAAGCCCAACGCCCAGCCATTGATGCGCAAAGCCCTGCCCATGGGTTTGACACGGAAAGCGGCGACCACCCCGACCAGCAAGGGCAGTGAATACGCCGGGTCGATGATGAACATGCTGCCCAGGCCATAGGCCTCGTCGCTGAATGGCTGGAACACCTGGGTGCCGTAAATCGTCATCAGGTCCAGCAAGGGGTGGGTGACCAGCGCCAGCATGAGCGCCCACCACCAGCGACCATACAAGCGGGCCTGGTGGTGGATGCGGCTGACCACCCAGGCCATGGGAAAAGCAAACAGCGTCAGCAACAACAAGGCATGCGTCTCGGCGCGGTGCCGAATCATGTTAAGGATCGGGTCACCGTGGTCTATCAATACGTCCAGGTCGGGCAGCAAACCTGCCACGCCGCCCCACACCGCAGACTTCCAAAGCGCCGTGCGACGCCCCATGACGGCCACGCCGATCGAGGCGCCCAAAAGAACTTGTGTGACGGAATCCATGGATTTTTTTGAAAATATGACGCAGGCCAACACGATAGCGGCTTTGACAAGGCCTGTGGCCCATCGGGTCGAACCGGCACAGCCCCGAGCAACGATGCCCTCAATGCACTGACACCCTTGGCTTGGCGAGATAATGTGGGCTGTTTGTGTTTTGTAACTTGATCGAGTTTGCCATGTCCACCACCACCACCTCCTCTGTCGCCCACACCCAGATGCCTCCAGTCATGGCTTGGACCGATTCACTTCACACGGGCGACGCCCGCATGGACGGGACGCACCAGGAATTCGTGGACATGATCAACGCGATATTGGCCACCCCCGAAGAAGATCAACTGCCGGTCTACAAAAAATTCCTAGACCACACAGTCGAGCACTTTGCGCAAGAAGAGCGCTGGATGCTGGCCACCGGCTTTTCGGCAGACAACTGCCACGCCGAACACCATGCGACCATTTTGGAAACCATGCGTGTGGTGGAAGCCCATTACCTGGACAGCGACAAAACCATCATCACCCGCATGGCCGAAGCGCTGGCCGAATGGTTTCCAGGGCACGCCAACAGCATGGATGCAGGCCTGGCGGCGCACCTGAAATCGGTGGGTTTTGACAGCGAGAGCGAAACCCTGGCCGACCCTTCGACCATCAAAACCGTGACCATGTCAGGTTGCGGCAGCGTCAGCTGCAGCAGCTGAATAACGGTCGGAGCTGTCAGGTCACTGGGGTTGAATACCTGCGGTCTTGATCACGCGTGTCCAGGTGTCGATTTCGGCTTTGACAAAGCTGGTGTAAGCCTTTCCACCGAGGGGGGGCACCACAAACCCAACCGAAGTCAGGCGTTGACGCACGGCCTCGGATTGCAAAGCCTGCACCATGGATGCTTCGAGTTTTTCGACGATCGCAGGGGGGGTGCCTTTGGCCACAGACAGCCCTGACCAAGACAGCGCTTGAAAGTCTTTGTAGCCCGATTCGGCCACCGTGGGCACATCGGGGTACAGCGGGTTGCGCTGCAGACTGCTCACGGCAATCGGGCGGATTTTGCCGGCCTTGATGTGGGGCAAAGCCGCATCTTGGTTAATGAAAATCATGGGCACCGTGCTGGCCAGCAGATCGTTGAGCAAGGGGCCACCGCCACGGTAGGGGATGCCGGTTAGGAAGATCCCCGTGGTCTGTTTGAACAACTCCATGGCCATGTGGCCAGAAGCCGCATGGGTGTAACCGTAGTCCAGCTTGCCGGGATTTTTCTTGGCATAGTCCACCAAATCCTTGACCGTTTTAAAGGGCAAAGATGGGTGAACCACCAACACATTGGGGCCCGAGTGCACCTGGGTCAGGTGAACCAGATCGGTCATCGAGTTGTATTTGAGCTTGGCATCCAGACCATGCGCCACCGCGTTTTGTCCCACGCCGCTTTGGATCAAGGTGTAGCCGTCGGCAGGCAATCGGATGGCGCGGTCAGTCCCGACAATACCGCCAGCGCCCCCAATGTTTTCCATCACCACAGGCTGCTTGAGGATCTTGCCCAACTCATCGGCCATCAAACGGCCCATCACATCGCTGGTGCCACCCGGTGGAAAGGGCACCACCAATTTGATCGGGCGAGTGGGGTAGTCGCTTCGTGCAGACGCTGGGACCATGGCCAGGCCCAGGGCGGTGATGCACAGCATTTGAATCAGTTGTCGTTTGATGTTCATGGAAGTCTCCTTGAGTGAATCGAATCAGGTGATCGGCGCAGGGTTGAACAACACCAAGGCATTGTGCAGCTTCCAGTGTTCGGCCCAGGTCTTGCGGCCACTGGCCACGTCCAGCAGCATGCGAAACAGCGCCCAGCCCATGTCTTCGATGCTGAGGCCTTCATCGGCGATGCGCCCCGCATTGATGTCCATCAGGTCATGCCAGCGCCGAGCCAAATCGCTGCGCGTGGCCACCTTGATGACGGGGCACTCGGCCAGCCCGTAGGGGGTGCCGCGCCCGGTGGTGAAGACATGCACATTCATGCCAGCAGCCAGCTGCAACGTGCCGCAAATGAAGTCGCTGGCCGGTGTGGCCGCAAACACCAAGCCCTTTTGGTCGGGCCGCAACTTTTCGCCCGGCGCCAACACATGCGAGATGGCCGCCGTGCCGCTCTTGACGATAGAGCCCATGGCTTTTTCGGCAATGTTGGACAAGCCACCCGCCTTGTTGCCTGGCGTGGTGTTGGCGCTGCGGTCTACCCTTCCGCGTTCCAGATAACGGTCGTACCAATCGAGCTCGCGCACGATGGCCTGGGCCACTTCTGGTGTGGCCGCGCGCTGCGTGAGTTGCTCCACCGCGTCGCGCACTTCGGTGTTTTCACTGAACATCACCGTGGCCCCAGCGCGCACCAGCAAGTCAGCCGCAAAGCCCACCGCCGGGTTGGCGGTGACCCCAGAAAACGCATCGCTGCCGCCACACTGCACGCCCACCAACAGTTGGCTGGCGGGCACTGTCTCGCGCCTGCGGGCGTTCAGCCGCTCCAGATGCGGACGCGCGCTTTGCACAATGCTGTCCAGCATCGACATGAAGCCCACATGAGCGGCATCTTGCAGGCACACGGTGTGCGGTCCCTCGGTCGGTGCACGCGCATCGGTGATCGGGAAACTGCCGGGCGGCAGCAAGCGCTCGGGTTGCAGTTTTTCACACCCCAGACTGACCACCATCACCTCGCCCCCAAAGTTGGGGTTCAGGCTGATGTTGCGCAAGGTCCGGATCGGAATGATGGCGTCGGGCGCGTCGATGGCCACGCCACAGCCGTAGCTGTGCTCCAGACCCACCACGTCGTCCACATGCGGGTACAAGGGCAACAACTCGTCCTTGATGCGGCGCACAGCTTGTGACACCACACCCGCCACGCACTGCACGGTGGTGGTGATGGCCAAAATATTGCGCGTGCCCACCGAGCCATCGGCATTGCGGTAGCCCTCAAAGGTGTAGCCGGTCAGTGGCGCTTGCACAGGCGCCACCACGGTGGCCATGGGCAAGCCTTGCAACTCGCGGGCAGCGGGCATTTGCAGCAAGCGCTCGTGCACCCAGCGCCCCGCCGCGATGTCTTGCAACGCATGTCCAATGGGCACGTTGTAGCGCCGCACCACCTCGCCTTGCGCCAAGGCCACCAGCGCCACCTTGTGGCCCTGCGGCACTTTGTCCAGCAAGACCAGCCCCCCTTCAAGCAGAGTGCCGGCGGGCAACCCGCCCTCATTGACCACAATGGCCACGTTGTCGGCCGGGTGCATGCGCACCAAACGCGGCTGCGCGGCGGATGTCATGTCGCTCATGCCAGTATCTCCACCCAGTTCGGGCCCTGCCCCACCGGCAAGCGTTGGCGCAGCGTCAATTGGCCCGATTCGCGGTCGATCTCATAACGGCTGAGGTGGTGTGACAGCTGGCCCACCACCAGCAAATGCTGGCCTGTCGCGTCGATGGCAAAACCCCGGGGCTGGGCTTCAACCGCCGTATGCCCCTTTGGGGCGATGTGCCCCGTGACCGCGTCCACAGCGAAGTGCGCCAAGGTGCTGGAAGTTCGTTCACTGGTGTAAAGATGACGCCCATCGGGCGTGAGGTGCAAGTCGGCCGCCCAAGGATTGCCCGTGAAGCCCGGTGGCAAAATGTCCACGCTGCTTTGCACGCTGTTCAAGCGACCCAGCTGGGCATCCCAGGCCAGCACGTCCACCGCGCCATCGAGTTCGTTGAGCAGATAAACAAATCGGCCCGCTGGGTCAAACCGGAAGTGCCGAGGCCCGGCACCAGCCCGCGCATGCCAAATGGATGCAGGCGTCAGGTGGCCCGTCTCGGCATGGAATGCGTACACCATGAGTTCACCGCCGCCCAAGCTGGTGGCCAACACATAGCAGTTGCACGGCGACGCCATGATGGCGTGGGCATTGGGGCCCGTGGGCACCACCTGCTGCACAGCGCCCACGGTGCCATCGGGCTGTACCGGGCTCACGTTGAGCTGGTGCCCAGGGTAGGAGGCAGCCAGCAAAAATCGACCTGTGGTGTCAGTGGCGATATAGGCCATGCTGGCAGGCAAAGGCGACTCGCCCACACTTTGCAGATCACGGCTTTGCGGGTCAATGGCCAGACTCACCAACGCCATCGGATCGCTGCGGCGGGCTGCATACAGCATGTGCTGTGAGGGGCTGATGGCCATGGGCATCAGGTTGCCGCCCACGGGCACGGTGTTTTGCAGCTGCAGCGCGCCATCGGCCGCCATGTGCAGCACCGAGATGTCGCCGCTGTCGGCGTTGGAAACATAAACATGGGCCATGGGGGTCACATTTTCTGAAAATGGTTCAAAAGCTGCGCGATCAAGCGTCAAAACCATACAGCTGAGCAGGGTTGTCCACCAAGATGCGTTGCAGGTCTGCATGACGCGCCACCCAATTGGGCAAGAGGTTCAGCATGGCGGCATTGGATGGCATGGGGTCTTGGTTGGGATGGGGCCAATTGCTCGCCCACAAGCAGCGCTCGGGGTAATGGGTGGCCAGGTGACGCGCCAGCAAACCCACATCATCGTAATGCGGCGCGCCCTGGCGCGAAGTCTCATAAGGTGCGGACAGCTTGACCCAAACGCGGCCCGTGTCCAGCAAACAGCAAAGGGCCTGAAATGCCGGGTCTTCTGTGCCCGCAGGGGGCACCAAGAATTTTCCGGTGTGATCGATCACCAGCGGCACGTTCAGGCTTTGCAAAAGCGGCAGGCGCTGCACAAACTCGCAGCCATTGAACTGCACATTCAAATGCCAACCCCAAGGCCGTACCTTCTCAGCCATGGGGGCCAGCGCCTCCCAGCCCAACAACCCGCCTGGGAACAGCATCATGCGAACACCCCGCACGCCTGCAGCATGCAAAGCACCTAACTCATCCTCGGTCACCTGCACCGGCACCATGGCCACGCCGCGTGCGCGGCCGCCCATGCTGGCCACGGCGGCCAAGGTGCAGCGGTTGTCAAAACCATAGCCCGTGGGCTGCACCACCACCACACGCGTCAAACCCAGTGCCGCCTGGACTTGGGCATAGTCAACCATGGGGGCATGTGGCGGCTTGAAGGTGGCCGTGGGTGCCAAGGGGTAAGCATCGTCATAGGCATGGATGTGGCAGTCACACGCTCCGTGGGGCACGGCAAACGAAACAGCGGTCATAGCGTCACCCGATTCAAAAAACGATGCGCATGGCCCGGATTGACGGCCCCGTGGGGCATGCGCCCCTGCAAAATGTCCGTCGTTTGCACCACGGTTTCCAGCGCCTGATGGGCGATGGCCTGGGGTGTCAAACCGCCCACATGGGGCGTGGCAATCACACGGGGGTGCCGCACCAGATCGGGTGAAGGCATCTGATCAGCAGCACGCCCCACATCGAGCGCAGCCCCAGCCAACTGGCCGTGGTCCAAAGCGTGCAACAGCGCTGACTCGTCAAGCAACTGCCCCCGCGAAGCGTTGATGAAAAAAGCGGTGGGTTTCATGAGCGACAAGGCTTGGGCATTGATCAGGTTTTCTGTGTCGGGCGTCGCCGGGGCCAGGCACACCACATGGTCAGCCTGGGCCAAAAGTTCCGGCCAGCTCACCGACTGAAAAGCTGGATCTTGTGGGGCCACATGAGGGTCGTACACACACACACGCATGCCAAACGCCTGTGCCAAGCGTGCCACATGGCGACCAATTTCGCCGTAGCCGATGATGCCCACACAGGCGCCCCGCAGCTCAAGCCCCATGCGGGGCTCCACAGTCTGGCCTTGCCGATAAGCCACCGTGGCCTCAGTGATGTGGCGACTCAAATCGATCATGACGCCCATCACCCATTCCGCCACCGACGGGCCAAACCCGGGACTGGCGCGCGTGACCAGCACGCCTTCGCGGCTGGCCGCCGCCACATCGATGGTGCGAATGTCAACGGCACAACGCACCGTTGCCAGCAAACCCGGCACAGCGGCAAAAAAGTCGGCATCGAGCACGGTCTGCCGGTAGGCGATCAACACCTCACAGCCTTGGGCGGCTTCCATCAACTCGGCGGTTGACCAGTCATGCGCATCGGGGTTGAGTTTGACGCGGGCCACCTGCTTCAAATTGGCCAACGCCTGCTCACCAAAATAGGTGTGCAGGCGCAGGCGAGGGTGGGTGACCAGCACCGTGGGCAAGGCCATGGCTGCTTTTTACAGGCCCATGCTGCGGGGCAACCACAGTGAAATTTGCGGCACATAGGTGACCAGCACCAGCACGAACAACAAGATCACAAAGAACGGCTTCATGGCCTTGACCACTTGCTCGATCTTGAGTTTGGCCACGGCACTGCCGACAAAGAGCACCGCACCCACCGGCGGCGTGATCAGCCCAATGCCCAGGTTGACCATCATGATCATGCCGAAGTGAACCGGGTCCACCCCGATGGTTTTCATGACCGGCAACAAGATCGGGGTCAAAATCAAAATCAGCGGGGCCATGTCCATCAAGGTGCCCAGCGCCAGCAGCATGATGTTGACGCACAACAAAATCACCCAGGGTTCGCTGCTCAAGGCCGTGAAGACCGCGGTGATCTTCAGTGGAATTTGCATCAAGGTCATGATGTAACCGAAGCTCGCGGCAAAGCCGATCAGGATCATCACGATCGTGACGGTCTTGACCGTGCGGTGCATCAGTTTGGGCAGGTCTTTCCACTTGTAATCACGGTAAATGAACATGGTCACAAAAAAGGCCCACAACACAGCGATCGAGGCCGATTCGGTGGCCGTGAACACGCCACTCAAGATGCCCCCCAAGATGATGCCCATGGTGGCCAAGCCCCACAGGGCGTCAACACAAATTTTGAGCGCTTCTTTCAGGGGAATCACGCGGCCTTTGGGGTAGTTCTCGCGGCGGGCCACATACAGGCAATACAACGCCAAGCTCAAGCCAAGAAGCAAACCCGGAAGCACCCCGGCCATAAACAGTGCCGCCACCGACACCGTGCCGCCTGCGGCCATGGAGTAAATGACCGCGTTGTGGCTCGGCGGGATGAGGATGGCCTGCACGGAACCACTCACCGTCACGGCTGTGGCAAAAGGCCGGGGATAACCGTTTTTTTCCATCTCTGGAATCAGCACCGAGCCAATCGACGCCGTGTCGGCCACCGACGAGCCGGAAATGGCCCCGAAAAATGTGGAGGCCAAAATATTGACCAGCGACAGGCCGCCGCGCACAAACCCGATCAGCACACCGGCAAACGCCACCAAGCGCCGCGACATGCCGCCCTCGGCCATGATCGCGCCCGCCAGCACGAAACACGGTATGGCCAAAAGCGAAAATTTATTGACCCCGCTGGCCATCTGGATCATCACCGCATCCAGCGGCAAGTCGATCCACAAAGCACCCAACAAGGCCGCCATGCCCAAGGCATAAGCCACTGGCATGCCCAACAACATCAACACCACAAAACTGCCAATGAGAACCGATGCATCCATGATCAGATCGCCTCCGCCGATGTGGGGCCTTCGTGGTCAAAAACTACCACGGCACGGTCATGTGCAGGCCCCCAAAACAACACCTCCAGCACAAACACCAAGGTCAAGAGTGCGCCCAATGGCACGGGCATGTAGGTCCAGCCCACCGCCAACCACGGCAAGTCAGCCAAGGTCTGCCCCATGGTGCCCATGACCAGCTTGCTGCCCCACAAGACCACAAAACCACAAATGACCAACATCAAAATGTGCACCAGATAGGCGCCGATTTTTTGCACGCCAGCTGGCAAATGGTCCACCAGCATGCCCACGGCAATGTGGGCGCCGGCTCGGTAACCCGCGGCCGCGCCCATGAATGTGAAGGTCACCATCAGCAAGACCGCCACCGGCTCTGGCCAGCTCGAGCCCGTTCCCAGGACATAGCGGGCGAAAACGCCCCATGGAATGATCAGGCTCATCGCCAAAATCGACAGGCCAGAAATCCAAATGCAGAACAGGTAAAGGCGGTCAAAGAAGCGCAACATATTCCAAAATCCTCGCGGGCGAGTTCATCAAAACCGAAGGGACGGGGCGCACCCCGTCCCATCTCGCGCAGCGGCGTGTGAGGCCGCTGCAAGCAGATCACTTGACCGCTTCGATGCGCTTCATCAGCTCGGCGTATTGCGCGCCGTATTTGGCACGCACAGGGGCAGTGGCGTCATAAAACGGCTTTTTGTCGACTGCCTTGAACTGAATGCCAGCGGCCTGGAGTTTGGTCGAGTACTCGGCCACACTCTTGTCCCACAAGACACGCTGCTCCAATTGCGCCTCACGAGAAAATTTCATCACACTGGCTTGGTCAGCCGGGGTCAATTTGTCCCAAGTGACCTTGGACATGACGAAAATTTCAGGAATGATCAAGTGGGTGGTCTGGGTGTAAAACTTCACGCCAGTGGAGTACTGATTGGTGGTGTACAAAGTCGGCGGGTTGTTTTCAGCCCCGTCCACCACACCGGTTTGCAGCGCACTGTACACATCGTTGTGGCCCATGCTGATGCCGTTGCCGCCCATGGCGTTCATGGTGTCCACAAACAGCGGGTTGCCCATCACGCGGATCTTCAGACCCTTGAGGTCAGCCGGGGTTTTGATTTCTTTTTTGGTGTAGAGACTGCGCGAGCCGCTGTCCATGAAGCCCAAAGCCACCAAGCGGGCCGGGCTTTTGGTGATTTTTTCCAAAATCTCCTTGCCCACAGGCCCGTCGATCACAGCGCGCATGTGCGCCTCGTCGCGGAACACAAAGGGCATGTTGAACACGTTCACATCGGGCACCACCGGTCCCAGAATGCCCAATGAAATGCGGGCGATCTGAATCGCACCGATTTGGGTTTGCTCCACGACTTCTTTTTCAGAGCCCAAGACACCACCTGGGAACATTTGCAGCTTGTACCGACCATTGGTGGCGGCTTCAAGCTTTTTACCCAAGTTTTCTACCGCCACCACATTGGGGTAGCCCGCGGGATGGACATCCGAGGCCTTCAGCACGGTTTGTGCCGAAGCTATGGGGGTCATGGTCATGGCCAGCACTGCGGCGGCCGCTGAGGAAAGCAAGTTTCTGCGAAAGTTCATGGGGGTCTCCTGTGAAAGGTTGGGGGCAATGGGCATCAACTGAAACATTGAAAATTCAACACCAAGTCATCAGTTGTCGTACAATTAGCAGCATGATTATCGTTGAGCTTCGACATTCGGACAGCTAGGGATTACCCATGGATGCCACGACACTCTCATTGAAAAAACCAGGCGGCCTGGCCGTACAACTGGTGCATGCGACAACCGAGCAAATCCGCAGCGGTCGCCTCAAAGCTGGCGACAAATTGCCGACCGAAGCGGCCATCATGAAAGATTTTGGCGTGAGCCGCACCGTAGTGCGCGAGGCGATTTCGCGGCTGCAGGCCTCAGGCTGGGTCGACACGCGCCACGGCATTGGCACCTTTGTGCTGCCCAAAAGCGAGCACCCGTCTTTTCGCATCAGCCCTGAGCAAATGGGCACCCTGCGAGAGATCATTGCCCTGCTTGAGTTTCGCATCAGCGTGGAAACAGAAGCGGCTGCTTTGGCTGCTGTGAGGCGCACGCCGGAGGATTTGTCTGAATTGAAGTTGTCACTTCAAGCCTTTAACAGCGCACTGGAAGAAGGCCGCGACGCCGTGATGGCAGACCACCAGTTTCACCAGGGCATTGCCCGAGCCACCCAAAACCACCACTTCGTCGACCTGATGCATTCCTTGGGTGCGGGCGTCATTCCTCGCGCACGGATCAGCGGCATCCTGACCACCGACCCGGAGCGGCAAAACTACCTGCGCCGCGTCAACCAGGAACACGAGAGCATCTACAACGCCATTGCCGAGCAAGACGTCGAGGCCGCCCGAGCCGCCATGCGCACCCACTTGGCCAACAGCCGAGACCGCCTGCGCAAGAGCGACCCCGACAGCGCGGGCTGAATCGACCCTAACCATCACCCGCGTTTTCCCCAATGGCCCCTACGCCATTAAGTTGTACGATGTCTATTGACTAGACCCTCTAAGCCATGACTCCCCATCACACCCCCACCATCACCCGCATGCAGGTGATTCCTGTCGCCGGTCACGACGGCATGCTGATGAACCTCAGCGGTGCCCACGGCCCGTTTTTCACCCGCAACATCGTCATCCTGACCGACTCGTCGGGCCACACAGGCCTGGGCGAAGTGCCCGGTGGCGAAAAAATCCGCCAAACCCTGGAAGATGCCCGCCCCATGGCGGAAGGCCAGCCCATTGGCCAGTACAACGCTGTGTTGCAAGCCATGCGCCAGCAGTTTGCCGACCGCGACAGCGGTGGCCGGGGCCAGCAAACCTTTGACCTTCGCACCACCATCCACGCCGTCACGGCCGTTGAAAGCGCACTGCTGGACCTGCTGGGCAAGCACCTGAACGTGCCGGTGTGCGCCCTGCTGGGCGAAGGCCAACAGCGCAGCCGGGTGCAAATGCTGGGCTATCTGTTTTATGTGGGCGACCGCCAGCAAACCGACCTACCCTTCCGCAGCGAGCCGGACCAAGCCGACGACTGGCTGCGCCTTCGCCACGAAAAAGCCATGACCGCCGACGCCGTGGTGCGCTTGGCAGAAGCCGCACAAGCACGCTATGGTTTTCAAGACTTCAAACTCAAAGGCGGCGTGCTGCGCGGCGAAGAAGAAGTCGAAGCTGTGGTGGCCCTGCACGAGCGTTTCCCCAAGGCGCGCATCACGCTCGACCCCAATGGCGGCTGGCTGCTCAAAGACGCGATTCGCCTGCTGCGCGACCACCGCAGCACCATGGCCTATGCCGAAGACCCCTGCGGTGCCGAAGGCGTTTTCTCAGGACGCGAGGTCATGGCCGAGTTCCGCCGCGCCACCGGCTTGCTCACCGCCACCAACATGGTGGCCACCGACTGGCGCGAGATGGCCCACAGTATCCAGCTGCAGTCGGTCGACATCCCATTGGCCGACCCGCATTTCTGGACGCTGCAAGGCTCGGTGCGCGTGGCGCAGCTCTGCCAGATGTACGACCTGACTTGGGGCTCGCACTCGAACAACCACTTCGACATCTCGCTGGCCATGTTCACCCAGTGTGCCGCTGCCGCACCCGGCAAGGTCACGGCCATCGACACGCACTGGATCTGGCAAGACGGCCAGTTTTTGACCCAAGACCCGCTGCAAATCAAAGACGGTTACGTCGATGTGCCTGCCAAGCCCGGCTTGGGCATCGAAGTGGACATGGACGCGGTGATGAAAGCGAATCAGCTTTACCAGCAGCACGGCCTGGGCGCACGCGACGACGCCATCGCGATGCAGTACCTGATCCCGGGCTGGAAATTCAACAACAAGATGCCCTGCATGGTGCGCTGAGCACCCGGGCCATTCACATCAAAGGAAAAACACCATGGACATGCCCATCAACCATTTCAAACACGCCATCCAATCAGGTCAAAAGCAGATTGGCCTGTGGTCGCACCTGTGCAGCAACATCAGCATCGAAATCTTGGCGCATTGCAACTTTGACTGGCTGCTGCTGGACATGGAGCACTCGCCCAACGACCTGACGGAAATCGTGGCGCAATTGCAAGCCATGAAGGGCAGCCCAACCACACCCATAGTGCGCCCGCCGTGGAACGACATGGTGACCTTCAAGCGCCTGCTCGATGTGGGCGTGCAATCCCTGTTGGTGCCCTACATCCAGACCGAAGAAGAAGCGCGTCAAGCTGTGTCTTACACCCGCTACCCGCCGCACGGCGTGCGCGGCTATGCGGGCGCGCCCCGCGCCAGCCACTATGGCCGCGTGAAGGGCTACGCCCATCACAGCAGCGAAGAAATTTGTGTGTTGCTGCAAGTCGAAACCGTGCTGGGCCTGCAAAACATCGAAGCCATTGCCAATGTGGACGGCGTGGACGGCGTGTTCATCGGCCCCGGCGATTTGTCGGCCGCCCTGGGCCACTTGGGCAACCCCAAGCACCCGGATGTGCTGAAAGTCATTGACGAGTCCATTGCCCGCATCCGCGCTTGCGGCAAAGCTGCCGGTATCCTCACAGGCGATGAAGCCCTGGCCAAACACTATGTCGAGCAAGGTTGCCTGTTTGTGGCCGTGGGCGCTGACCAAAACGTGTTGCGCGACAGCGCCACCGCCTTGGCGGGTCGTTTCAAATCCTGAACCTAAAAAAACATGCTCAAAACACCCGCCTCCGCCATCCGATTTCCCCGCTTGCTCCTCACGGGTGCAGGCGGCAACCTGGGCAAAGAACTTCGCCCTCGCCTGAAAGCCTATTGCGACGTGCTGCGCGTGAGCCACCGCCGGGACTTGGAGCCTGCACAGGACGGGGAAGAAGTCCAACTCGCATCCCTTGAAGACAAGGACCAGATGATGGCCTTGCTGGACGGCGTGAATGCCGTGGTCCACATGGGCGGCGTGTCCACCGAACAACCTTGGGAGCCCATCTTGGCGGGCAACATTGTGGGCATGGTCAATCTGTACGAAGCTGCCCGACTGCAAGGCGTCAAGCGCATCGTGTTTGCCAGCTCCAACCATGTGACGGGCTTTTATCGCCAAGACGAGGTGGTCAACACCCGCATGTCGCCCAAGCCCGATGGGTTTTATGGCCTGTCCAAAGCCTTTGGCGAAGACCTGGCCCAACTGTATTGGGACCGCTGGGGCATCGAGACCGTGAGCCTGCGCATCGGCTCTTCTTATGCCGAACCCAAAGACCGCCGCATGCTGGCCACCTGGCTGAGCTTTGACGACTTGGAGCGCTTGGTGGTGGCCGCGCTGACTGCGCCCATCGTGGGGCACAGCATCATATACGGCATGTCAGACAACCAGACCACCTGGTGGGACAACACCCATGCCCAACACCTTGGCTATCGCCCTCTGGATTCGTCCGACGTGTTCCGTCCTGCCGTGGAAGCACGCCAACAAAGCATCGACACAAAAGACCCAGCCGCCATCTACCAGGGCGGCGCATTCGTGAAAGCCACGCCCCACGGCTGAAGCACACCACAAGAAATTTCAATCGCACTGTCCCAAGTTTCACAAGCTGGCACGGCCCCAGCGGCTACGATGCAAATCAGTTCTGATTGATAAAAACCCAGGAGACCCCCCATGTCCGTGATCACCACCATCGAAGACCTGCGCGTTTTGGCCGAAAAACGCGTGCCACGCATGTTTTATGACTACGCGGACAGCGGCTCCTGGACCGAGAGCACCTACCGGGCCAACGAAAGCGATTTTCAAAAGATCAAGCTGCGCCAGCGCGTGGCCGTGAACATGGAAAACCGCAGCACCGCCAGCACCATGGTGGGCGAGAAAGTCGCCATGCCCGTGGCCATTGCGCCCACGGGCCTGACAGGCATGCAGCACGCCGACGGCGAAATTTTGGCCGCCCGCGCTGCCAAAAAGTTTGGCGTGCCCTTCACCCTGTCCACCATGAGCATCTGCTCGATTGAAGACGTGGCCAAGCATGCCGGTGAAGGCTTTTGGTTTCAGTTGTATGTGATGAAAGACACGGGTTTCATCGAGCGCTTGATTGACCGCGCCAAAGCCGCCAACTGCGGCGCGCTGGTGCTCACGCTGGACTTGCAAATTTTGGGTCAACGCCACAAGGACCTGAAGAACGGCCTGTCTGCACCGCCCAAGCTGACGATCGCCAACATGATCAACATTGCCACCAAGCCCCGCTGGGCCTTGGGCATGCTCGGCACACCGCGCCGCCAGTTCGGCAACATCGTGGGCCACGTCACAGGCGTGGCCGACATGAGCAGCCTGTCATCGTGGACCGCCTCGCAATTCGACCCCGGCCTGAACTGGGGCGATGTGGAGTGGATCAAAAAACGCTGGGGCGGCAAGCTGATCTTGAAGGGCATTCAGGACGTGGATGACGCCCACATGGCGGTGCAATCGGGCGCGGACGCCCTGATCGTCAGCAACCACGGCGGCCGCCAGCTTGACGGCGCGCAGTCCAGCATCGAAGCCCTGCCCGCCATCGTGGATGCCGTGGGCCAGCAAATTGAAGTGCACATGGACGGCGGCATCCGCAGCGGCCAGGACGTGGTCAAAGCCCGCGCCTTGGGTGCCAAGGGCGTCTATATTGGCCGCTCCATGCTGTACGGCCTGGGTGCCATGGGCGAAGCGGGTGTGACCAAAGCCCTGGAAATCATCCACAAAGAACTGGACCTGACCATGGCCTTTTGTGGCCGCACGCAAATGGACACAGTGGACAAGAGCATCTTGCTGCCAGGCACCTTTCCTACTGGCCAGTAAACAAGCCCGACCAAGGGCTTGGCAAGCGCAAAACCCATTGGGGGCGCGCTATGCTTAGCGGGTGACTGCTTCACCCGTTTCAAGCGCTGTGGCACCGCCCATCCGCCGCATTGCCCACCTCGACATGGACGCGTTTTACGCGTCTTGCGAGCTGCTGCGCTACCCGCAGCTCAAGGGCTTGCCGGTGGTCATTGGCGGTGGCAGGCGCAAAGAAGATGACCTGCTGGGCAAGCTGCAAGCGGCCTACCCCGAAAGCGAATGGACCGAAGAGACCTTTGCCGAGCGGCTGGACCGCATTCCGGTGGACTTTTTTCCGCGCATTGAGGGCTACACCGGGCGCGGCGTCATCACCACCGCCACCTATGCGGCGCGGCAATTCGGCATCGGCTCGGCCATGGGCCTGATGAAAGCCGCCAAGCTCTGCCCGCAGGCCCTCTTGTTGCCCGTGGACTTTGAGCGCTACCGGCACTTTTCGCGCAGCTTCAAAAGCATCATTCTCGACATCGCCCCCGTCATGCAAGACCGGGGCGTAGACGAGGTCTATATCGACTTCACCGATGTGCCCGGCGGCCAGCGTGAAGGCGGTCGGGTGTTGGCGCGCTTGATTCAGAAAAGCATTTTTGACGCCACGGGCCTGACCTGCTCGATCGGCGTGGCCCCCAACAAGCTGATCGCCAAGATGGCCAGCGAGTTCAACAAACCCAAGGGCATCTCCATCGTGCACGAGGCCGACCTTCAAACCCTGATCTGGCCGCTGGCCTGCCGCAAGGTCAACGGTGTGGGCCCCAAGGCCGATGAAAAGCTCAAGGGCTTTGGCATCCACACCATTGGTGAGTTGGCTGCACGCGAGCCGCACTGGCTGGTGGAGAACTTTGGCAAAAGCTACGGCGCGTGGCTGCACGAAGCCGCTTGGGGCCGCGACGACCGCCCACTCGAAACAGAGAGCGAACCCGTCAGCATGAGCCGCGAAACTACGTTTGAGCGTGACCTGCACGCCGTGCGCGACCGCGCCGAACTGGGTGCTGTGTTCACCCGCCTGTGCGAACAAGTGGCTGCCGATTTGCAGCGCAAAGGCTACGAAGGCAAAACCATCGGCATCAAGCTGCGGTATGACAACTTTCAGGCCGTGACGCGGGACCAAACCCTGACCGAATACACCGCCGATGCCAAACACATCCGCCAAATCGCCGGGCAATGCCTCAAGAGGGTGGACCTGTCACGGCGGCTTCGGCTGCTGGGGGTGCGAGTGGGGTCTCTGGTCAAGGCGGGGGAGGCACCCGCCATCGACAACCGCCTAGTGGCCGCAGAAGAGACAGCGCACGGACCGCAAACACTTTTGTTCACTGACGACTGAGCGTCAAAGCACACGTCAGTGGCTGTGCAATTTTTCTTGCAACCACACCTTGATGAGCGACTGGTAGGGCACATCCCGGGCATTGGCCGCCACCTTGATGCTGTCAAGCAAATGCTGGGGCAATCGAAGCGAAATCGTCTTGGTGGTGGGTTTCAAGTTGGGCAACTTGACCTTTTGCGCTTTTGTCCAGTCCACATGCACCGTGGAGTCGTGCCCGTTTGGTTCAGATTCCCAATAGGCGCGCTCTTGTGCCTCGGTTTTGAATTTGGGAATCGGTTGTTTAGCTGTCTGCTTGCTCATAAACACTGCGCTCCTTTCTGTGCATGTTCCGCGCTGATATCACGCGAATCAACTCGCCCGATCGGCGCAAAGTGAAGGTGATGTGCAATCGTCGCCCTTCATCCGTCGCCCCCAGCGCATGAAGCCTAGGTTCACTTTGGCTGTGAGCAACGTCGTCCAACAACAGCAAGGGCGCATTGAAGAAAACCTGTTCGGCCTCTGCCATGCTCACACCGTGTTTGTCATTCTTTCGCTCGTTGCCCGCATCCCATTCAAAGCCGACGATGCTTGAAAGATCAATCATGTTTTGTATATTACTATCATTTACGAAAATTGACCAGTCAGGTCCAACTCGGTCAAAACCGGGACACGCCCGCCCCAGTCAAACGGCTACATTGTTTGGAATAGGAGTCCCCCCATGAACGATCTGAAATGCTTTTCCCTCGCGACTGAAAACCACATTGCCCACTTGGTGATGAACCGCCCCGAGGCGATGAACACCATGCACCCGACCTTCTGGCGCGAGCTGCACGAGGTGCTGACCGACATCCACAAGGCGGGCACAGCGCGGGCGCTGGTCATCTCCAGCACCGGCAAGCACTTCAGCGCGGGTATGGACCTGCAGACCTTTGGCAGCGCCATCCAGATGGACGACACCAGCGCCGAAGGCCGCTCAGCCGTGTATGACCTGCTGACCGACATGCAGCACACCTTCACCCTGCTCGAAGAACTGCGCATCCCGGTCATTGCCGCCATCCACGGCGGCTGCATTGGCGGCGCGGTAGACATGGTCACCGCCTGCTGCATGCGCTATGCCTCTGCCGATGCCTTCTTCTGCATCCAGGAAATCAACATCGGCATGGTGGCCGACGTGGGCACGCTGCAGCGCCTGCCCAAACTGCTGCCCATGGCATTGGTCAAAGAACTGGCCTACACGGGCCGCCGCCTGAGTGCCGACAAAGCCCTGGCCCACGGCCTGGTGAACGAGGTGCTGCCCACCCACGAAGCCACCGTGGCCGCCGCCCTGCAAGCGGCCAAAGAAATAGCCAGCAAACCCCCCGTGGCCATCTGGGGCACCAAGCAAGTGCTGCACTACGCCCGCGACCACAGCACCGAAGACAGCCTGCGCCACATGGGCTGGCTGCAAGGCGCGATCTGGAGCAACACCAACGTGCGCGAGGCTATTAGCGCGTTTCAGCAAAAACGCGAG
This sequence comes from Limnohabitans sp. Rim8, assembly GCA_945897795.1. GTDB lineage: Bacteria > Pseudomonadota > Gammaproteobacteria > Burkholderiales > Burkholderiaceae_C > Limnohabitans_A. Next base: position 13,609 of record CAMDFT010000020.1, on the reverse strand, counting down.
GCCAACTTTGCGCCGCTGCCTGCGCTCAAGGGGTTTCGGGAATTTGGCTGAAGCGAATTGAGCCACCACACGAGAACACCACTCGCCATGTCCATGACCATTGCACCCGACGATCCCGCTCGGCCAGATGTGTATGCGCTGCTCGACGAGCACCTGCGCCACATGCATGAACTTTCACCGCCTGAAAGCGTGCATGCGCTCGATGTGGACCAACTCAAGAGGCCCGAAATCACCTTCTGGTCCGCTCGTGATGGCGATCAGCTTTTGGGATGTGGTGCCCTCAAGGAACTGTCCCTTGATCATGGCGAGATCAAATCCATGCGAACCCTAAACGTGAATCGGCGACTGGGCGCGGGTCGTGCCATTCTGAATCACATCATCAGCGAAGCCATCGTGCGTGGCTACCAACGACTGAGCCTGGAGACCGGGCCAGCCAGCACGTTTGCGCCAGCGCACAAACTGTATGAGAGTGCTGGATTCCGACCCTGCGGCCCCTTTGGCGACTACCAACTCGACCCCCATAGCGTCTTCATGACGATGGACCTCCAAAGTCATACGGCAGATTGACTTCAGGTCACTCACACCTGCTTTAAGGCTCTGAAAAAAACTCACGCACAGGGAAGCGACAAACCACATGGCCACCTACACCGCCGAAATTCTTTGGGCTCGATCTGATCAGAAGTTCACCGACAACCGCTACAGCCGCCAGCACACCCTGCGCTTCGACAGCGGCATTGAAATTGCGGGCTCTTCATCCCCTCACGTTGTTCCACTGCCCTACTCCGTGGTCGATGCCGTAGACCCCGAAGAGGCCTTCGTCGTGTCACTGTCCAGCTGCCACATGCTTTGGTTTTTATCCTTTGCAGTCAAACATGGTTTTGTGGTCGACACCTACCATGACGCAGCAGAGGGCGTGATGGGCAAAAACCCAGAAGGCAAGCTCATGATGACCACCGTCACGCTTCGCCCCGAGGTTAAATTTTCTGGTGACAAGATACCGACCCAGGCTCAGCTGCAAGAGATGCACCACTTGGCCCACGAAGAATGTTTTATTGCCAACTCTGTCAAGACAGACGTTCGTTGCGAGCCAAGGCAAGTGGCTCATTGAGGTCCAATGGCTTCTGTAACAGATCGCGTTGTGTCAGAGCATTGGCTCCACAGGGCTACGCTTGGCTTGCCCGCGTGGCGCAACGACCAAGTCAGTTCGGGCCTGGTCAGACAGCAGCAGTTGTTTTAACGATGGGCGGGCTGCCGACTGCAACCGCCGCCACTCTTGAACAGACACCAACACTGCCGCTTCGGTGCCGCGCCGCGTGACCATTTGGGGCCCTTCGAGCAGGCAAGCATTCAAAAACTCACTGAACCGCGCTTTCGCTTCTTGTACTGGCCATGTCCGCATCTCTTACCTCCTTCAACTGGTCATCTGTCTAATCTGACCGCAATTCCCAGGACTGTCAAACAGAATCCCTGATGCCCCGTTGAACGCTGGCAAACTCGAAACTCAACGAACTGCATCCCACATGAAAATCTTCCACAACACCCACCACGCAGAGCACGCAGGCCGCCAGGAAATGTTCCGAGGCCGCATGGTTGATTGCCACGAAGTGCCCGACCGTTTGCACTATGTGCTGGATGAACTGCAACGCCGCCCGGTGGGGCAGTTACTGACGCCCGATACATCGCTGGATGTGGACGCCGCCATGGCCCGCGTGCATGCGCCGGACTATCTGGCTTTTTTGGCCAGCGCGTGGCACGACTGGGTGGCGCTGGACCCGGCCAATGCCGAGCGCGACGCCCTGCCCTCGGTCTGGCCGCTGGCCTCCAAACACGCTTTTCGCACCGATGTGCCACCGCTCAACTTTGCGGCTCGGCTGGGGCAATACGCGTTTGACTCGGGCACGCCCTTGATGGCGGGCAGCTGGGCCGCAGCGCGCGGGGGCGCTGCTTGCGCACTGGCTGCCGCGCAAGTGGTGCTGAGGGGCGAGCGGTTCGCCATGGCGCTGACCCGCCCGCCGGGCCACCACGCAGGCCCCAACTACATGGGCGGCTATTGCTTCATCAACAACGCCGCTGTGGCCGCGCAGGCCCTGCGCGATGGGGGCGTGCAGCGCGTGGCCGTTTTGGATGTGGACTACCACCACGGCAACGGCACGCAGACTTGTTTTTATGAGCGCAGCGATGTGCTGACGGTGTCCATCCACGGCGATCCGCGCACCGAATACCCCTTCTTTTTGGGCCATGCCGACGAGCGCGGGCACGGCGCGGGCGAAGGCTTCAACATGAACTTGCCGCTGACGCGAGGCACCGGGTTTGACGTTTGGTGGGCCACGCTGCAAACCGCTTTGCAGGCGGTAGCTGACTTTGCGCCGCAGGCGCTGGTGGTGCCGCTGGGGCTGGACACGTTTGAGGGCGACCCGATCTCGGGCTTTAAGTTGCGCAGTGCCGACTACCTGCAACTGGGCCGCGCCATCGCGCAACTGAGGTTGCCCACGGTCTTGACGTTTGAAGGGGGCTACGCCGTGGCTGAGGTGGGGGTGAACACGGTGAATGTATTGGAAGGGTTGCGCGGCTGAACAGGCAGGCCACAGCGGTTCACCACCGCCATGTCGGAGCTGAAGCTCCGACCTACAGGGAGCGTCTCCCGCAGGTCGGCGGCTTCAGCCCCGACAAGCAATACGTCTCTCGTAGGTCGGCGGCTTCAGCCCCGACGAGCATCACTTCGCGCAGCGACAAATCACCCCTGAATGCTGCGCCAGCGCTCCAACTCAGAAGGGCGCAAACCATAACGGGCCAACACGCCTTCGTGCAAACGGCGCAGCTCTTGCATGACCAAGGCCCGAACATTTTCACGATCCGGGCCAGGCGCCGCCAAATCCACTTGGGTGGCCACCAGCGCCTGCGCGTCTTGCTCGGGGTTTTGCACCACGGCTTTGACGATCTGGCGAATGGCATCGCGGTAAGTCAGGCGCAGCACATCGGGCTCGACCACGCTGAACTTGGCCGTCAAATATTCCTTGGTCGAGCGCTCATAGGCCCACATGAACAAATCGCGCAGCAGCTCCACGCGCCTCATCTCGTAAACACCCAGCACCGAGGCGGTATACCAATCCTGCGACACACCCAAAAACGTGAGCGGGCACAGGTTGGCCCGCAGCAGCGGCCAATTGGCCAGCAGGCGTGAAGTGCGCTTGTTGCAGTCGGCAAAAGGCTGCAAATACGGCAAGTGCACCATGGCAAAAAACGACTGCTCAAACGGGTCTTCGATGGCGTTGAATTTGGCCAGCGCTTCATCGAGCAAAGTGCTAATGAGCGACTGGCCCGACGGCGGCTGGTATGGGCTTTGCCCAATTTGCACCGGGTGCAAGCGCAGGCGGCCTTCGTCCTCGGGGCTTTCAAGCAGGTTTTCTGACAGGGCGCTGTGCAGGTTCATCAGCAGATAGCGGCTGAGCTGTGGCGCGTCCACGTTGTCCATGAGCAGCTCGATGGCGGCCTTGTGGTTCAGGATCATCTGCGTTTCGGTCACGCCGTGGCCTTGGGCCTGCTGCCCGTGCGCGATCAGGGCGCGGGTGTCCAGGCGCGAATAGGTGTTGCCCTCCAGATGGCTGGACGCCCAAGATAAATCGATCAGCAAACGGTCGAGCACGGCACGGCCATAAGTGCCCGCAGGTTGCGGCCCCGGCCCGGTGCGGCCCATGCGGTGCAACTGCGCCCGCACAGGCTGGGGCAGATAAAACGTGGCGTTGGGTTGGTAGGCCTGCAAAAACTCGGACTGGTAACCCACGGCTTGGCGCGTGCCCCATGGCTTGGCCAGATAAGCTCGAATGTCTTTGCTGTCGGGCGAGAGCGGCCACTGGCCCGTGGAGAGTTCCTCTTCGGCGCGCCAAGCGGACGACTCTGACAAGCCCACGGACGTGGGCAAAGCGTAAGCCAACACTTTTGGCGCGATTTCTAAATTGGCCACATAACGGGTAGCTCGCGCCTTGCCGATTGGCGCGATTTGACCATCAACCACTGCTTGCGCCAAGGCTCTTTGCAAGCTGCGACGCGGCACATCGGGCCAAGAAACACAGGCTTGCGCAAGCGATAAACCATCCGGCTGTGCCTGAATGGCAGTCAAGAGTTGAGCGTTAAAGTCTGACATGATTGGCGCTATTATAAATTATCGCGCCAGTTTGGCAAGTTGGTGCAGCAAGCCACCCTTGATCTGTACATCAACAAACTTGATATCGTGACGGATGCGGTTTATTGATCAAGTTGTAGCGCCAAGCGCTTAACACTCCAATGCGCCACGAATTGTTCAAGACATTTCGTCACAATAGCCTGCAACGCTTTTTTGAGGCCGTCATGACTCGCATGCACAACCCCCCGCACCCAGGGGAAGTCCTTCGGGAATATCTGGGTGACATCACCATCACCGAGGCCGCTGTCAAGCTGGGCGTCAACCGAGTCACGCTCTCGCGAGTGGTGTCAGGCGCATCCGGAATCTCTGCCGACATGGCCTACCGCCTCGCGCAAGCCTTCGGCACCAGTGCCGAAATGTGGGCGGGCATGCAGATGCAACACGACCTTTATCAAGCGGGCAAGGTCAAGCGCCCCAAGATTGAGCGCTTGGCCGCTTGACCCGTAAGAATCCCCGGCCCTCAGGCCGGGAAATGACCATGCAGTTACTCCCATAGAGCTACAAACTATAACAATTAAAATACTTTAAGATACTATCCAAGCTCACTTTATGAGCACCAAATGGGTCTTAACTGGAACGAAATAAAATCCAGGGCATTGCTTTCATCAAGACCTGGGCCGACGCCTGCAACGAAGACAGCCAGGCCAAGCCCTTTTGGATCGATTTCTTTGAAATCTTTGGCATCACCGACAAACGCGTTGCCACCTTCGAGCTGAACGTCAAAAAGCTCGGCGGAGCGCAGGCGGTGTTTGTCAACAAAGTTGTCCGCTTTTCTAAACGGCCATCGCCACTTTTTCTGGCGTCCTCAGATGCTCCCGCGGCGGATTCAGCCACACCTCTTTGATGTGCTCCCAGTTGCGCGTTTGCCTTGACTTCCATCGCCCCGGTTTGCTGCACTTGGCTTCTTCGTAAACCGTTTTGCGCTTTTGCAAAATCTCTTTGTCCTGGGCACCATCATGCAAAGACCTGAATATAAAAAATTTCAAGCCATCACAGCCAATCCAGCCTTTGCAGAAACGTTGATGCAGGAATTCATTCAAAACATGGGGCCAACAGCAGAGATCATGGAGAAGATTGGCCTGCAATACGACATTAAATTCAATTGAAGAGAGGGAGAAGGCTCTCTAGACCCCCTTCGACTTGCCCGGTCTATCGGATGTCCCACTGGCTTTTGCCAACTGGGCATCGCCCTCACCCCATCCCTCTATCGCTGTGCAATACCGCGGAACCCCATCACCGTAACGGTTGTGCGGCACACGTAGTTCAAGACCGCCCACAAATTATTTCTGATTGCCCATCTCAAGCGCCGGAGGGAAGCTTCCCACTCGCTTTCATAAGCCAACAACTCGCCAAAAACGGATGCCTGCAAAGCCTGGACGAATCGCCCACCAGCAACAACTTGCGCCGTGCGCGGGTCATGCCCACGTTCATTTGGGTGATTTTGACTTTGACTGAATAACTTGCTTGGTGATAAAGTAGGTACGTTTTCATAGATACACTCTAAGGAGTTCGCCATGCTCGCTACCGCCAAAGTTTTTACCAACGGTCACAGCCAGGCGATTCGCTTGCCCAAGGCATTTCGCGTGGATGTCGATGAAATGTGGATTGCTCGCAACGAGGTGACGGGCGAGATCACGCTCAAGCCCAAGGACACAGAAACATTGCGTCAGCATCGCCTGGATGCGCTGGTGGCCGCCATTGCCGAAAACCCATTGCCCGACGATTTTTTGTCGGATGCCAGTCGGCAAAGCAAGCCCCCGAAAAATCCGTTTGCCGACTGGGAAGCGCCATCAGCCCCAAAAGCTCCCGCAAAAGCCTCTGCTAAACGCACCGCCAAAACCAAGGACCCCAAGTGATCAAGTACTTGGTCGACACCAACATCTTGGGCTACTTTGCACGCAACAGTTCTGCCGTGCTGCAAAAGCGCATGTTGGCGGCGCTCAAAAAGCAGGAGATCGCCATCTCCGCCATCACCCGGGCCGAAACAAGGTTTGGGCTGGCACTGCTGCAAGCCGATGACAAACGTCGCCGAACCATTGATTTGCTGCTCAATGAGACTCCCGTGTTGCCATGGACGGTGGAGGCCGCGGACCGCTATGGAGACATTGCCGCCCACCTGCAGCAAACCGGGCAGCCGATTGGCGAAATGGATACCCAAATCGCCGCGCATGCATTGGCGCTGGGCCTGCCCTTGGTGACCCACAACACACGGCACTTCAAGCGGGTAGCGGGCTTGAAACTTGAAGACTGGATGGCCTGAAGCAGTCGAACTGGACCTCTATCGAACGACCGTTTGGGCTGTGCGATAGCCCCCCACCCCCTTCACATACGCCAACAACTCCACAAAAAACGGATGCCTGCAAAGCGTGGACGAATCGCCCACCAGCAGCAGCTTGCGCCGTGCGCGGGTCATGCCCACGTTCATGCGGCGGACGTCCGACAGGAAGCCGATCTCGCCTTGGGGGTTGCTGCGCGTCAATGTGATGGCAATGATGTCGCGCTCTTGGCCCTGAAACGAATCGACGGTGCCCACGCTGAGCCTGCGTTGCAGCAGCAAACCATTCAGCACTTCGCTGTCTTCGATGGCGTCTTTTAAGTAGTTGATTTGGGCGCGGTACGGTGCAATGACGCCGATGCTCAGCGGGGTGTGTTGCTGTTCGTCGTGTTCGGCGGCGTCGTAGGGCGCCAGCAGCTGCGCCAAGCGCTCCAGCAGCAAGTGGGCTTATTCGGGGTTGGCGGTTGAACGGCTCTCAGGTATGGCCACTTCTTGATAAGCGCAGCCCGCCGTGTCGATGAATTCCACCGGCAGGTCGGGTGCAAAACGCAGGTCATAAGCCTCCAGGCTTGCGTGGCGCACGCTGGCGTGCGGCACCAGTTGGCCGCCATAAAACTTCTGGGAGCTAAAGCCCATGATCTGCTCGTGCATGCGGTATTGCGTGGTGAGCATGCGGGCCGTGTTGGGTTGGCGTTGGATGCACTTTTCAAACAGGGTTTCGCGCAGGCCTTCGCGGGCGGCTTGTTCGCTTTTCACGGTGGGCGGCAGCTGGTGGTGGTCGCCCGCCAACACAATGCGCTGGCCCTTGGCAATGGGAATCCAGCAACCCGGCTCCAGGGCTTGGGCGGCTTCGTCAATGAAGACGGTCTCAAAGCTCAGGTGGCGCATGTGGCGGTGGCTGGCACCCACCAGCGTGCAGGTGATGACCTGCACCGATTCGAGCACGTCTTCGGTCATGAAGCGCTCCAAATCGTCGGCGGCTTGGCGCAGCGTGCGGGCTTCTTCGCGCAGTTGTTGGCGGTGCTGTCGCCCCTCAAAACCAAAATGGCGAACGCCTTCTTTGGCCAGTTCGTTGGCCGTGTCTCGGTGCTGCTCAGCGGTTTGGCGCATCGCGTGCATCTTGGCGTAGCTGGGGTGGGCCATCACACCGGCGTCGAGGGTGTGCTGCAGCAGCAGGTCCGACACGCGGCTGGGGTTGCCCATGCGGATGACATTCACACCGCGCTCGGCCAGCTTTTCGGTCAGCAGGTCCACGGCGGTGTTGGAGGGGGCGCACACCAGCACGCGCCGCTCGCGCCGGATGGTTTCCAAAATGGCCTGCACCAGCGTGGTGGTTTTGCCCGTGCCGGGCGGGCCGTGGATGATGGCCACGTCTTGCGCCGCAATCACATGGCGCACCGCCACCAGCTGAGAGTCGTTGAGCGCACTGGGGTAAAACAGGTCGTCGGCTTTGGGCTCGCGGTAGCTGGCCTGCCGTGCGCCCAGCAGCACGTCGCGCAGTTCGGCCAAGCGGTTGCCGTGTGCGCCGATCACGTCGTTCAGGGCCTGGTGCATCTCGCGGTAGCTGACCTCGTCAAACGTCAGGTCAATGCCTAGCGTGCTTCCGTTTGGGGTGCTGCCGTTGAGTGTGTTGGCGTTTTGTACCCAATCGGGCAGCTCTTCTTTGGTGGTGGCCAGCACCAGCTTGTTGCGCCGCACGCTGGTCACCACGCCGCTCAACACGGGTCGGTCAGGCCCCGAATAGCCGGGCGCATTGCTGAACACACAAGCGTTCTTGCCCACCTGAAACAAGTGCAGGTCTTGCCGATGCGCAGGCCGCTCCAGCTCCAGCACCACCTTGCCACCAAAACCAATGTCTTCTTGGGTGATGGTGACGGGGTACCAGGTCAGGCCACGCCGACGCCGCTCTTTGATGCTGGCACTGGCGTTTTTGAGCTTGAACTGCGCCTGGTCTTCCTTTTGCTCCAACTGCATGAGGGAGCGGACATGGCGCAACTCTTGTTGGACGTCACGTTGAACACCTGAAGGGGAAGAGGGGGTGGGGTCTTGGTCGCTCACCCGATTGGTCTGGTGTTGTCTGTGATGAGCACCTGAGCGGAGATGCCCAAACCTTTGTTCAAGTTTCGGATCATGCGCAGCGTGAGGGGGCGTTTGTGGTTGAGCACTTCATAGACACGGTTGGGCTGACCGATCATCGGCTCCAGATCTTTGATTGAAAGCCCCGCTTGGTCCATGCGGAACTTGATGGCTTCTACGGGGTCGGGCAAATCAATCGGATGGTGCTTGCGCTCATAGGCCTCAATCAAGGTTGAGAGCACATCCAGGCGTTCGCCTTCGGGTGAGTCAGGCGATGGGTCTTGGTCCACCAGCGTTGACACCACGCGCAGTGCTGCGCGGTAATCAGTTTCTGTACGGATGGGGGTGATTTCCATGATGTGCCTATCGGTAAATCTCGCGCCGGTTGCCAACCTGTACCACAAGGACGCGCAAAGCGCCGTCCTGAATGTCACAAATCACCCGGCAATCGCCCACCCTATAGCGCCAGAATCCTCCGTGCGGCCCGACCAATGCCTTGCCCGTGGTTCGCGGGTTTTCCTTCCCGGCAATGCGCTCGTCCATGAAGTCCACTATGCGCCGCGCCATCTGTTTGTCGAGCTTGCGCAGCTGACCTATGGCCGTGTCGGCGTATTCAATTGTCCAGGCCAAGGTCTCGTCTCACGTCGGCAGCGGAATGGACCTGTTCTTTCCCTTGACGGACACGCGCAAGCACATCGGTAGCGAGGTAGTAGTCTTCCATTTCTTGGATGCCCTGCTCGATGATTTCGCGCAGGTAAAAAGCCTTGGTGCGCCCAGTTTGGGATGCGAGGTAGTCAAGCCTTTGCTCGGTCTCTGGAGCCAGGCGAATTGAAGTTGCCATATCAAATCCTCATTTGAATACATGCATTCAATGTATCACAGAGGGGGTTTTTGGCCTACCGGAGGCGTCGCCGTGTCTGGCACAACGAGGAATGGTGGTTTGCCATTGTTGACGTGGTGGGTGTGCTGAGGGATTCAGCAGACCCACGGAAATACATCAAGAAAATGCGCAGCCGTGACCCTGCGCTAGATGCCAACTGGGGTACAACTTGTACCCCTTTACGGAGCTGACCAAGGGTGGGGGGAAATTGCCACCATCCTTAGTGTTATCCGAAGGAAGAGCGAACACTTTCGGGGTCCAGCTTCTCGCCTTCAATCGCTGAAGTGGTCAGTGAGTCGCGGATGTTGGACTGCAAGCCTTCCAAGCCAATCGCCTCGGCTTTGCCCAAAAGAACCCCTTGGGCGTTTCTTGCCGCAGCCAAGAGGTCCTGGACCCTTTGAGCGTCAAACGCCAGTGCTGGCCACTAAGGCAACTGCAAAATCCAGCGTTGATGTGATTTAAAGCTTATTCATATCAATGGATGATATGAATAGAAACAAAATTAGATCATCAACCCTGTTTGACATCGCCCGCCTGCGCAGATGCGGGCAAGCCAAAGACCCGGTCAAAGCACCAGGTGAAGGCGATGGCATAGAAGAAAAAGAACGCCAGCAGGCCCAAGTTGGCCACCAAGGCAGCGGTGGGCGAGATGTCTAGCCACAGCGACATGACGGGCAAAAGAAGGACCACCAAACCGCCTTCAAAACCGGCACCGTGGGCCAGTCGCCTGGCAAAGGAGCGGCCGCGCACCGATTGGCGCGACTCCCAGCGCTCAAAGAGCCAGTTGAAGGCGTAATTCCACGTCAGTGCAATGCTCGACAACACAACCGCCAGGCCGAATGTAGAGGTGGGGGATTTGTCAAAAGCCAGGCTCAACACGGGCCCGACCACGGCGATGGCAATGGCCTCGTACAAAAGGGCCTGAAGAACGCGGCGGGTGGTGGGAGACATTATTGGGAACGAAGTGAATGCGTTCACTGCCGCGCCGTGCGCACATTGGGCGGCAACTTGCCCGGGGCGCTGGTGCGCCAGGGGTTGATGTCCAGCCCGCCACGCCGGGTGTAGCGGGCATACACCGTTAGCTTGGTGGGTTTGCAGCGGGTCCAGATGTCCATGAAGATACGCTCGACACATTGCTCATGAAACTCGTTGTGGTTGCGATAGCTCACGATGTATTGCAGCAAACCCGCTTGCTCGATCTGCGGGCCGCTGTAGGTGATTTGCACGCTGCCCCAGTCGGGCTGGCCTGTCACCAAACAATTGCTTTTGAGCAAGTGGCTGACCAGGGTTTCGGTCACGGGCAGTTCTTCGGTACTGGCGCTCAGCAGGTCCGGCGCGGGCTCGTAACGCGTGCACTCGATGTCCATGCGGTCCAGGTTCAGGCCGTCGAGTTCTTGCACAGGCTCGGCGTCAAATTGTTCTTGCAGCAGCAGCTTCACGCCCACGCTGGCTTGCATGGTGCCGCCATGCCAGATGGCGGCGCTGATGTCGCGGCGAATCATGTCGCGCACCAGGTCAGCTCTTTCCAAGCGGGTGTTGTTGAAGCTGTTCAGATACAGCTTGAAGGATTTGCTCTCCACAATGTGTGTGCTCTCAGCAGGCACGGTGATGTGCGCCAGCGCCACTTGCGGCTTGCCCTTCAGGTTGAGCCAGGACAACTCAAACGCGGTCCACAAGTCGGCCCCAAAAAACACGGGCTGGCCGGTGACGCCGATCTCGGCGCGCTTGGTGGCGCGGGGGATGGGGAACAGCAAACCCGCGTCGTACTGGTCCACATAGGCGCTGGATTTGCCCAGCTGAGACTGCTCGGGGGTGTGCTCTGGCGAGTTCATGCTCATGCCTGCACCTTGCGACGGAAAACGAGACGGTCGGGTTCTGAAACAGCCTCATCGTGTTCGTAGCCTTCGAGGTCGAACTTCAGCAGCCCCTCAGGGTGGGTGATGCGGTTTTGCACCGCATAGCGCGCCATCAAGCCCCGCGCCCGTTTCGCATTGAAGCTGATGATTTTGTATTTTCCGCCCTTGAAGTCTTCAAACACGCATTCGATCACCCGCGCCTTGAGGGTTTTACGGTCCACCGACTTGAAATACTCTTGCGAGGCGAGGTTGACGATGACCGGAGTTTTGTCTTTGGCCAGCTGGGCGTTCAGGTACTCGGCAATTTGCGGCCCCCAAAACTTGTACAGGTTGCTGCCCTTGTCGGTTTGCAGCGTGGTGCCCATTTCCAGGCGGTAGGGTTGCATCCAGTCCAGCGGGCGCAAGACGCCATACAAGCCACTCAAAATGCCCACATGGGTTTGCGCCCAATCCAGGTCTTGCGCTGACAAGGTCTTGGCGTCCAGCCCTTCGTACACATCGCCATTGAAAGCCAGCACGGCTTGCTTGGCGTTTTTGGCGGTGAACTTGGGGCTCCAGGCTTCGTAACGGGCCACGTTCAGGGCCGACAGCGCGTCCGACAAGTCCATCAGCTCGGCGATTTGCTGGAGCGACTTTTGTCGCAGCACCTCGATCAAGGCCTGCGATTGCGGCACGAACTGGGGCAGCGTGTGCGGCACGCCTGCGGCGGGGGTTTCGTAATCCAGAGATTTGGCGGGTGACAATAAAAAGAGCATGGCGACAACTTCAGAGCATGGGGTTATGGAGACTGGGGGCAGCACCAGACGCAGGGCGCTCGGTCAAGCGGCCAGAGACATATTTGTGCAGCACACTGGCGATCAGGGTTTGGTAGGGAATGCCTTCTTCCAGCGCTTTGGTCTGGATGTCTGACAGGTCACCCGAAGACAAGCGGATGTTGACCCGCCGGTCTTTGATGGCGGTGGCTCGCGCAGCGGCTTTGAACTGTGCCAATTCGCTTTTGGTGGCCACCGATTGGAGTTGCCCCTTGTTGAACAAGTCGAGCAATTCGGCTTCTTCGCGGTCAATCTTGGACATCGTCTGCTCCTTGCTTCAAATAATCACGGGTGGCCTTGCGGCTGGGGATCACGGTTTTGAGAAAAAAATGGTCCACATCTTCTACAAATGGCACGAGGTAGGCATAGCCTGCGTGGGCCACCACCAAAATGCGTTGGCCTGGATACTGCCCAGCATTGGGATGCGCCAGGATGTCCAGCAAGCCCTGCCCTTCAATGGCCACGACCATGCTTTCAAACGAGACGCCCCGCTCCGATTGGAGCCACTGGTTTTTTTCGGCGTTCCAGCGCATGGGTTTCATGGGTCGATCTTAGCCGATGTGTGCATTTTGTCATCATGACCGACTTTGCACCCTTTTCGCCTGAGGTCATGGGTGGCGCAGACCCGCACGCTGAAACAGCCACAATCGAGCCCATGTTGGATCTTCTTTACCGCGATGAGCACTTGGCCATCGTCAACAAGCCCGCCGGCTGGCTGGTGCATCGCACCCCGCTGGACAAGGGCGAAACCCGCTTTGTGCTGCAAACCCTGCGCGACCAAATTGGGCAACACGTCTGGCCCGTGCACCGGCTGGACAAGGGCACCAGCGGCGTGCTGTTGTTTGCGCTGAGCGCCGAGGTGGCGCGCACGCTGGGGCAAGCCTTTGAAACGGGTGAGGGTCTGCAAAAAAACTACCGCGCCGTGGTGCGCGGCTGGCCTGTCGATTCAGGCCTGATCGACCACGCCTTGAAGCGCATGCCCGACGATATGCGCACCGAACGCCTGGAAGTGCAGCCCGCCCAAAGCCGCTTTGCCACCTTGCGCCACTTTGATTTGCCGCTGCCTCAGCGAGGCTTTGCCAGCACCCACTGCGCTGAGGTGGCCCTTGAGCCGCTGACAGGACGCCGGCACCAGCTGCGCCGCCACATGAAGCACATCGCCCACCCGATCATTGGCGATTCCACGCACGGCAAGGGGCAGCTCAACCGGGCCGTGGCTGATTTGGTTGGTTTGCAAAGGCTGTGGTTGCACGCCACACGCTTGCAACTGGCACACCCCGTGAGCGCTCAGCCACTGGTCATCGAAGCGCCATTGCCTGCTGAATGGGGACTTTGGGAAACATTTTCAGAATCCCCCACCGCAGTCAGGGCTTGATGTCACGCAGCGGATAAGACCCAGCCTTTGATCTGCCTAAGATCGCACAACTTTCATTTGGCTTGGCCCCCAAATGCCGCCCAGCTGGCTGACCCAGCCCCATCTATGACACCTTGCAAGACCAACACACCATGAGCCTGCTGTTCACCCCCTTC
>CAMDFT010000019.1 GCA_945897795.1 Limnohabitans sp. Rim8 | reverse complement strand
GGTGCGGTCGTTCTTAAAGCGCCTGTTTTGTCGTTCAACGACACCGGCCTTGACGTGACCGATGGCGTCACAAGCAACGGCAGGTGGGGTGTTGAAAGTCAGGGCATCGACTGGGAGTTTTCGCTGGACCAAGGGATCACTTGGACACGCGGTTCCGGCGGCTCGTTTGAAGTCAAAGGCGACGGCGCCAAAATGATTTGGGTGCGCGCTCGGGACGATGCGGGCAACACCTCGGAAATCGTGCGCGTCAACTGTGTTTTGGACACTACACCTCCCGCTGCTGTGGCCATCTCGGGTCAATCTGAAGGCGTGACCAACACCTTCAAACTGTCGGGCATTGAGCCGGGTGCGCGCTGGGAGTATTCACTGGACGAGCAACGCTCATGGTCTGCAGGCAAAGGCAGCGCACTCGGTGCTTTGGGTAACGGCTTGAGCCGAGTTTGGTTACGCCAAGTGGACATGGCTGGTAACAATTCTGCGGCCCAAGGTTTTGACTTGCAAAACCCAAGCGTTGTATCGCATGAAGCTTCAGGCGACCCTTTGCTGCCCAGCATTTTGGCCCCTGGCCTGCAAACCTACCTGATCCATGGGGTGGTGGTAAGCGGTGATCGCGACTATGTCACTTGGGACATCCCCAAAGGCCAGCAGTTGATGTCGTTCAAGTTGGTGCAGTACGAGTCAGAAGACGACAAAGCCTTTTATGCTTTGCAGCCCAACAAGGTGTTTGATGCGGGTGAAACTGTCGAAAGTGTCTCGCGCATGCTGGTTTACGGCCACATGGGACCCAGTTATTTGGGGCGCAATGAGCTGGCCAATGTGCCCAAGTCAAAACTTGGCGAAGGGCCTATGACGCTGTGGTTTCAGCAAACCGGTCTATCGCCGACACGCTACGCCATTGAGGTTATTTTGTCGCCAGCGGATTGATGCCCGCTGGGGTGCCTCAACAGCGCTCGTCATAAGCTCAAGTCTTTTGTGGCTTGAGGTGAAGCGCCCAGTTCAGCGCATGCGCCATTTCAAGCCCACTTGCAGCCTGTTGTTTCGTGGCTCGTAAGTGCCTCTGTCCACGCCGACCAAACTCACCCATTGAATATCAGAATCATCCACCCAAGTCCAGCGAGCATAGGGTTGCATCTCCCCCAGGTCGGTGGGGATTTTTTTGCTGATTTGAAAGTAAACACCCTTGCGCTGTTGGTTGGTCACATCTTGTAAGCTGGTGTTGACTTGTGACAAACGGGACTCATGCTGTCCCCACAACAGCCAGCCTGCATCGACCGTCCAGGGCTGCGCGCTGGCCGAGTGCCAGCGCACGGGCAACCAGACTTGGGTAGAAAGCCGGTCATAGCCCCCAAAACCCAAACTGGTAGTGCCGCGCAAAAAATTGGCATGGGTATGCAAAGCCAAGCCGACCTGCCATTGGGGTTGTGCTGTTGATGCCCTGAGAACTCGCCAGCGGGTGTCCACATTCAGCACCGAATCCAAACGCCCGGACGGAACGCTGCTGTAGTTTTGCAGGCCCAGTTGCCCTTCAGCCTCCAAGGTGAGCGGTCCCCATGCTCGGCTTTGCCAATGCACGCCCAGCTCAGGGCCTTTCAAGTTCATTTGCGGTTCGCTGTAATCCTGCCAACCTGCACTCAGCTGCCAAGTACCCCGATTTTCTTCAGGCTGTGCTTGGGCCGAGCCGATGGCGCCCACAAACGCCCAAACTGCGCATACCCGCCACAGCGGGGATTCACCGATCCAATGCAAACACTGAATGTTCCGAAAAACAGGCAACATGACATTCCTTTGAAAACTGCAAAACGATTGTGCTGTGACTCTTTGACGGCTTCAAGACGATGGCGGTCCAGCGCTTCGGTGCCGCCCTCCCAAGACGGCCAGCTCAACCCGACTTGATCGCCGCCAAAGTATCCACCACCTCAAACACCGCCTGGTTGTTCATGTGTTGGACATGTTGATGGTAGAGCGGCAAGTCGCTCAACAGCGCTTCTACAGCAACCGGCAATTCACTGACCGATCCAATGACCTTGCCCAGTTGGTGCTCTTCCAACCAAACTGTGTTGTACCGTTCTTGGGGCATGGTGGAGGCATTGCGGAAAGTGATGACCGGCAAACCCATGTGCACCGCCTCACTCAAGCTGCCGGGGCCGGGCTTGCCCACAAAATAATCACACAGATGCATGACGAGGTGAATGTCTTGGACGAAACCCATGACATGGTGCATGGCTGACGCTGATTGCGCTGCCATTTTTTTGGCCAAGGCGGTGTTGTGGCCCGCCACAAAAATCAGCTGTCGGTCAGGCAGCGCTTTGGCAATTTGCAGCATTTCAGAGGACCCATGCCCACCAAAGAGGATCAAGCCCGTGGGGACATTGGAGTCCAAACCCAGCTCTGCGAGCCGGGCCGCTTTGTCCACCGACTGCTTACGGTAAAAATCAGGGCGCAAAATCATGCCTGATGTGGTGACAATGGACTGGTGGTCATAACCCAGCGCAGCCGCCTGTGAAGCCGCAAACGCTGTGCCACAAATGATGTACTGGCCTTGCCGAGGCTCCATCCAAAAGTGGGGCGGGTAATCGGCCATGTCGGTCAGCACCGTGACATAAGGCACCCCCGGCAATTCATCCCGCAGGGCCTCGTACATGACTTTGTTGAAATTGGGCACCAGCGATACCACCATATCCGGCGGGTTGCTGCCCCAAAATGACCGTACCTTCTTTTTCAGCTTGGGCAAGGTCAGCCTGATCATGGTCTGAAAGATTTTGAGCTCCGTGGCCAAGCCACGGGTCCAGCCTTTTTTCAGCCTCAGGTTGTACAAATCTTCGGGGGCAAAGCCGGTCAGTTTTTGGTAGTAACGGTCCGAGTCAATGACCTCAAAGAGATTGACCAATGTCACCGACCAGTCCGGGTGCTTTTGAGCGATGACTTCCTGCAAGGCCAGCGCAGCTGACCTGTGGCCACCGCCGGCGTTGAAGTAAATGAGCTGAACAAGGTATTTCATCGGACGTCAGCTTGCCCGATGCGAATGACATGGGCGTGACCGTGTTTGACCCTGTTTTCATAGGGTTGTGTTCATGGGGTCTGGATTTTTGAACAGGTGGCTAAGTGCGATTTGTTACCGCTATGGCTGCCGTGCGTAAAGTTGCGCTGGAATGCGCGCGGGCCAACCTCAGCCCATTCATGAAGTGCTCGGAAGATGCAAAACCCAACGGACAGATTCTGAATGGCTTTCGCAAATGAAATAGCCCGAGGAAAAATCCTCGGGCCATTTTGATTTTTATCCTAAACCAGATACGGTATGGAATTGGATAACAGACACCGTTTGTCAAGCTGCCTTTTTTTAACTGGCTTACACAAACGCGGGTGTCTGACCATCACGTCATAGTTTGCCTAGTCGAATGAGCTGTGTCTCACCACCGTTAGCATGATCATTCACACCGTCGTTGTCGGTAACGATCAGGACCTGACCATTCGGTAGGACCGCCAATCCCTCAACTTTCTCAAGCACCAAGCCTTTGGTTGCTTTCAGATCATCCATCAAATCCCGCACCAGGGTTTTGGTCAAGACGGCGCCATCGGCCTTGCCCGTAAGGTCGATTCGGTAAATACGCTTGATTCGCGCATCAGGCCCCATGTGATTGTCGCGTTCCACAACGAGGTAGCGGTTGTTGCCAATGGCGGTGATCTCGGACAGGCCAACCCATCCGCCGAAAGGTGAAACCACTGGGTCGATTGGGTAGCTCATGAACGACCAAGTATCAGTGGTCAAGTCGAACAAACCAATCAACGGATTGCCGTTTTTGTTGGCGATATCCCAAGACCTTTGAATGGCCACAACCAATTTGCCGTTGTGTTCTGTCACGCCTTCGAAGCCATAACGGGCCTGCATGTCATTCATGGCGGCAGGTAAGGGAATCACTCGCTCGATCACTCCGGTTGCCGAGACCTTGAAAATCAGGTTGGCTGAAAGGATGTTGCGTTTGGTTTCGTAAGCTGTTTTGGAACCGTTACCTTCTGAGGCCACCCAGAAACCGCCTGCGCTGGCAATGGCGATACCCTCGGGATCGATATTGACGCTGCCGTCCAGATTGATCATCCCAGAGACATCGACTTGATCGAAAGCCTGATTGTCATTGGCCGGTGGGAGTGTGGCCTTGAATGTCGCGAAATGGCCGTCGGTGTCGCGGATCGTGATCTCACTTTTGATCACAGCAGGCTGTTGGCTGACATCGATGCCAAATATCCGGTTGCTGCCAAAGAAGCTGTCTTCGATACCGTAAACCGTATTGCCATCGGAAGCAGCTGCCAGGCCCGACATGGCCGCCCAAGGAATGGGGGTGCCATCGCTGCGATCAGCAGATTGCAACGTCGGGTAGGCCGCACTGGCTTTTTGGTAAGCATAAATGTTCAACGCTGAGCGCGCTGGCATTGAGCGTTCATCAACCTCACTGGCGGAAATGACCAGGCCACGCGATGGAATCGTCAGAATGCCCTCAGGGCTGATGGCACCAGGCAATGCCTGCTTGAGAACCGGCTTCACGGGGTTGGACATATCAAAAACCGCCAACAGGCTTGAACGCTCGGAAGCCACAAAGAGGTAGTCGGTGGATTGATAACGAGCAAATGCAACGTTTTCAGGTTCGTTGCCCTTGGCATCAGAACGTCGGTCGTTGTAATGTCCCAAGCGAACCGCAAGGTGATCAAGAGAAGCGCCCGAATCAAACTCCACCACGCCGCTGGTGTTCATCACTGAGAAGCTGCGACTGCCGCCATTCAAATCGCCCTCGTTGGCAATGGCAAATCGTGTATTGGAAATCCAAGTCACACCATCGGGTTCCCTCAAGAGATCAGCTTTAGTCTCGGTCAACGAAATGCGGTTGGGACGCTCGTCCTTCAGGTCAACCTTGGCCAGCGTTACGGAGCCAGCGCTGAAGTGGGTGGTGACCTTGGCCGACTTCAGGTCCACAAGCGCGATGTGGTTGTTTTCCTGAAGGGTCACAACTGCGATGTTCTCGTCGTTGATGGCCACATACTCGGGCTCAGGATCGGTGCCGTGAAGAGTGGCAATGCCGGTGAGGTCCACGCTACGGGTCTTCCAAGTGGAAGGCGCACCGGCTACATCAACAATCTTCAAAGAACCAGCAGGCAGTTGGGGCAATGCACCGCCGTTTAAGCTTTCGTCGCGCTGGTTCTCGAGAACGACTGCTATGTACTTACCGTCTTTAGACACCGCCACTGAATCCGGTTGACCCCCCATGTCGATGGTTGCAAGCAGCTCTCGCTTAGCGATATCCACAACGAGAAGCTTGCCGCTCGGTACTGTAAAGCTGGTGGATGTGTCCACGCCAACCACCGCATAGTTACCCAGAACTGCAACGGAAGTCGGTTCACCACCAGCGGCCACTTTGCCCAGGGGCTTGGGGTTGGTGGGGTCGGTGATATCCACAAAACCAATCTCACCCTTGGGGCTGTTGGTATAAATAACAGTCATACCGTCGGTACTGGCTGCAGCGATCTCGGCTGCTGTTTCGTCATCCGACTCACAAGAAGAATCGATTTGTGAGCAGACTGCAAATGTCGATACACGATTGAAATTCATCGTGTTATCTGGCGTGGACGCTGCAATCCCTTCTGAATTACTTCCGCAACCCTGCAGGCCAAGCGAAAGCGCTAGTCCCGCAGCGATTGCAAGGAAAATGGGTGATCTGATTTTAAACATTCATAACCTTTAAGTTGTGTTGATGGAAGTCATAAAATTTTTTTCAAAGGTACCAATTGAATGTGACGTAGATGTGACATGTGTCATGTAAAAGTGCTGCCCTTAAAAATCCAGTTTTTAAATCGCGGGGTCATCTTCAAAACTCGTGCGGTGTTTCACCAAATAAGCTCAATCATCGGGCTCATCGATTTTGTTGAAGTCAGCTTCATTACAAGTGTTCCGGGGCAAAGCCGGTCAGTTTTTGGTAATAACGGTCCGAGTCAATGACCTCAAAGAGATTGACCAATGTCACCGACCAATCCGGGTGCTTTTGAGCGATGACTTCCTGCAAGGCCAGCGCAGCTGACCTGTGGCCACCGCCGGCGTTGAAGTAAATGAGCTGAACAAGGTATTTCATCGGACATGAGCTTGACCGATGTGAATGACATGGGCGTGACCGTGTTTGCCCCTGTTTTCACAGGGTTGTGTTCATGAAGTCTGGATTTTCATAACCACCGCAGATTCATGAAAATGTCACACATGAAGGATTCACAGCATTCACAATCAGCCTCTTCGAGTTTGATCATGTGTAAGCTTTTTTTATTCAAGGACTGATTCATGCGAATTGCTTCATTTGTGGGACAAAAGGGTGGTGTCGGCAAAAGCACCTTGGCCCGCGTTTTGGCCGTGGCTGCGGCCCGTGCCCAATACAAGGTGCTGATCGGTGACTTCGATTTGGAGCAACTCACCTGTGTGGAGTGGGGTGCCCTGCGGCTGCGCAACGGCATAGAGCCGGAGATTGAAGCCCGTGCATTCAAGAGCCTGAAGAAACTGCGCAAAACAGTCGAGGGCTACGACCTGGTCGTGGTGGACACCCGAGGCTTGGCCGATGAGTTGACCGAAGATGTCAGCCGCGAAAGCGACATCGTGTTCTTGCCAACGGGCACTTCCATGGACGATCTTCGCCCCACATTGGCGCTGGCCCGCAAGCTGGCCAAAACCCGCGCTGTGGGCAACAAGATCGTCATTGTGTTGTCCAAAACCGGTCGTTCGGAGCGTCTGCTCGAACAAGCCGAGGCCACCATTGCCGAGGCAGGGTTTGACATGCTCAACGCTGTCTGGCCAGAGCGTGACGGCTTTCAGGCCGACCTGGATGTGGGCCGCGCCGGCAGCGAGTCTAGCAACCCGCACCTCAAGCAAGCGGCACAGGATGTGGAGCGAGCGCTGCTGACTTTGGCCCTGTCCTGAACCGGTCCTGCCAAGGTGCCGTGGGGCACAATGGAGCACTCCATGACCACCCCAGCTGAATTGACAATGGCATCTCAAACACGCAGGAAACTGACCATGGGCTTGAGCCTGGGTGCCTTGTGGCCGTGGGCCAGCGCACAAGCCCAAAGCCCCTCCGAAGCATCCCTGGAAGCCATGGCACCCGCCATGCCCCGCGTGGGTGATGTGCTCAGAGTGCCACCTATACGATTGCTCAATGGCCAGGACTTCCAACACGAACGCCAGCCTTTGCTGCTTTACTGGTGGTCCAGCACCTGTCCTTTTTGCGCCTTGCAAAGCCCCAGCATGCAGGCGCTGTGGCAGTCGCAAAAAAGTCGGGGTTTGCGCATGCTGGCCTTGTCCATCGACAAAAAACCCGAAGACGCCCAGGCGTACCTGCAAAAACGCGGTTACACCTTCCCCGCGGCTTGGGCCAGCCCCGAATGGCGCAAACAGTTTCCCAAACCCAAGGGTTTGCCCATCACGCTCTTGATGGACAGCCAGCAAAAAGTGCTGCTGGCCGAAAAGGGCCAAATGTTCGCTGAGGACGTCGAGGCCATCGCTCGGCTGATCTGAACACTTGGCCCCTGGGCTTTACAGCCCGATCACACCACCGTCTTTGCGGGTGATCACGATGGTGGCAGAACGTGGGCGGCCCTTTGCACCGTAGCCTGCATTACCTGGCCACATGCTTTGTGGTGCGCTGCCGCTGGCCAAAGGCTTGGACTTTTCGCCAGGATGCTGGATGTTGACAAACAAGGTGCGGCCATCAGCCGTTTCGGTGATGCCGGTGACTTCTGCGCCGGCAGGTGCGACCAAAAAGCGGCGCAGTTTGGCATCGCCCAATGCGGCCCCCATGAAGGTCTCTTGGGTGCCGGTTTGCTCGACACCATTGACCACCATTTTGTTTTTGACGATAACTTTGCCGCCATCGCCAACTTGGCCAGGAATAGCAGCCAGCATCATGCAATTGGTCTCGTCGGTGAAAGCGCCATCATCGGTTTGAATCCAGCAGATGCCCGTGGCTTTGCTGAACCACATGCCGTCAGGCGAGGAAAACGCGTTTTTGGCACTCAAGCCCGACAAGTTGGCATCGCCCGAGTCTTCTTCTGCACCAAACAAGAAGATGTCCCATGCAAATGCTTTGGCCGTCGACTTGCTGTCCGCCTCTTTGAAACGGATGATGTGGCCGTTGGGGTTGCCCATGCCTTTTTTGCCGTCCAAGTCCATGTAAGCGCGTGGGTTGGCCGCGTCCACCTTAGTGGGGGTGCGGTTGGCTGCGCTGTTGTTGGTCAAGGCGAAGTAGATCTCTCCGTTTCTGTGGTTCACAGCACCCCACTCCGGACGGTCCATCTTGGTGGCACCCACGGCATCTGCGGCAAAACGGGCATTGACGAATACATCGCCTTGATTGGCAAATTTGTAGGCGCTGTAGTTGGCAATGCGTGGGTCGGCAAAGGTCAATTCCAGCCACTCGCCCTGGCCTGTGGCATCAAAACGAGCCGCGTACAACTTGCCTTCACTCAGGTATTTGTCACCAGCGACCAGTCCACCACCGATATCACGGGGATCCCAGACGGCAGCCGAAACGAATTTGTAGATGTACTCGTTGCGGGAGTCACAGCCCATGTAAAACGCCAAAGGTTCGCCGGCTTTGGGGACACCACAAACGGCCGCTTCGTGCGCAAAACGGCCCATGGCCACGCGCTTGGCAGGTGTGGAGTTGGGTGACAAGGGATCGATTTCGACGTTGAAGCCAAAGGTGTTGGCTTCGTTGCGGAAGTCTTTCTCTGCGTTGGCGCCAGTGGCAGCCAAGTTCCAACGGGCAAAACGGTCGTCGGTAGACGACACCGTATGCCAGCCTTGGCTTTTGGATTTTTTGACACCTGCCGCAGGTGCCTCAGCAGCCACACCATAGCGTTTACGCGAAGCCATCTCTTTGGCGGGCAGTGCGGCGCCATTGGCCGTGGCTTGGAAATAGTAAGCCCAGTTTTCTTCGCAACCCAAATAAGTGCCCCATGGCGTTTTGCCGTGACCGCAGTTGTTCAGCGTGCCACGCGCCATGGCGCCTGCCGTGTCCCAGCGGGTGACCATGAAGCTGCGAATCGCATTGATGTCGGCACGAGGACCGCTGATGCGCACGGGGGTTTGTGCGGTGATGCGGCGGTTCAAAGGCGAGTCTTGCTTGACGCGCCAGCCTTGAGGCGTCTTAACGATTTCGACCACCGACACGCCGTGGTGGTTGATCTCTTTGAGCACTTCCAGCTCAGGGCGGGCACCCAGGTCCCAATCGCCAAATTGGGAGAACTTCTTGCCAGCCACGCCATTGGACGTTTGGCCATTGGGGTGCATGAAGTGCGCATCGGCCGAGCTCTCGTGGTTCACGCACAGCACAGCGCGGCCGGTTTCCTTTTCGGAATAACGACCGTTGGCGTCGATGTAATAAATGTCCATGCCATCGTGGTGATCGCCCACGCGGCGCGACCAGTCGTCCGCTTCTGTGCCCTTGTTCGAATAAGCGGCCAGGGCCGAGTCCAGCGCATCACCTGTGGCGTGCAAGACGCTGTATTGATAGCCTGGCGGCAGCATCACGTTGTCGAGCAAGCTCTTTTCAACAGAGGGAAAACCCAAAGCTTTCGGCGCAGCGGCCATGCCCGAGGTCAAAGTGGCGCAACCGGGCAACATGGCCAAGCCAGCCAAGCCCAAACCACCCCGCAGCAACCCTCGGCGCATGGGATTTTGCAGGGACTGGGTCAGAACGTCCTGAAAGTGGGGGTTGTCCGAGGTGTTGCAAATGGGGTCGTGATCGTGGTGTGACATGAAAAACTCCGGTTAGGAAAACTCCATTGCACTGCGTGGTCATGACATTTTGATGGCGATTTTTTGAAGACACCATGAAACGCCATGACCTGCGATATGGTCACAAAATCGTCACAAAACCATGGCACAGTTCGCTGATTGACATTTCCAGAACCATCGAAGGATTAGCCATGAAAGTCGGCATCAACGGAATGGGCCGCATTGGCCGCTTGGCCTTGCGTGCGGCCATGGGCGCTGCCGAGCGCCAATCTGACGACCCCCGCGCAGGCAACCGCCTGGAGGTGGTGCACCTGAACGAGCTCAAAGGCGGCGCAGCGGCCACCGCGCATTTGCTGGCGTTTGACAGCGTGCAAGGCAAATGGCGCGAGCGCATTGAAGCCGAGGGCGACAGCCAGATCCGCATTGGTGAGCGCACACTCTCATTTTCTTCACATGCCAACCCGGCCGACATCCCATGGGGCGATATGGGTGTGGACTTGGTGCTGGAATGCACGGGCAAGTTTTTGACGCCCGAAACGATTCAAGGCCACTTGGACCGTGGCGCCAAGCGCGTGATCGTGGCCGCCCCTGTCAAGGTGGGCGATGTGCTGAACATCGTGGTGGGCATCAACCACACGCTGTACAACCCCGGCAAAGACCGCATCGTCACCGCGGCGTCTTGCACCACCAACTGCTTGGCCCCCGTGGTCAAAGTGGTGCACGAAGCGATTGGCATCAAACACGGCCAGATCACCACCATCCACGACCCAACCAACACCAACTTGGTGGTGGACGCGCCGCACAAAGACCTGCGCCGCGCCCGAAGCGCCATGGTGAGCCTGGCCCCCACCACCACCGGCAGCGCCACGGCGATTGCCCTGATTTACCCCGAGCTCAAGGGCAAGCTCAACGGCCACGCGGTGCGCGCCCCGGTGCTCAATGCGTCGCTGACCGATTGCGTGTTTGAGATGAAGCGCGAAACCAGCGCCGAAGAAGTCAACGCCTTGTTTGCTGCCGCAGCCCAGGGCCCCTTGGCTGGCATCTTGGGCTACGAGACGCGCCCCTTGGTCAGCGTCGATTACGCCCGCGACACGCGCAGCGCCATCGTGGACGCGCTGTCCACCCTGGTGACCGACGGCACGCTGCTCAAAATTTACGCTTGGTACGACAACGAAATGGGCTACGCCTGCCGCATGGTCGACCTGGCTTGCCACATGCAAGACGTTGGCATTTGAGATGAACGCTGCTGAACGCAATTACGGCATCGTCACCGCCGCCTATTGGGGCTTCACCCTGACCGACGGCGCTTTGCGCATGTTGGTGCTGCTGCACTTTTACAAGCTGGGTTACTCGCCGTTCACCTTGGCCTTTTTGTTTTTGCTGTACGAAGGCGCGGGCGTGTTGGCCAACCTGATCGGCGGCTGGCTGGCCACGCGCTATGGCATCGCCCGCATGCTCACGGTGGGCTTGGTCACACAAATCATCGGCTTTGGTTTGCTCTCGGCCCTGCAGCCCGAGTGGACAGCCGCCATGTCGGTGGCCTGGGTGGTGCTGGCGCAAGGGGTGTGTGGCGTGGCCAAAGACCTGACCAAAACCGCCAGTAAATCGGCCATCAAAATCACACAAGCGCAGGCCAAAGACACGGGCAATGGCCAATTGTTCAAGTGGGTGGCGTGGTTCACCGGCAGCAAAAACGCCATGAAGGGCTTTGGTTTTTTCTTGGGCGGTTTGCTGTTGGAGACACTGGGTTTTCAGGGCTCGCTGTGGGCCATGTCGTGCCTGTTGGCTTTGGTGCTGATCGGCGTGGTGACGAGCCTGCCGCCCATGATGGGCAAGAGCAAGCCTTCAAGCTCGGCCAAAGAGTTGTTTGCCAAAAACCCAGGCATCAACGCGCTGGCCGCCGCCCGTGTCGCCTTGTTTGGGGCGCGTGATGTGTGGTTCGTGGTGGGCGTGCCGGTGTTTTTGTATTCGGTGGGCTGGACCTTCACCATGGTGGGCGGCTTTTTGGCAGCGTGGACCATTGGTTACGGCCTGGTGCAGGCCTTGGCACCACAGATCGTGCGGCGCAGCGCCGATGGCCTGAGCCGCGAGGTGCCTGCAGCCCGTTGGTGGTCTGCGGTGCTGACTTTCATACCGCTGGGCATTGCCGCGGCCATGTATTGGCAAGCGCCGCAGCTGCAATGGTGGGTGGTGGGCGGTCTGAGTTTGTTCGGCTTTGCCTTTGCCATCAACTCGTCGGTGCACAGTTACTTGGTGCTGGCCTATGCGGGCTCAGAAAAAGCGGCGGAAGACGTGGGCTTTTATTACGCCGCCAATGCATTGGGCCGCTTCATAGGCACTTTGCTGTCGGGCCTGTTGTACCAGTGGGGCGGGTTGATGTATGCGCTCTTGGGCTCGGCGCTGATGCTGCTTTTGTGCTGGCTGGCCACGCTGCGTTTGCCCATGGGCTTGCTCACCGTAGACCGAGCGCCATGATGGATCTGCCGCTAGACCCACCACTGGACCTGAGTGAGGCCAGCGCCGTCAAAGCCCTGGCCGCCTTGGCCCAGGCTTCGCGCTTGCGGGTGTTTCGGGCCATCGTGGGCTCAGGCCCCGAAGGCATGCAGCCAGGACAGATTTCACAAGCCTTGGGCGTGCCCGCCAACACGCTGTCTTTTCACCTCAAGGAATTGCACCAAGTCGAGTTGATCAGCGTCGAGCGCGAAGGACGCTTTTTGCGTTACCGCGCCAACATGCAGGCCATGCAAAGCTTGGTGGGTTTTTTGACCGACCACTGCTGCCAAGTTCAGCCTTGCGAGGGCATGCCCATGACTCGCCAGGCCAGCCCCCTGCCCCACCCTTTTTCAACCTCAGGAGCAACCATCATGACCCAACGCCATGTTCTGTTTTTATGCACCGGAAATTCATCGCGCAGCATCATGGCCGAGGCCATCTTGAACCACCTGGCACCGAACCGCTTTGTGGCCTTCAGTGCAGGCAGCCACGCTGCTGGGCAGGTCAAACCCCAGGCGTTGCAGTGCCTGGAGCGCAACCACATGAGCACCGCTGGTTTGCGCAGCAAAAGCTGGAATGAGTTTTCCGGGCCCGATGCACCGGGCATGGACTTTGTCATCACCGTGTGCCACCAAGCGGCGGCCGAGGTTTGCCCGGTCTGGCCTGGTCAACCCTTGACCGCACACTGGGGCGTGCAAGAGCCTGCGCAAGAGGGCCAGAGCGCCGAACAAAGCGTCAAAGCTTATTGGAACGCCTTCATGACGCTGCACCGCCGCATCGCGATTTTGCTGAGTTTGCCTTTGGAAAAACTCGATCGATTGGCTTTGCAATCCGAACTGCAGCGCATTGGGCAGTCGTGAGATCGCCGCTATGGCTGCGACCTCGGTTGCGGCTTTCCCTCATCCAAGAAAGCTGGGCACATGGGTATTTTTGAACGGTTTTTGAGTCTGTGGGTGGCGCTGGCAATAGCTGTGGGCGTGGGCTTAGGGCTGACGGTACCGGGCTTGTTTCAGACTGTGGCCTTGCTGGAACTGGCGCACGTCAACCTGGTGGTGGCGCTGTGCATCTGGGTGATGATTTTCCCGATGATGGTGCAAATCGACTGGCACGCCGTGAAAAACGTGGGCCAAAAGCCGCAAGGCCTTGTGCTCACCCTGGTGGTCAACTGGCTCATCAAGCCTTTCACCATGGCCGCGTTGGGCGTGTTGTTTTTCAAATACCTGTTTGCGCCCTGGGTCGATCCTCAATCGGCCAACGAATACATTGCCGGCATGATTTTGCTGGGCGTGGCCCCGTGCACGGCCATGGTCTTTGTTTGGAGCCAGCTGGTCAAAGGGGACCCCAATTACACCCTGGTGCAGGTGTCGGTGAACGACCTGATCATGGTGGTGGCGTTTGCGCCCATTGCGGCATTTTTGCTGGGCGTGACCGACGTCACCGTGCCCTGGGAAACCCTGATCCTGTCCACAGTCTTGTATGTGGTGCTGCCCTTGGGCGCGGGCATGCTGGCACGGCGTTTGTGGTTGCGCCGCGGCGCTGCCCACCTGCAGCAACGTGTGGCCCAGCTCAAACCGCTGTCGGTGGCTGGGCTGATCGCCACTGTGGTCTTGCTCTTTGGCTTTCAAGCCCAAACGATGATGGACAAGCCCCTAGTCATCGCCTTGATTGCCGTGCCCTTGCTGGTGCAGACCTATGGGATCTTTTTCATCTCTTGGTGGGGGGCGCGCTGGTTGAAACTGCCGCACAACGTGGCGGGCCCTGCGTGCCTGATTGGCACTTCCAACTTTTTCGAACTGGCGGTGGCCGTGGCCATTTCCTTGTTTGGCTTGCAATCCGGTGCCGCTTTGGCCACGGTGGTGGGTGTGCTGGTCGAAGTGCCAGTGATGCTGACGCTGGTGGCTTTGATCAACCGCTGGGCACCGCGCCAAGACGAGCAGACCTGAGACTGAGCGAGCACCCAAGGCCCGCCGCCCTTGCCGGATGGGCCCTCATGTCATCCAAATTTCACAATCTGGTCACATAATTCACACTTTGCCCGTTCGCCCTCGCCGCCCTCGCCCCCACGCCATGCAAACCCATTCCCTTTACGCCGCCATTGACCTGGGCTCCAACAGTTTTCGCCTTGAGATCGGACAAATGGATGCAGGCCAGCTTCGGCGCGTGGAATACATCAAGGAAACCGTGCGCCAAGGCAGCGGCCTGGACAGCGAACGCAACCTGAGCGAAGACGCCATGGCACGGGGCTGGGAGTGCCTGGCCCGCTTTGGCGAGCGGATTGCGGGCTTCCAGCCCCAACAAGTCCGGGCTGTGGCGACCCAAACCTTGCGCGAGGCCCGCAATCGGGACGTGTTTTTGGTCAAAGCCAAGCAGATTTTGGGCTTTCCGATCGAGGTGATTGCCGGGCGCGAAGAGGCCCGACTCATTTACCTGGGCGTGTCGCACCTGCTGCCGCAGTCGGACGAGCGCCGTTTGGTGGTGGACATCGGCGGGCGCTCGACCGAAATGATTTTGGGCCAGCACGTCACCGCCAGTACGCTGGAGTCTTACCGTGTGGGCAGCGTGGGCTGGTCCATGAAGTATTTTCCTGATGGTCTGTGGACAGCCCAAGCCTTCAAGGCCGCCGAGATCGCGGCCCTGGCGGTCCTCGACGAGGCCCACATCCTCTTCAACCGCCAGCACTGGGACAAGTGCTATGGCTCCTCGGGTACGGTGGGCGCGGTTTCCGATATCTTGACCCAGGCCGGCTGGCCCGAGGGGCGTGTCACACGCGACGGCCTGACTTGGCTCAAAGAGCGTTTGCTCAAGGTCCAAAAGCTGGACAACTTGCGCCTAGAAGGCGTCAAGGAAGACCGCAAACCCGTCATCGGTGGCGGCCTGGCGGTGTTGCAAGCCGTGTTTGATCTGCTGCAAATCGATGAGATGGATGTCGCGCAAGGTGCCCTGCGCCATGGCGCGCTGTACGACCTGATCGACCGAGAAAGCCCCCAGGATGTCCGCTCATCCATGGTCAGCTGGTTGGCCCAACGCTTTGGCACCGATGCCCAGCAGGCCGATAGGGTCTCACGCACGGCCCAGGGCCTGCTGGAAGCCATGATTGGGTCGGGGACCGACCTGCACCAAAACGAACGCCAACGCCATTTGCAAAAACTGCACTGGGCCTGCCAACTGCACGAAACTGGCATGCGCATCTCGCACAGTGATTACCACAAGCATGGTGCCTACATCCTGGACAACACCGACCTGCCCGGCTTCACCTTGGACGAGCTGCATCGCCTGAGCCAATTGGTGCTGGGCCACCGGGGCAAGCTGCGCAAGCTCGAAGCCGAACTGCAAAGCACCCGATTTGTGCAGCAACTCATGGCGCTGCGCCTGGCGGTCATCTTGTGCCATGCTCGGCGCGACCCGGATTTGTCAGGCTTGCACATCCAGTGCGATGTGGAAAAGCGCACCGCCAGCCTGCAAATGGACAGCGACTGGGCCGAAATCTGGCCCCAATCGGCGCACTTGCTGCGCGAAGAAAAAAACGCCTGGCAAAAAACGGATTGGGTTTTACAGGTATCAGCGGGCTAAATTCCCCGGATTTTTGGGGGTAGTTGTCTTGCAGAATTAAAAACAACGGTATAAACTGTATGCACCGTTATTTTTTTGAAAGCCGATACACCATGAACGACACCACCATTTCCTCTGCCCCAAGCGCAAACGCTGCCAGCACCGACAGCACCGCATCTTCTGGCAAGGCTGCCACCAAACCAGCGGTCAAGGCAGCTCCCGCCTCCAAAACACCCGCGAAAACACCCGCCAAAGCGCCGCGCAAAACCGCCGCCAAAGCACCGCAGCGCAAGCCCGTCAAAACGGCCAAGGCTGCAGTGACCCCGCCTGCCGCGCCCGCCAAAGCCAAGACCACCCCGGCCAAAGCGCCTCAGCCCAAAGCCGCAGACAAGAAAATTACGGCAGCCCCTGCCAAGGCCCCCAAAGAGAAAAAGATCAAAGTCGTGCGCGACAGTTTCACACTGCCCAAGACCGAGTTGCTGCAAATCAACGAGATGAAAAAACGCGCCATGACTTTGGGCGTGGACGTCAAGAAAAGTGAATTGATCCGCGCCGGCCTGCAGGCCCTGGCGGGCCTGGCCGACACCGCTTTCAAGAAAGCCATGGCCAACGTGCCCACCATCAAAACCGGTCGGCCTGCCAAAGACTGAAGGCGCTGACTCAGGCGCAGCTCACAAGCGCTCAGGACAAGTCACCGCCAGCAACACGGTTTGAGCTTGGTCCTCGCGGATGCGGTGGCGCAGCCACCACACCGCGCCTTTTCGGATGGCGCATGCGGCCTCGGGCATGCCCAGCAATTGCGCCACCATGCCGCCCAGCGCCGGTTGGTGCCCTACCAGCAAGACCGGGTAACGCGCCTCGGGCCAGCCCGAGGTTTCCAGCACATCCGCCACACTGGCGCCAGGAGACAGGGCGTCGCGGACCTTGTACTTGCGGCTCAGGGCCAGCACCGTTTGCTCGGCCCGCACAGCGGGGCTGCTGAGCACGCGGGTCCCTTGTGGCAACTGGGCGTCCAGCCAGGCGGCCATGCGATCGGCCTGTTTGCGCCCGCGAGGCGTCAAGGCCCTTTGCATATCGTCTTCGCCCGGCTCGGCCTCATGGGCTTCTGCATGCCGCCACACGATCAAATCCATGGGACTCACTCCTTGACAGGTGATGCGTCGTAGAGCTGCATCAGCGCTTGTTGGGCCCCGGGCCCCGGCTCGGACAAGCCGACACGGTGGTATTGGCCATCTGGAGCCAAGTCCCAGGCGTCGCGCCCGTCGTGCAGGTAGGCAATCAGGCATTCGTCAATGATGCGCTGGCGCAGAACCGGGTCGGTCACGGGCCAAGCCAACTCAATGCGGCGCGTCATGTTGCGGCTCATCCAGTCGGCGCTCGACAGGTAAAGAGATTCGTCCTGGTCGGCGCAAAAGTAAAACACCCGTGAGTGCTCCAGAAAGCGGCCAATGACCGAGCGCACCCGAATGTTGTCGCTCAAACCCGCCACCCCAGCGGGCAGCATGCAGGCCCCGCGCACAATCAAATCGATCTTGGCGCCCTTTTGCCCGGCCGCCAACAGGGATTCCATCAAGGGTTGGTCGGTCAAGGAATTCATCTTGATGACAATGCGCCCGGTCTCACCACGCGCAGCTGCCTCGCCGACCGCCTCAATGCGGGCCTGCATTTGGGCATGCAAATTAAACGGTGCGACCAGCAAACTTTTCATCTTGGGCAACCGGCTTTGGCTGGCCAAATGTCCGAACAACTGGTCCATGTCGACGGTGATGTCGGCATCGGCCGTGAGGTAACTGATGTCGGTGTACAGCGCTGCAGTACGGCGGTTGTAATTGCCCGTCGACAGATGGCCATAGCGGCGCAGCACGCGGCCTTCGCGGCGGGTGACCAGCAGCATTTTGGCGTGCGTTTTCAGGCCCACGATGCCGTAGACCACTTGCGCACCGATCGATTCAAGTTGCTCGGCCCAGTTGATGTTGGCCTCTTCGTCAAAACGGGCCTTGAGTTCCACCACGGCCGTGACTTCCTTGCCCCGGCGTACCGCCTCGCGCAGCAAATCCATCAAGGTGGTGTCGCTGCCTGCGCGGTAAATGGTTTGCTTGATGGCCAGCACATTCGGGTCCATCACGGCTTCACGCAAAAAGGCCAGCACGCCGTCAAAGCTTTCAAAGGGTTGGTGAATCACCACATCGCCTGCCTTGAGCCGGTTAAAAATCGACCCGTGTTGCGGCAATTGAACCGGAAAACTGGCTTTGAAAGGCGGAAACAGCAGGTCGGGTGCAGGCACCAAATCAATCAACTGCATCAGACGCACCAGGTTCACCGGGCCATTGACCCGGAACACCGAAGCTTCGGGCAGGCGAAATTCCTTGCGCAAGAATTCTGCCAAACGGGGCGCACAGTTGGACGAGACCTCCAGGCGAACTGCCTGGCCATAGTGGCGGTGCTGAAGGCCTTGGCGCAGGGCCATGCGCAAGTTGGCGATTTCGTCCTCGTCCACCGCCAGGTCCGAATGGCGGGTCACCCTGAATTGAGAAAACTGTCCGACTTCACGTCCCGGGAACAACTCGGCCAGATGGGCACGGATCACGCTGGACAAAAGTACAAAAGCCTTGCCGCCCTCAGACACACGGTCCGGCAAAGCAATCACCCTCGGCAGCACGCGCGGCACCTTGACGATGGCGATTTCGTTGGACCGCCCAAAAGCGTCCTTGCCCGACAACTGCACAATGAAGTTGAGCGATTTGTTGGCCACTTGAGGGAAGGGGTGCGCCGGGTCCAGGCCCACGGGCACCAGCAGGGGCTGCACCTCGCGCTGGAAATAGCTGCGCACCCAGCGGCGTTGCTCGGCATTGCGCTCGCCATGTGACAACAATCGGTAGCCATGGCGCTGCAAAGTGGGCAGCAAATCGTCGTTGTACAAAGCGTACTGCCGCGCCACCATGGCATTGGTTTTGTCGGCAATGGCCTTCAAGCTGTCGTTCGTGTACTGCCCGGAAGTGATCGCCTGCAAACTGCCCATCACATGCGGCTCGGCCCGCACCTCAAAGAACTCGTCTAAGTTAGAGGACACGATGCACAGATACCGCAGGCGTTCGAGCACGGGCACCTCGGGTCGGTGCGCCCAATCGAGCACGCGCTCATTGAAAGCCAGAATGCTCAGATCGCGCTGCAAAAACTCCGGTGACAACACGGAAAAAATGATCTGTGAATTGGAATTGACCATGGCATACCGTCGATGAGTTCAATGCATCTTATAAACCCATTAAGTCATTTTGATGACAACTCCGTGAATGTCTAGGTCTTTTCGCCCTCTCCATTGATGGGCATCAAGTAAGACTTGAACAGCGCCACCGTATGGGGCCAACCAAAAGCTTCGGCCCTGCACCTGGCCTCGTGGCGTGGCACCCGCAAGGCCTGTGCGACAGCTTTTTCCAAATCCTCGTCAAGCGCTCCCCCCAAGGGCTGGCCAGTTTCAGCACCCAACACTTGCAAAGGCCCATCCACCGGGTAAGCCGCGACCGGCGTGCCGCATGCCATGGCTTCAAGCATGACCAAGCCGAAAGTTTCATTGCGCGAGGGAAACACGAACACATCGGCAGCGGCATAGACCTGGGCCAATTGCGGGCGCGGCAACACCCCCATCCACACCACATTGGCGTATCGCGCCTTCAACTGCGCGGCCAAAGGGCCCTCGCCGCAGACGATGCGTGTACCCGACCAGGGCATGCTCAAAAAGGCATCGATGTTTTTTTCATACGAGACACGCCCCACATACAAAGCCCAGGGGCGCGGCAGATGTTCCAGCTCGGACAAAGCCATCGCCTGCGGTTGGTACGAAAACAAGGACAAATCCACCCCGTGGGTCCAGGGCTTCAAGGACTGAAAACCCCGCGCTTGCAGCATCTTCAGAACGCCCTCGGTGGGCACCATCACCCCCGAAGAGGGCCGATGAAAGCGTCGAAACAGGGCGTAACCCAGGAACAAAGGCACACGCAAAGCCGCTCGCAGGATTTCTGGAAACTTGGTGTGGAAAGCGGTGGTGAAGCGCCACCCCCTTTGGATGCAATGCTTGCGTGCGGCCCAGCCCAAAGGCCCCTCGGTGGCGATGTGCACCGCATCGGGTGAAAGGTTGTCGAGCATTGCTGCCAAGGCTTTGTAGGGTCGCACTGCCAGATCAATGCCTGCGTAGCCTGGTCAGGGGCGGTTTTTGAACTGGCCCGGGTGCAGCACCGTGACCTCGACGCCCAAGGGCCCCAAAGCCTCCACCAACTCGTGCAAGGTGGTCACGACCCCATTGACTTGGGGATGCCAGGCGTCGGTGATCAGCGCCAGCTTCAAGCGGGCACCGCCTGCGCGGGTAAGGCGTTGACCACCACCGCCTGACCGGCCCAGTGGATGATCTCCAGGCGACCGTCGGCGTGCTCCACCAAGGCGGTGCGGCTTTCCACCCAATCGCCATCGTTGCAGTACAGCGTGCCGTTCACATCGCGAATTTCGGCGTGGTGAATGTGGCCGCACACCACACCATCAAAACCTCGGCGCTTGGCCTCTTGCGCCACGGCCACCTCAAAGTCGCTGATGAAATTCACCGCTTTTTTGACCTTGAGTTTGAGGTAAGCCGACAAAGACCAGTACTCCAAACCGATGCGTGCCCTGAAGCTGTTCAGGTGACGGTTGAGCCGCAAGGTCAGCTCGTACAAATAATCGCCCAGATAAGCCAGCCACTTGGCGCACTGGATCACACCGTCAAAGTGGTCACCGTGCACCACCCACAGCTTGAGGCCTTTGGCCGTGGTGTGGGACGTGTCGTGCAGCACCTCGACCCCGCCAAAAGCGTGGCCCACAAAATGCCGCGCAAACTCGTCGTGGTTGCCCGGCACATAAATCACGCGGCACCCTTTGCGCGCTCGGCGCAATAATTTTTGAACCACATCGTTGTGACTTTGTGGCCAAAACCAGCGCCTGCGCAGCTGCCATCCGTCCACGATGTCGCCCACCAAATACAACACATCGCTGGGGTGGTGTTTCAGAAAATCGAGCAAGGCTTCGGCCTGAAAGCCTGGCGTGCCAATGTGCAGGTCTGAAATAAAAACAGCCCGCAAACGCTGTCGGCCTGCGGGCAAAATGTCATCGTCCGGATCTTCTGACCCAAGCATTGACTCAGGCAAGACTTGGGGCAAAGTGCCATCGAACGCCGCATGAGATGTTTTGAACATCGCAGCGGCCGTTAAGAGTCCGTCGGATTTGGTCACACGGCCCCCATAGAGAAATTTTTGCGGTAGCGCATGGGCAAATCGGCCGTGCGCATCATCATGGGCAGATCCGCCGTGTTGAAATCCGGGTCCCAAGCAGGCGCACCCAGCACCTTGGCGCCCAAGCGCAAATAGCCCCTGATGAGCGCGGGCGGATCGATGGCCAAACCATGGTCCAGCTCTTCCACGGGCAGTGGCAAACGTGGCCGCACATGGAACTGAATCTCGGCCAAATGCTTTTCACGCAACTGGTGCCAGATGCTGGCGGCGACATCACCCGTGACCACGCCGTTGTGCAGCATCGGAATACTGGCGCAACCGATCATGATGTCTAGCCGGTTGCGGTCCATGAATTCAAACAAGGCACCCCACAAGGCCATGATGACTGCGCCGTGACGATAGTCTGCGTGCACGCAGCTGCGGCCCAACTCGACCATGCGGCTGCGCAAATCGCGCAAACGGGTCAGGTCAAACTCGGTGTCGCTGTAGGTGCCGCCGACCCGCTTGGCTTGTGCGGGCGTGAGCACCCGGTAGGTGCCAATGACCTGGCCTGAGGCGTTGTCCCGCACCAGCAGGTGTTCGCAGTAATCGTCGAACAAATCGATGTCATGGCCTGGCAGCGATTTGGGCAACCGAGCGCCCAGCTCGTTGGCAAAAACCTGGTACCTCAGGCGCTGAGCTTCACGAACTTCGTCGAGATGCTGCGCCCAGCTGACTTCGAAGGAGCTTTGTAGACGCCGAGGTAAAAAGTCCAGACCGGTGACAGCTGACCCCGAGTGGAGCGCCCCCCCTGGCAACTGAACAGGGGACAGTGCAAATGTGGGGTTGGGTGACTCTTTCATGACTTCAGCTCCTTTTTTTCCTGTAATGAATCATCCCCCGCACCCGTGTCAAAGACATGTCTTTTTTGTTAAATTTGAATGACGTTCGCCCGCGCTACGCGACGCATCAACTGCATCAAATGGTCAAGCGCATCGTGGCGTGTGTCCTCAAACCAAGTCGATTTTTTGCCCAGGTCATCCCACACGCGCAGCTTCACAGCATCGGCAAAAAAAGGCTCCGCCTCAAAAGCTGCACACTCTTGCGGCCCCATCGGCCCGCCTTGCAATTTCAGGCTTCGCACCGAATCAGGCGACAACTTGCTGGCGTAGATCTCGCGTGAGCCGACCAAGTAGCGCTTGGCCTGCACATGCAAGCGCACAGGCTCTGATACAGCGGGCCCAAACACAGGCAACAGCACCTGTGCACCGATGCATTCATGAACATCGTCTTGGCCTCTGAGGGTGGGCGTGCCCTCCAAATTCGCCCACAAATGACCGACATCGTGCAACCAGCTGGCCAACTGCAACGCCGCGCTGGCACCTGACTTTTCAGCCAGCCGTCCGCATTGCCAAGCGTGCATCAACTGGGTGACCGACTCACCTGAATAGACCAAGTCGCCGCCTTGCTCGTACAGCGCCAAAAGGGTGTTCATCATTTTTTGCATGGCATGACTGTGGACTCGGCTCGTTTCAAAAAAATGACAAAACAAACGCGCCGCAAAACTGACATATTTTCTTCATCACAACGTCACAGGCGCTTTGCACCATGCCTGACATGTCAAATGAACAACTGGCCATCCGCGTGATCAATGCCTGCAAATCCTTCCAAAAGGATCGGCAGGCCCTTCAAGCCATCGATGTGCGCATCGGCAAGGGTGAGTGTGTGGGCTTGCTGGGTGCCTCGGGTTCGGGCAAATCGACCTTGCTGCGAAGCTTGTGCGGGCTGGAACGGCTCGATGGCGTGGACAGTGAGATCCAGCTTTGGGGCGAGAGCCTGCAGAAGTCGGGCAAGCTGAGCGCGGATGTGCGGCAACTGCGCACCCACATCGGCATCATCTTCCAGCAGTTCAATTTGGTGGGCCGCATGGACGTGCTGACCAACGTGATGACGGGGCTGCTGCCCCACATCCCTCTGCACAGAAGCTTGCTCGGCTGGTTTACGCCCGAAGAAAAGTTCAAAGCGCTCAAGGCCCTGCATTCGGTGGGCCTGTCTGAGCAGGCCATGCAAAGGGCCTCGACCCTTTCGGGAGGCCAACAGCAAAGAGCGGCCATTGCCCGTGCGTTGGTGCAAGGCGCTCGGATTTTGCTGGCTGACGAACCTGTGGCCTCGCTCGATCCCGAGTCCACCCGCAGGGTGATGGATTTGTTGCGCCAGCTGCAACGTGAGCAGGGCATGACCTTGGTCATCAGCCTGCACAACGTGAACCTGGCGCGGCAGTACTGCGACCGCATCATCGCCTTGCGCGAAGGACGCCTGGTCTACGACGGCCCCCCTTTGGGCCTGGACAACCAACGGTTGCGCGAGCTGTACGGCACGCATTCGGACGAGTTGTTCATGGACCACCCTCCTGAAACTCCAGATCCCCTTTTCAACCCGACGCTCCAGCTTCTGGCGCATTGATTTTTCAACCTGAGGACCTCACCATGAAACTTGCCCGCATCTTGGCCACTGGCCTGATTTCCCTGGGTGCCATCAGCGCCTATGCCCAAAACATCAGCTTTGGCATCATCGCGACCGATTCGGCTTCGGCCCAACGTGAGCGCTGGGAGCCGTTTTTCCGCGACATGGAGAAAAAAACGGGCCTGAAAATCCAGTCGTTCTATGCCCCTGACTACGCTGGCGTGATCGAAGCCATGCGCTTCAACAAAATTCAGGTGGCCTGGTACGGCAACAAAGCCGCCATGGAAGCCGTGGACCGCTCCAACGGCGAAATTTTTGCGCAACTCATGTATGCAGACGGCACCTTCGGCTACCACGCCTTGCTGATCACGCACAAGGACAGCCCCTACAAAACACTGGACGATGTGATCGCCAACGGCAAGAACATCAACTTCGGCATTGGTGACCCCAATTCCACCTCGGGCTTTTTGGTGCCCTCTTATTACATTTTTGCCCAGCGCAACATCGAAGCTCGCAACACCTTCAAAACAGTGCGCAACGCCAGCCACGGCGCCAACATCCAGGCCACCTTGGCCAAACAAGTCGATGTGGCCACTAACAACACCGAAGACATGGGCAAGCTCGAAAGTGCCAAGCCAGATTTGTTCAGCCAGCTGCGCGTGATCTGGAAAAGCCCCTTGATCCCGAGCGATCCATTTGTGTGGCGCAAGGACCTGGACCCAGCGGTCAAAACAAAGATCAAAGATTTTGTTCTGAACTACGCCAAGAACGACCCCGCCGAGAAAGCCGTTCTCAAGAACATTTACAACTACGGTGGTTTCCGCGAATCCAACAACGACCAACTGATCCCGATCCGTCAACTGGAGTTGTTCAAGGACCGTCGCAAGGTCGAAGGCGATGACAAATTGTCTGCTGCGGAAAAAACCAAACAGTTGGCCGACATTGACAAGCAACTGGCTGCTTTGAAGAAATAAGCATGTCCACCATGTCCACCGCCATACCCAGCTCAGATCTGGAGAAACTGCAACAACTGGCCTCGCACAAAAAGAGCCAGGGCCTGAGTTACTTGATTTGGCTGGTGGCAGCGGGCGTTCTGGCCTGGGCTTGGCAGGGGGCAGAAATCCGCCCCCTGGACTTGATCAGGGATGCGGCCAACATGCGCACGTTTGCCGCCGATTTCTTTCCGCCCGACTTCAAGGACTGGCGGATGTATTTGCGTGAAATGGTGATCACGCTGCACATTGCGCTGTGGGGCACGGTGCTGGCCATCGTGGCCGCCGTGCCCATGGGCTTGCTCTCGGCCGCCAATGTGGCACCGGCTTGGGTTTACCAACCCGTTCGGCGCTTGATGGATGCGTGCAGGGCCACCAATGAAATGGTGTTCGCCATGCTGTTCATTGTGGCCGTGGGCTTGGGACCTTTTGCCGGGGTTCTGGCCTTGTTTGTGCATACCACAGGCACATTGTCCAAGCTATTTTCCGAAGCGGTCGAAGCCATCGACCCGAGGCCGGTGGAAG
Organism: Limnohabitans sp. Rim8; assembly: GCA_945897795.1. Lineage (GTDB taxonomy): Bacteria > Pseudomonadota > Gammaproteobacteria > Burkholderiales > Burkholderiaceae_C > Limnohabitans_A. Next base: position 17,306 of record CAMDFT010000019.1, on the reverse strand, counting down.
GCATACGCGCCACGGGTGCACACAAACTGGCCGAGATCGCTTACGGCGTCATACCGCAGGTGATGCCGCTTTGGCTGTCCTATTCGCTGTACCGTTTTGAGTCGAATGTGCGTTCGGCCTCGGTGGTGGGCATGGTGGGTGCTGGCGGCATCGGCGTGATTTTGTTTGAGGTGATCCGCAGCTTTGAGTACGCCCAGACCTGCGCAGTCTTGCTGATGCTGATCGTCACCGTCTCCCTCATTGACATGGTTTCATCATGGCTGCGACAGCGATTCATTTGACATGGTTCAACCCGGTTCAGCTCGAATGGGGCCCGAACCTGTTGCACACCCACACACCAGCACAACCGTTTTTTGTGTTGGCCGACCCGCATGCCGTTTCTTTGGTCATGGAGGCCGATTTGAAAAGGCACTGGGGTGCACTGTGTCTGGGCTGGATTTGGCAACAGTCGGCCCAAAGCAGCATCTCGGCGGCGCTGCAGGTATCCCAGCAACTTTGGCCTTTATGGGCCACGCAACCAGACGCCGCCTTGCTGGCCATTGGGGGGGGCACCACGCTCGATTTGGCCAAACTGGCCCGCTTTGAGCTGAATGACCTGGCGCTGGCCCCATCGGTATGGCGTGCCAACAAGTTGCCTGCCGACCACAAGCGCCACACCTTGTGGTGTGCCCCCACCACTTCGGGCACAGGCAGTGAGGTCACGCCCTGGGCCACCTTGTGGGACCTCGATGCCCAGCCAGCTGTCAAGCGCTCTTGGTCCTGCGCCCAGGGCTTTGCCGATCAGGCCTGGATTGACCCGAACTTGACGCTGACGTGTCCTGAAGGCTTAACACGGGACGCCGCGCTGGACACCCTGGCGCACGCGCTGGAATCGATCTGGAACCACCATGCGAATGCGATCACACGCCCTTTGGCGGTGCGTTCGGCACGCATGGTTTTGCAGACACTGCCTGAATTGCTGAGCAAGCCGCAAGACAAGGTTTTGCGCGAACAGATGAGCCAAGCCTCCTTGTTGGCTGGTTTGGCGATGTCGCAAACCCAGACGGCCTTGGCCCACGCTTTGTCGTATGACTTGACGCTGAAAGAAAACCTGCCCCATGGCCACGCCTGCGCGGTGTGGTTGCCCATGGTGCTGGACATTGCAACGGCCATCAGCCCGCAGGTGCGAGGCGACTTGGCAGACATTTTTGATTGTCGCTGGCACCAAGCCCGCGAGCAGCTGTCGACCTGGCTGAAAAACCTGGGCATTGCACCGCGTGATCTGCGCAGCAGCCCAGACGGCCTTCATCAACTCCAGCAGGCTCTGGGCTCAGCCCGAGGCCGCAACTTTGTGGGAAGCACGGCATGAGCAACGATGTGATCATTGTCGGAAGTGGCATCGTCGGCCTGGCCTGCGCTTGGGCTGCTTTGCAACAAGGCAAAAGCGTGCGTGTGATCGACCGCGACCCATTTTGTGTGGGGGCTTCGATTCGGAACTTTGGCTTCATCACGGTGACCGGCCAAGGCCGGGGCGACACCTGGCGTCGCGCCCGCAGGTCACGCGATGTGTGGGCCGAACTGGCCCCGCAAGCGGGCATCGCCATTGAGCACCAGGGCTTGTATGTGCTGGCCCAAAGACAACAGGCCAAATTGGTTTTGCAAGAATTGTGCAAACAACCCGAGGGCCAAGATCTGCAATGGCTCGAAGGCCAAGCCCTGCAAGACCAGGCCCCACAATTTGTCATGCGTCATTTGCAGGGGGCGCTGTACAGCCCGCACGAGCTGCGCATCGAAGCGCGCAGCGCCATTGAAAAACTGCGTGTTTGGCTGGCCACTCAAGGGGTTGTGTTTCAGCTCGGGCAACACGTTCAAGAAGTCATCTCTGGCGCCGTCTTCACCGGCGGCCAATGGCTGCCTGCCGAGCGCATTCTGGTCTGCCCTGGCCCGGACATGCGCAGCTTGTTTCCTGAGGCTTTCAGCGAAAACAACACCCAACTGTGTCAGCTGCAAATGCTGCGGGTTCAGCCACCGCCCGGCTACCGGCTCGGGGCTGGGGTGATGAGCGATTTGAGTCTGGTGCGCTACCGGGGTTACAGCGAATTACCGGGTTCGCAATTGCTGCTCGATCAACTGCGCGTTGAAGCCCCAAAGGAATTGGCCCACGGCATTCACCTGATTGTGGTGCAAAGCCAAGATGGCTCGTTGGTGGTGGGCGACTCACACCATTACGGCCAGGCCATGCGGCCTTTTGCTTCGCGCGAAGTGGATGACCTGATCCTTTACGAAATGCAGCGCCTGCTGTGCTTGGGCCACTACCAAGTGACAGAGCGCTGGACGGGCATTTACCCCAGCGCCCAACAAGACAGCCTTGTGCGCGATGTGTTACCCGGTGTGCAATTGGTCAGCGTGACCAGTGGCACCGGCATGAGCACCTCTTTTGGCCTAGCTGAAGACATCATTCAAAACTGGAGCAAAACATGAATTCGCAACAAGATCACACCATCCGCGGCATCGTGCTCGACTGGGCGGGCACCATCGTGGACTTTGGCAGCCTGGCTCCCATGGGCGCTTTCGTCGAGTTGTTCGCCCGACACCAAATTGAGATCACCATCGCCGAGGCCCGTGTGCCCATGGGATTGCCCAAAATTGACCACATCGCAGCCTTGGGAAACATGCCGACCATCGCAGCCCAGTGGCAAGCACAGAAGGGTCGCCCCTTCAACGACTCAGATGCGCAACAACTGCTCTCAGAGTTTGAGCCCATGAGTGCCAAAGCGGCGCTGGACCGCAGCGACTTCATTCCAGGCTTCATGACGGCTTACCATGCTCTGAAAGCCCAAGGCTTGGCCTTTGCGACCACCACCGGTTACACCCGAAAAATCATGACGCCCTTGATTGAGATCGCCCAGGCACAGGGCTTCGCACCGGCCTTGGTGGTGTGTTGCGACGACGTGGTCCGCAGCCGCCCTGACCCTATGGGCATGCAGGCTTGTTTGCAGGCCATGGGTTTGCAAGGCAAGGCATCTCAGGTCATCAAGGTCGACGACACCGCGCCCGGATTGGCCGAAGGCCTGGCCGCAGGTGCCTGGACCGTGGGTGTGGCCATGAGTGGCAACGCGCTGGGCTGGACGCATGAGCACTGGCTGCAAGCCAGCGAACAAGACCAGGCCCATGCCAAAACCAACGCCAGCGCCCTGCTACTCGCGGCCGGGGCCCATGAGGTGATTGACAGTGTGGCCGATTTGCCGGACGCCATCGCCCGCATAGAGCAGCGCATGGCCTCGGGCGAAACCCCTTGAGACCACATGACCCCAAGGGTGTGTCCTGAACAAGCTTTTTGGTCCCGCCTGAGCGGGCCGCAACAAGCCTGGCTGGCCAACCAACTGCAGGCCCAACACGCGCGGCCTGCGGGTGGGTCAGTTTGGTCATGTGACGGGATCGACATCGGCTGGGTGTCTGCCGATCGCGCCCAGGACATGGTGGCCTTGTTGCCCGGATGCACCATCGTGCAGGGTCGTTTGCGCTGGCAAACGGCAGCAGACCAGCCATTGCAACGCAGTCAAGCCCTGCAGACTTTTTTGGTTCAGCAAGCGGCCCAAGGGCGATTGACTGGATGGCGCGGTGAATTTTTTGCGTGGTGGCCTGACACGCCCGCTTGGCCACCGGCTTTGGACGTGCCCCCATTTTTGTGCGTCGAGCGGGCGGGCTTCAGGCACCTGGGCATGATGAGCCATGCGGTGCACATCCATGGTTTTTTGCCACAAGGTGACCTGTGGTGCGGCCGCCGATCAAACCACAAAGTCACCGACCCGGGCCTGCTGGACAACCTGGCCGCCGGGGGATTGACGGCCGGAGAAAGCCCCTTGACAACGGCACTGCGTGAACTGGCCGAAGAAGCCAGCTTGCACTTGAGCGATCCAACCCGCTTGCGGGGGGCTGGGGTGATTCGCACACAAAGGCCCGAGCCCCAAGGCTGGCATGACGAGCAATTGCTGGTTTACAACCTGCACCTCTCGGAGCGAGAGACCCCCATCAACGCCGATGGCGAAGTGCAGGAATTCCGGCGTCTTAGCCCCGGCGAGGTGGTCTCGTGCATGCAATCGGGACAGTTCACCGTAGACGCTTGCGCCTCATTGGCCCAAAGTCTGGCCTGGCTCATGGCCGGTTCAGACGCCAACACCGTAAGCGTCAAAGTGCGCTGATCACGGGGCTGCTGAATGACCTGCCAGTGAAGCCTGACTGGCCAGGAATCGGGTATCGTGGTGTTTTACCAGCCTTCTTTTGGACAAGACCATGATCCTCGAACTCGCCGACATTCGCATCCAGCCTGGCCAACAGGCTGCTTTTGAACAAGCCATTGAGCTGGGCCTGAACACCGTGGCCTCAAGGGCCAAGGGCTTTCGAGGGGCCAAGGTCAACCGCTGCATTGAAACCCCCGAGCGCTTTGTGTTGCAGATTTTCTGGGACACGCTGGAAGACCACACGGTGGGCTTTCGCCAGTCGCCACTGTTTGCCGAGTGGCGCGCCATCGTCGGCCCCTTCTTTGCCGCGCCCCCGAATGTGGAGCACTTCGAGCTGACCTACACCTCGGCCTGAGCCGGGCTTCAATCGGCTTGATGGCCTTGCACCAGGCGCGAGAGCAAATGCACAAACTGGCTTTGCTCTTGCGGCGTCAGCGGGGCCAGGATTTTTTCTTGCACCCGGGCCACATCGCTTTGGATATGGGCCAGAGCCTGAACACCCTGCGGCGTGACCACCAACAGCTTGCGCCTGCGGTCAGACGGATCGGCCTCTCGCACCACCCAACCCTTGGCTTCCAGCCGCCCAATGACCGAGCCCGAAGTGGCCGGGTCAAAGGCCACGCGCTTGGCCAGGCTCACCTGGTCAATGCCCGGGCTGCCCAGCAAGGCGTTCAGGATGGCGAACTGCACGGGCGTGATGTCGGCGCTGGCCAGTTGCTCGGCAAAAATGGCCACGGCAATTTGCTGGGCCCGTCGAATCAGGTGACCCGGTGTGGCCTGCAGGTCGATGCTTTGGATCATGTGCGTGTCGTGTTTCGGTGTTCAGCGCGTTTGTGGCAAGTGCCAACATTCAGGCATTGCGTTTAACATCTTATTTTCATTGTTCAAGAAAGCGACCCATGAGTTTTGTATTTTCACCCATGCCCGTGGTCTCGGTGCCTGTGCTGGGCCAACCCGAACGTTTTCCGGTGCACCGCATTTACTGTGTGGGCCGCAATTATGAAGAACACGCCAAAGAGATGGGCTTTACAGGGCGCGAGCCGCCATTCTTTTTTCTCAAACCCAGCGACAGTCTGGTGGTGGTCGAAGCGGGCCAGACCGGTGCCATGCCTTACCCCAGCCTCACGCAAAACCTGCACCACGAGATCGAACTGGTGGTGGCCATTGGCAAAGGTGGGCGCAACATTTCGGCGGCCGACGCGGCGCAGCACATCTATGGCTATGCCGTGGGTCTGGACATGACGCGCCGCGACCTGCAAAACGAGATGAAAAAACAAGGCCGACCTTGGTGCATCGGCAAGGCCTTCGACCATTCGGCCCCCATCGGCCCCATCACCCCCATCGCCCAAGCCGGCGATGCGAACAACGCCAAGATCAGCCTGCAAGTCAACGGTGCAGACCGTCAGCGCAGCAACGTGGCCAAACTGATTTGGAACGTGGCCGAAACCATTGAACACCTGTCGGCTGCGTGGGAACTGCAGCCGGGTGATCTGATTTACACCGGCACCCCCGAAGGCGTGGCCGCCGTGGTGGCAGGCGATGTGCTGGTGGGACAGGTGGCAGGCTTGAGCAGCTTGCAAATAAAAATTTCCTGACCTGCAATGTCGCTAAAACGCCGTCTGGCCAGCCGTAAAAGCACTTTTGTTCAATCAATAAAAGTACGCACCCCCAACAATGAAGGGTTAACCCTCGCAAATGGCGACCGAAGATGCAACATAATTCATGTACGTTGAAATGAGGGGGCTTTAGGGCTCCCCAAACTCAGCCCCCCTTGAGCCATTCTTTTCATTAACCGACCGCTTGGTTGGTTTATCATCCCGTTTTTCAACCCATGATGGAGACAAGTCGATGAAGAAGTTCTTACAACAAACGGCCTTGGCCGCTGGCCTGATGGCCGTTGGTTTTGGCGTACACGCCCAAACCATCACCCTGAAAGTGCACCACTTTTTGGGCCCACAGTCCATCCAGCACACCACCATGCTGGGCGACTGGTGCAAGAACATTGCACGCGACTCCAAAGACCGCCTGAAGTGCGAAATCTACCCCGCCATGCAACTGGGTGGCACGCCACCTCAGCTGTATGACCAAGCCAAAGACGGCGTGGCCGACGTGGTCTGGACTGTGGCGGGTTACTCGGCAGGCCGCTTTGCCAAAACCCAAGTGTTTGAGCTGCCCTTCACCATGACCAATGCTGCAGCCACCAGCCGTGCCGCTTGGGACTTCGTGCAAAAGAACGCCATGGACGAGCACAAGGACGTGAAACTGCTGGCCGTTCATGTGCACGGCCCAGGCGTGATCTTCACCCGCGACAAGCAGATCACCAAAATGGAAGACTTCAAGGGCTTGAAGGTGCGCGGCCCCACAGCCAACGTGACCAAAATGCTGACCAAGATGGGTGCCACTCCTGTGGGCATGCCTGTTCCCCAGGTGCCTGAAGCCCTGTCCAAAGGCGTGATCGATGGCGCGGTAATCCCCTACGAAGTGGCGCCTGGCCTGAAGGTGCACGAGCTGACCAAGTTCAGCGCTGAGACCGACAAGAGCTACCCTGCTTTGTACACCACCGTGTTCGTGGTACCCATGAACAAGGCCAAGTACGAGTCGCTGCCTGCTGACCTGAAAGCCGTGATCGACAAGAACTCCGGTCGCGAGTTCTCGGCTTTCCTGGGCGGAACGCAAGAGGGCAACGATGTGCCAGGCCGCAAGGTGTTTGCAGACACCAAAACCCAGACCATCTCGGTGATCCCACCGGCTGAGCTGGCACGCTGGAAGAAGGCCACCGACGAGCAGGACAACGAGTGGGTGGACAACATGAACAAGCGTGGGCTGAACGGTGCCGCCATGCTGAAGGAAGCCCAGGACCTGATCAAGCAATACACCAAATAAAGACTTCGGTCTTGCTTTGAGAGCCATGGGGTGAGCTGCGGCCCACCCCATTTTTTCGTCCCAAGGAGAAGCCCTGTGGCTGAAGTCGTCCATGTCATATCCACACGTCAGTACAAAGGCCTGGGCTGGGTGCTGGACCGTTTGAGTAAATTTTTGGCCATTTTGTCGGGCTTGACCTTGCTGGCCATGGCCTTCATGTCTTTGCGCAGCATCGTGGGCCGTGCGTTTTTTGACTCGCCCTTGCTCGGCGACTACGAGTTGGTTCAGTTTTTGTGCGCGGGTGCTGTGGCCATGTCGCTGCCCTACACCCACTGGATTTCGGGTCATGTGATCGTGGACTTTTTCACAGCCAAAGCGCCCGCCAAACTCAATGCCTTACTGGACACGCTGGCGAACCTGTTGTTGGCCGGGTTTTCTGCTTTGCTCACTTGGCGCATCTGGGTGGGCTTGCGGGATTTGCAGGGTAACTTTGACGCATCGATGCTGCTGGAGATCCCCACTTGGTGGGCCTATGTGCCACTGGTGCCCTCGTTTGCGCTACTGACCGTCACAGCCCTTTACCGCGCCCTTGAAAAAATGAAAGAAATCACACCATGACCGGCATCGAATGGGGTTCCTTGATGTTCGCCGTCCTAATGCTGCTGTTGGCGCTCAGGATCCACATTGGCGTGGCCATGCTGCTGACGGGCAGTGTGGGTTATATCTTCATGTCGGGCTGGGACCCGTTGATGAACTATTACAAGAACGTCGCCTTTGCACGCTACTCGAACTATGACTTGTCGGTGGTGCCACTGTTCTTGTTGATGGGCCAGTTCGCCACCAATGGCGGCTTGTCCAAAGCCCTGTTCAAGGCGGGCAACGCCATGATTGGCCACTGGCGCGGCGGCATGGCCATGGCCGCCGTCACGTCTTGCGCCGGTTTTGGGGCCATTTGCGGCTCATCGCTGGCCACGGCAGCGACCATGGGCCAGGTGGCCCTGCCTGAGCTCAAAGCGCACAACTATTCTGAACGCCTATCGGCGGCCGTGATCGCAGCGGGGGGCACGTTGGGCATCCTGATTCCACCTTCGGTGCCCTTGGTCATTTACGCCATTATGACCGAGCAAAACATCGCCAAATTGTTCATGGCTGCTTTCGTGCCAGGCATCATCGCGGCCATTGGCTACATGGTGGTCATCGGCATCATCGCCCGTATCAGTCCACAAGATGCGCCCCGGGGTGATCGTTTCAGCTGGGCCCAACGCTTGCGGGCCCTGATCGAGACTTGGCCAGTATTGTTGATTTTCATGGTGGTCATTGGCGGCATTTACGGCGGCTTCTTCACCCCCACCGAAGCCGCCTCGATCGGCACCGTAGCCACCGCTTTTGTGGCCTGGAAATCGGGCGGTTTGCGCGGTGAAGGCCTGCTGCAATGCTTGTACGGTGCGGCGGTGGGCACGGGCATGATCTTTTTGATCTTGCTGGGCGCAGACGTGTTGAACGTGTTTCTGGCACTGACCCAGGTCAACACCGAACTGGCGAAATGGGTGGTCGGCATGGACCTGTCTCCTCTGGCCGTACTGTTCACCATCATCGCCATTTACCTGGTCCTGGGCTGCGTGATGGACAGCCTGTCCATGCTGCTGCTGACCATTCCGATTTTCTTTCCCATCATCATGAGCATTGACCTGTGGGGCATGGACCCTGAATCCAAAGCCATCTGGTTTGGCATATTGGCACTGATGGTTGTGGAGATTGGTCTGATCACGCCACCCGTGGGCATGAACGTGTTTATCATCAGCAGCATGACGAAAGATGTGCCCATGAAGGACATCTTCCGATACATCATGCCATTTTTAGCCTCGGACCTGCTGCGCATCTTGCTGATCGTGTTTGTTCCGTCCGTGGTCTTGTTTACTCTGAAAATCTGACACCATGCACACACGGGAAGCCATTCGCCATTGCCGTCAATGCGGCGCAGCGGTGGCCTACCGTTTGCCCGATGACGGCGACACCAAGCTGCGCGCCATCTGCACCGCCTGCCACACGGTGCACTACGAAAACCCCCTGAACGTGGTGGGCACCGTGCCCCACTGGGGCGACCAAGTGCTGCTGTGCAAACGCAACATCGAGCCGCGCAAAGGCAAATGGACCTTGCCAGCCGGCTTCATGGAGCTGGGCGAATCCACCTCAGAAGGCGCAGCGCGCGAGACCACCGAAGAGGCGGGTGCGCAATTCATCATGGAAGACCTGTTCACCGTGATGAGCGTCGCCCGTGTGGGCCAGGTGCATTTGTATTACCGCGCCCGCCTGACCAGTGACGTGTTTGACCCCGGCCACGAAACCATGGAAGCGCGTTTGTTCACCGAAGAAGAAATCCCTTGGGACGAATTGGCCTTTCGCACCGTCAAGGAAACACTGGAGCATTATTTTGCCGACCGGCGTGCAGGCCACTTCAGCACCCACGCCTTCGACATCGCATAAAAATTTGAATGTCCTCTCTCAAAAAGAGAACTTCGCCTTTCATAATGCAAAGGAATTATTTTTTCCTGATTTTCAAAGGCCTCGCATGATCAAGTCCATCACCACCTTCTTGGCCAGCCTGCTGGCAACCGCCGCCATGGCCCAGGCAGCTGCACCGGCTCAGGCGCCAGCACCTGCGCCAATGGCCGCCCCTGCCGTGACCGCCAACCCGACTGTGACTCCCGCACCCGCCCCGGCTGTCACCCCCAAAGCCGAAGCACCAGCCAAGAAAAAAGCGGCCAAAAAAACCGCCAAGAAAACCAAGAAGTCCAAAAAGAAGAGCAAGGCCTGAGCCCATTGCAGCCTAGCGCTTTCAGAGGCCCTGACCCGCGTCAGGCCTCAAGCCAAGGCCACCGCCAGGTGGCCTTTGTCATTTGGGCTGCTCCGAAAAAGAGAACCTCTGCGATCCCTGGCCCCTGGGTGCGTCAAATGTCGATTGCAGCCGCCGAGCCCGCCTGCTTGCGCAACTCGAATTTCTGAATTTTGCCGGTGCTGGTCTTGGGCAATTCGCCAAACACCACGGCACGCGGCACCTTGAAGCCCGCCAAGTGCTGCTTGCAGTGCGCCACGATCTGCTCGGCTGTGACTTGGGCATCGGCCTTCAGCTCCACAAAGGCGCAAGGCGTCTCGCCCCAGCGCGCATCGGGCTTGGCCACCACTGCGGCCGCCAGCACAGCGGGGTGGCGATACAGCACGTCCTCCACCTCGATCGATGAGATGTTTTCGCCGCCCGAGATGATGATGTCTTTGCTGCGGTCCTTGATCTTGAAGTAGCCGTCCGGGTACTGCACCGCCAAGTCGCCGCTGTGGAACCACCCACCTGCAAAAGCCTCTTGCGTGGCTTTGGGGTTCTTGAGATACCCCTTCATGGTGATGTTGCCCTTGAACATGATCTCGCCCATGGTCTCACCGTCTTGCGGCACGGGCTGCATGGTTTCGGGGTTGAGCACCCGAACATCGCGCTGCAGGTGGTAGCGCACGCCCTGGCGGGCATTCAGTCGGGCCCGATCGCCAATGTCGAGCGCGTCCCACTCGGGGTGCTTGGGGCACACGGTGGCGGGGCCATACACCTCGGTCAAGCCGTACACATGGGTCAAGTCAAAACCCATTTGCTCCATGCCTTCGATCATCGATGCAGGTGGCGCAGCGCCCGCCACCATGGCCTTGATGCCGGCGGGCACGCCCGCCTTCATGGCGGCCGGGGCGTTCACCAGCAGGCCGTGCACGATGGGCGCGCCGCAGTAATGCGTGACACCCTGGTCGCGCATGGCATCGAACATGGCCTGGGCATCGACCTTGCGCAAACACACGTTCACGCCCGCACGCGCCGCCACTGTCCAGGGAAAGCACCAGCCGTTGCAATGGAACATGGGCAGTGTCCACAAATAGGCCGCATGTTTGGGCATGTCCCATTCGAGAATGTTGGAGATCGCATTGGTGGCCGCGCCCCGGTGGTGGTAGACCACGCCCTTGGGGTTGCCGGTGGTGCCGCTGGTGTAGTTCAGCGCAATCGCGTCCCACTCGTTGGCGGGCAAACTCCAGGAAAAGTCGGCGTCGCCACGGGCCACAAAGGCCTCGTAAGTCAGCTCGCCGAGCTTTTCGGTGGGGCCGGTGTACAGCACGTCCTCCACGTCAATCACCAGCAAAGGCCGCGTGGTCTGGCGCAGCGCCAGCGCTTTTTTCATCACCCCCGCAAATTCCGGGTCCACGATCACGGCCTTGGCCTCGCCGTGGTCCAGCATGAAGGCCACGGTCTCCGGATCGAGTCGGGTGTTGATCGCATTGAGGACAGCCCCCGCCATGGGAATGCCAAAGTGCGCCTCGACCATGGGCGGCGTGTTGGGCAGCATCACGGCCACCGTGTCGTTCTTGCCAATGCCCGCCTGCGCCAGCGCACTGGCCAGCTGGCGGCAGCGGCGGTAGGTGGTGGCCCAATCCTGGCGCAAATCGCCGTGCACGATGGCCAGGCGATGGGGGTACACCTCGGCCGTGCGCTCAATGAAGCTCAGCGGGGAGATGGCTGCGTGGTTGGCCGGGGTTTGGGGCAAGTCCTGGTCAAATATGCTGACTTTGGTTTCGTTCATGAGGGCATTCCTTTCGGCTCTAAGTCCAATGGTGCACAGTTTGCCTGAGCTGGCGCACAAATCCATGCTGGTTTGCCCCGAAACACTTCACCCGGCCTGCCCGATCGCTGGCCCACATCGGTGAAAATAACCCCATGGCCATCCCCCAGTCTTTCATCCAGGAGTTGCTGTCCCGCGTCGACGTGGTCGACATCGTGGGCAAGTACGTGCAGCTCAAGAAAGGCGGCGCCAACTTCATGGGCCTGTGCCCTTTTCATGGCGAGAAATCCCCCAGCTTCAGCGTCAGCCCCACCAAGCAGTTTTTTCATTGCTTTGGCTGCGGCAAAAACGGCAATGCCATCGGCTTTCTGATGGAGCACGCGGGCATGACCTTCATCGAAGCGGTGAAAGACCTGGCCCAGCAAACCGGCATGGTGGTGCCCGAAGAGCAGCAGTCACCCGAAGACCGCGCCAAAGCGGCGGCCCAAAAAGCCAAGCAAGACAGCCTGAGCGATGTGCTGGAAAAAGCCGGAGACGCTTACCGCGAGCAGTTGCGCATCACACCCCACGCGGTGGAATACCTGAAAGGCCGCGGCCTGTCGGGCCAAATTGCCAAGCGCTTTGGCCTGGGCTACGCGCCCGAGGGCTGGCGCAGTTTGGCCAGCATCTTCCCCAAATACAACGACCCGCTCTTGGCCGAGTCGGGCCTGGTGATCGTGAACGAAGAAGACGACAAACGCTACGACCGTTTTCGCGACCGCATCATGTTCCCGATCCGCAACATCAAGGGCGAGTGCATCGGCTTTGGCGGTCGGGTGATTGGCAGCGGCACACCCAAATACCTCAACTCGCCCGAAACGCCGGTGTTCCACAAAGGCCGCGAGCTGTATGGCCTGTACGAAGCCCGCGAAGCCCTGCACAGCGCAGGCTACGTGCTGGTCACCGAAGGCTACATGGACGTGGTGGCGCTGGCCCAGCTGGGCTTTGCCAACGCCGTGGCCACGCTGGGCACAGCCTGCACACCCGACCATGTGCAAAAGCTGTTTCGCTTCACCGACGCGGTGGTCTTCAGCTTTGACGGCGACGGCGCAGGCCGCCGCGCCGCCCGCAAGGCGCTGGACGGTGCCCTGCCCTACGCCACCGATGTGCGCAGCATCAAGTTCTTGTTTTTACCGGCCGAGCACGACCCGGACAGCTATGTGCGCGAATTCGGCCAAGAAGCCTTTGCCGAGCAGATCAAGCAGGCCATGCCGCTGTCGCGCTTTTTGATCGACGCGGCCAGCGTCGACTGCGACTTGCAAAGCGCCGAGGGCCGCGCGCGTCTGTCCAGCCAAGCGCGCCCGCTGTGGCAACTGCTGCCCGACGGCGCACTCAAGCAACAACTGCTGTCGGAGTTGGCACAACTGATTCAGCTGGAGACTGCAGGCCTTGAAAAACTGTGGGGCCAGCAAGCGGCCAGTGACCAGCGCTTTGCACCACGCAGCCAAGCCCCTGCCCCTGGCCCCTCCATGCAGTCCGCCAACGCGGCCTCCAGCCAGGCCGCCAGTGCAGGGCATGACGAATACCCCAACTTCGAGCCCAACTACGGCGAGCCACAGGCCTGGCCGGGTGCCCAGACTTTCGTGCCGTCCAACGGCAACAGCCACTGGAAAAACAAAAATCCCAACTGGACGCCGGGCAGCAAATTGGGCAACAGCAAGTACAAACGTGAACAGCCTCCGGCCTATACCGGCCCGCGCACCGTACCCGCCAGCCGAGCCGACCACGCGGCCCGCCTGCTGCTGGGCAACATGGCGCTGTGGGAATCGTTGGCGGGCGAAGACCACGCCATGTTGTGCGACCTGCCTGCGCCGCACGGCCCGCTGTTTGCTTGGCTCGAATCACAGTTTCACGAACAAGGGGCTGTGGGCTGGTCCGCCTTGCGCGAGCACATGCAAGATCAGCCCTTTGCAGGCGACGCCACCCGCTGGATGGCGCAAGACAACCTGAATGCCGTGGCCGGCAGCGAAGACGCCACCCCACCCGACCCGCAAGAAGCCCGCCAGGAACTGCGCCGCTTGCTCACCATGCTGATGATCGACCGCCTCAAGCAGCTCGAAACCGAAGCCCTCACTGAGGCCAGCACCGGGCAAGACCCCGAAGCCCAGCAACGCTGGCGCAGCCTCCACGAACGCCGCAAAGCGCTGATGACCGCAGCTGCAGCGCTGCAGGCAGCGCCCTGAAATTTTCCCGGTCGGGCATTTACGTTCCGACAGCCATCCCCCGTAGGTCGGGCCTTTACGGTCCGACAGCCATCACTTCGCGAAGCGACATTTTCAAAAGGCAACGCCTCACCACCGTTAATGTCGGACCTGAAGGCACCGACCTACAAGACTGCCCAAAATGACCGATGTGGTCATTGCGCAATGGGATTACTTGCCCACCAACTCGTTGAATTTGTCGGCCTCGAAGGTCTCTCGTTTGGCGGCATCGCCGGGCATGGTCACTTGCTGCTGCGCACACAGCTGCTCCAAGGCTTGCCAGATCATGGCGATTTGATGCTCCTGGCCTGCGGCGTTGTCGATCAAACCGCGCAAGGCCTGGCTCAGCGGGTCGTCGTTTTGGGTCACGCCATAGGCCGAAAAACCCATTTTGGAGGCCACTTCTTCGCGCTTGGCATCTTGCTCGGCCTGGATGATGCGCGCTGGGTTGCCCACCGCCGTGGCCCCGGCCGGCACCGGCTTGGTCACCACCGCGTTCGAGCCCACCTTGGCCCCATCGCCCACCTCAAAACCACCCAGCACCTTGGCCCCCGCGCCGATCACCACATCACGGCCCAGCGTGGGGTGGCGCTTGGCCCCTTTGTACAAAGAGGTGCCGCCCAAAGTGACGCCGTGGTAAATGGTGCACCCCTCGCCAATTTGGGCCGTCTCGCCGATCACGATGCCCATGCCATGGTCAAAAAACACCCGCTCGCCAATCTGCGCACCGGGGTGGATTTCGATGCCCGTAAGCCAGCGCGACACATGCGAGATGAAGCGCCCCAGCCACTTGAAGCCATGGCTCCAGCACCAGTGCGCACGGCGGTGCAGCACCAAAGCGTGCAGGCCCGGGTAACAGGTCAGCACTTCCCAAGAAGTGCGGGCGGCGGGGTCCCGGTCAAGGATGCATTGGATGTCGGAGCGAAGGCGAGAAAACATAGGCTTTGAGTCTATCGCTTGACGCTGGCGTTTTGGATCATGGCCTTGGCCACCCCACGCAGGATGTGGATTTCTTCTGGGCTCAGGTCGGCCCGGTTGAACAACTGGTTCAAGCGTGGCATGAGCTTTTTAGGTGCCGCCGGGTCCAAAAAGCCGATGTCGGTCAACGCTTGTTCCCAATGGGTCAGCATGCCGGCCACTTGCTGGGCATCGGCTTTGTGAGCGGGCGCGACAGCGTCTTGCACCGGAAAACCGCCCAAAGCCACGCGCCAGTCGTAGGCCAACACCTGAATGGCCGAGCCTAAATTGAGCGAGCCGAATTGCGGATTCGTCGGGATCGACAGCGCCACATGGCAACGGTAAACGTCCTCGTTTTTCATGCCAAAGCGCTCGCAGCCAAACAAAAAAGCCACGCTCTGCTCGGGCGCACCGGGCCGGGTCAACTCGGCAAAGTGTTCACGCGGCGAACGGGTGGGCGGGCCAAAGTCACGCGGCGTCATGGCGGTGGCGCACAAATGGGTCACGCCCTCCAAGGCTTCGTCGAGCGTATCGACCACCCGAGCCTTGGCCAACACATCATTGGCCCCACTGGCGCGCTGGATGGTTTCTTCTTTGCGCAGCACATTGGGCCAGCGCGGGGCCACCAGAACCAAGTCGTCAAAACCCATGACTTTCAGGGCCCGGGCGGCAGCGCCCACATTGCCCGCATGGCTGGTTTCTATCAAGATGAATCGCGTTTGCATGCCCTAATTGTCCACGCTCCCACGCCCGGCCATGGGCATGCACACCCGGCTCAGGACGCCCAAATGGCGAATGTCCCCACTTTTCGTGAGAAAATCCGCCCTTCGCCGCCGCGATCGTGCGTGGGCCAGTTCAGTTCTTCACACAATTCATGTCGTCCAATCTCCACCCCATGCTCAACGTGGCCATCAAGGCTGCGCGCGCCGCTGGCGCCATCATCAACCGTGCCGCGCTCGACGTTGAAGCGGTTCGCATCTCGCAAAAGCAGGTCAATGACTTTGTCACCGAAGTCGACCACGCCAGCGAAAAAATCATCATCGAGACCCTGCTGACCGCCTACCCTGACCACGGCATCCTGGCCGAAGAGTCCGGCCGCGAATTCGGCAACCCGCTGGCTGACCACATCTGGATCATCGACCCCCTGGACGGCACAACCAACTTCATCCACGGCTTTCCTGTTTATTGCGTGAGCATTGCCCTGCAAGTGCGCGGCAAGATTGAGCAAGCCGTCATTTACGACCCCACCCGCAACGACCTGTTCACCGCCACCAAAGGCCGTGGCGCGTTCATGAACGACCGCCGCCTGCGCGTGAGCAAGCGCATCCGGATGGAAGAGTGCATCATTTCAACCGGCTTCCCTTTCCGCAAGGGCGACAACTTCAACCAGTACCTGCGCATGATGGGCGACGTGATGCAACGCACCGCCGGACTGCGCCGCCCGGGCGCTGCGGCGCTGGATCTGGCCTATGTGGCTGCAGGCTTTACCGATGGTTTCTTTGAAACCGGCCTGTCCCCTTGGGACGTGGCTGCGGGCTCTTTACTCGTCACCGAAGCCGGTGGCCTGATTGGCAACTTCACGGGCGAAGCCGACTTTTTGGAGCAAAAAGAATGCTTGGCCGGTGCGCCCCGCATTTATGGCCAGCTGGTCAGCATCTTGGGCAAGTACAGCAAATTTGCCAGCGCGGGCGACAAGGCCAACGTGCGCACCGCCGTGGACGCCCTGAGCCGCGAACGCACTGGCGACACGCACAACCCGGATGCCGAAGCCGAAGGCAGCGCTGCAGAAAGAGCCTCCGACAACGCCACCGGTGAAGGCACCGAAGCGGCCAGCAACGAGCGCAAAGACGCACCGTTTTAAGAAGGCGACTGACGCCCCAAACGAGCGTGTTCAGCTCAAAAAAAAAGCACCCTCAACGGGTGCTTTTTTTGTGCCTGCAGGCAGATCAGCTGCCCAGCAACAGTATCCCTTCGGACTCGACCTCAGGGTCAACAGGCGGCAGGCGCATGGCCAGCACTTTGTCGATGGCCCGGCCGTCCATGTCCACAATCTCCAGCTTCCAGCCTTCCCACTCCACCGCGTCGGCCACCTTGGGCAAGGTGCCGGTCAGCAGCATGATCATGCCGCTGAGGGTGTGGTAGCGGCCACGCTCCTCTTCGGGCACGGTGTCCAGGTTCAGGCGGTCCTTGAGTTCAGGCACCGGAATGTGGCCGTCCAGCAGCCAGCTGCCGTCCTCGCGCTGCACCGCCCAAGAAGTTTCGGGGTCACGCGGCTGGAACTCACCCGTGATCGCCTCGATCAAATCTTGCAGCGTGATGATGCCCTGCACCTCGCCGTACTCGTCGATCACAAACGCCATGTGCACATCGGACAACCTGAAGTTGTCCAGCAACTCCATGCCGGTGATGGTTTCGGGCACGTACAGCGGGCTTTGCAGCCC